>CAJFTX010000095.1 GCA_904420075.1 uncultured Clostridia bacterium | reverse complement strand
TGTACATATGAAAAATCCTTTCCTCTAAAATTATCGCGGGGTCCGCCCATAGGAGCGGATCTCCGCCTCAACCTCTCTCCTCCCCTGCGGGATGTCCGCGTCGGGGAAGTCGGCGGGATAGATCTGGTAGAGTTTTTTACAGGGGCCGGGGGTGATCTTCTTCATGACCACGTTTGCCCCGCAGGAGAAGACCGACCGGTCCCCTTCGAGCACGGTGAGCGCGGTGGTCGCGGGCAGATTCGCACGCGGCAGCAGCAGCCTCGCCACCGCCACGGCCCGCCTTGTGAGCTCCCCTGAGCCGGGCGGCGCGTCCCGCAGCGCGGTGTCCGGGTGCGGCAGAAAGGGGCCGATGCCTGCCATGTCGCAGCCGATCGTTTGGAGTAGCAGCAGATTGTCGGCGAGCGTCTCCGGAGTCTCGCCCGGCAGACCGACCATAAAGCCGCCGCCCGTCTCATAGCCGAGCTCCTTTAGATCCCGCAGGCAGCGCAGCCGGGCGCTCAAGGTACTGTCCGGGTGCAGCGCGCGGTAGAGCGCGGGGTCGGCCGTCTCGTGCTTGAGGAGATACCGGTCCGCCCCGCAGGCGCGCCAGTGGGCGTACACCTCGCGCGGCCACTCGCCGCAGCTGAGGGTGACGGCGCACCCGCTTTTTTTGATCTTATGCACCATCTCGCCGATCGCCTCGGGGGAGTAACTGCGGTCCTCGCCCGACTGCAAAACGACGGTGCGATAGCCCGCGCGCGCCGCCTCCTGCGAGAGCGAGACGATCTCCGAGGGGTCGAGCCGGAACCGGGGCAGCTTGCGGTTCTCCGCGTTCAGTCCGCAGTAGCGGCAGAGCCGCCGGCAGTGGTTGGAGAACTCGAGCAGCGCGCGCACCTCGACAAATTCCCCCTTCTCCCGCCTGCGCACGGCGTCCGCCCGGGCGAAGAGCTCCTCCCCGCCCTCTGCGAGCAGCGAGAGGATGTCGCCTTTTGAGAGGTTCATCCGCTCACCTCCGCTTTGGAGTAGACCACCTTGACCGAGAGGCCGGGGATCTGCCCGAGTTTGCCAGAGAGGGCGGAGATCTCCCGCTGCGGCGCGTCCATCACCACGCTGATGATGTTCAGCCCCCGGGCGCGGTGGGGAATGCCCATCCGGCCGATGATCGCGCCGCTGTAGTCGTGCAGCAGACGGTTGAGCGGCTCCACCGCCGCGGGGCTTTCCACAATAATTCCGACAAGAGCCACCCGGTTTTCCATAGTTCCTCCTCAAAAAATCCGCGCCCCGGACGCGGGGATGGCTGTTCTCACCCGGGCGAGAACAGCCCCCTCGCGCGCCGGAGCGCGGAAGCGGATTCTGAAAAGCGCGCCTTCCCCCTCGGGAACTCCGTCGGGGTGAGAACAAGACCATGTTTTTTTTGTGCTCCTCGCCCGCAGAGCCGTTTCTTTGGGTTCGGAGTTTGTGTAAATTTACTATATCCCTTTTCCGGAGCGCTGTCAAGAAGGAGAGAGAATCTGTTCCGCCCCGCTTGGGACCCACCTCGATGGACTCCGACGGGTTTCGCCGCGGAGAGAATTGCGCGGACGGCTGCTCAGCGGGCGGGATAATAGGGGCAGCGCCGTCTCAGACACTGGGCGTTTTCGGCCGAGTGGCGGCACTCGATCCGCCCGGGCAGCTCCATTGCGACGCCGAGGTGCGCCTTTACAAATTCCGCCGCCGCCCGGAGCGCGGTGAAGGAGTTGCGCTTGCAGCACCGGGGCCCGCCGAGCGCGCCGATCTGTTCCAGCGCGCCCGCCGTCATTCGGTTTGCGAGCCCCCAGGACTCCCCGGAGAGCGGGGTGGTCCCGGTGACGATGCTCCAGAACATACCGGCGCTGACCGCCGCGCCGCAGCAGCCCCAAAAACCGCAGGAGCCGCCCGGATAGCGGCTGCCGCGGGTGTGCATCTCCTCGAGCGCCGGAGACAGCTCCACCTCGCCGCCGGCGTTGCGGTAGGCGGTGAGCAGCGCCGCGCCCACCAGGATGTGGTGCTCGTTGCCGTGCATGTGGACGAGCGGGAGCTCCATCAGCTCCTGGGCGATTTGGATGGGGTTTTTAGAGGTGCTGCGCCGGCAGTGGTGCAGAATCAGCTCCACCCCGCGCTCCGCGTGGCACCGGTCGCAGATATAGTGCCCGTCCGCGCAGCTGGCGCTGCTGAGAAAGGTCTCCCCGCAGTATGCGCAGGTCATCTCCCGCTCGGTGGTGCCGTATTGCAGCGGTTTTCCACAGATCAGACATTCCATGGCGCACCTCCCGGCTTAAAGCAGCGCTGCGCCGATGATCCCCGCGTCGTTGCCAAGGGTGGCGCGGCGGATGGGCGGGATCGGGATGCCGATCGGCCCGCCGTAGGCGAGCGCACGCACCTCTTCTTCGAGCGGGAGCAGCAGCGGGTCCCCCTCGTGGGAGATACCGCCGCCGAGCAGCACCTTCTCCGGCCGGAAGAGGTTGACGAGGTTTGCGATCCCCTCCGCGAGCGCATGAATGTAAGCGGAGACGACGGCGCTCGCCGCCGCGTCCCCCTCGCGCGCGGCGAGAAAGGCGGTGCGCCCGTTTACCCGGCGGAGCAGCTCCTCGCGGGGGAGCTCCTCGCGGGGGAGCTCCTCGCTCCCGCCCGCCGCCCGCCAGAGGGCGGAGTCGGGGTGCGCCTCCATCGCCCGCCGGGTGTCCCGCACGAGCGCCGTCGCGGAGGCGTACGCCTCGAGGCAGCCGCGCCGCCCGCAGGTGCACCGCTCGCCGTCCATTGCGAGGGTCATGTGTCCGAGCTCCCCCGCAGAGCAGTGCGCGCCGGAGAGAATCTCTCCGCCGACGATCACCCCGCCGCCGACGCCGGTGCCGAGGGTGACCAGCACCACATTCCGGCAGCCCGCCGCCGCGCCGAATTTGCTCTCGGCGAGGGCCGCGCAGTTGGCGTCATTCTCCGCGCGGACCGGAAAGCCGAGCCTGCGTGAGAGCTCCGCGGCCAGCGGCGTGTGGACAAAATTGAGGTTGGCGGCTAAGATCACCTCTCCGCCGTCCGCCGAGAGCACCCCGGGCGTGCCGATGCCGGCCGAAGAGAGTGTTTTGAGCTTCTCTCCCGCCACCTCGCGGCAGAGCGCGGCGATCCGGTCGATCACGGCCTCCGCCCCGTCCGCCGCCCCGGTCGGGCAGCTCCCCTTCTTCAGGATGCGGCCGTTTTCTACCAGCCCCACTTTGATCCCGGTTCCGCCGAGATCCACACCGAGTCGTATCATACAGTCCTCCCCCGTCTTCTTTCTTACCTATTATAGTATACCATAAAGACGGGGCTGCCAAGACCGGACTGCCATATTTTGTGGTAGAAAATCTGACGGGACCAGAGCGCTTGTGGCGCCGGGAATTTGTGCGAAATTCTCGCAAAAAAATCGTAAAAAACCCTTGCTTTTCAGGCGCTCGTGTAGTATTCTATATTAGCGTGATTAGGTATGCGATGAAGCGGGAGGTTGCCGTCCTCGACGACGGGTTAATTTCCGCAGAGTATGTCCGGAAAACGGGCGACTGAAAATGATAGCAAAGCATCTTCGGAGAAGGGCGACCTTTTCCACTCGTGGTGCGACTCTCTCCCCACTGTGGCAATGTGCGTGCGGCACACGATGAACAAGGGGTTAGAGGTTTTTTTGGTCCGGATAAAACTGCCGCAGTGTTATCCGGTATTTTTATGTCACGAGATGAAACACCCGGGAGGGTGTAAGGAATTTGCGAGAGGACAGTCACCTAAACCCAAAAAATTTAGGAGGCGAAACATTCCATGGCTGAGACAAAGAAGATCAGAATCAGACTCAAGAGCTACGATCACAACCTCATCGATCAGTCGGCGGAGAAGATCGTGGACACCGCGACCAGAAGCGGCGCGAAGGTGTCCGGGCCGATCCCGCTGCCCACTGAGAAGGAGGTCGTGACCATCCTGCGCGCTGTCCATAAGTATAAGGATAGCCGTGAGCAGTTTGAGATGAGAACCCACAAGCGGCTCATCGACATCGTGAAGCCGTCGCAGAAGACGATCGACGCGCTCATGAGCCTCGAGCTGCCGGCGGGCGTGGATTTTGAGCTCAAGGTCTAAGAGAACCGCCGTATCGCGCCGCAAGGCGCGGGTCAAGTTGGAATTTTCCAACCAATAACCGAAGAAGGAGAGAAAAATCATGGAAAAAGGCATCATCGGCAGAAAAGTCGGCATGACACAGATCTTTGATGAGGACGGGAAGGTCGTTCCGGTCACCATCATCGAGGCCGGCCCCTGCGTCGTCACCCAGAAGAAGACCGAGGAGAAGGACGGCTACAAGGCCATTCAGCTCGGCTTCTCGGATACAGTGGAGAAGAGACTCACAAAGCCTGTGAAGGGCCATTTTGACAAGGCAGGCGCCGCCTATAAGAAATATCTCGCGGAGTTCGGCTGCGAGAACTTCGACGAGGTGAACGTGGGCGACATCCTGAAGGCGGACGTCTTCGCCGCGGGCGACGTGGTCGATGTGACCGGCACCTCCAAAGGTAAGGGTTACGCCGGTACGGTGAAGAGATGGAACGGTGCGATCATGAGACGGACGCACGGTACCGGCCCGAACCACAGACATGCGGGTTCGAACGGCTCCGCGACCGATCCCTCGAGAGTGATGCCGGGCAAGAAGCTGCCTGGTCAGCTCGGAAATGAGCGGGTCACCATCCAGAATCTCGACGTAGTCAAGGTGGACGCTGAGAACAACATGCTGGTTGTCAAAGGTGCGATCCCCGGCCCGAAGAACGGGATTGTCTACATCAAGTCCGCCGTTAAGGCGTAAGAAGACGGGAAGGAGGAAACAACATGCCTAACATTCAGGTTCTCGATATTACCGGAAAGAAGACAGGCGAGATCGAGCTGCTCGACGCCGTCTTTGGCATCGAAGTGAATAGAGCACTTATCCACAGCGCCGTTGTGATGTACCTTGCGAATCAGCGCCAGGGCACCCAGAGCGCGCTGACCAGAGCAGAGGTCGCCGGCGGCGGCAGAAAGCCCTGGAGACAGAAGGGCACCGGCCGCGCCAGACAGGGCTCGACCAGAGCGCCGCAGTGGACCCACGGCGGTATCGCGTTTGCGCCGAAGCCCCGCGACTACCGGCTCGCGATGAACAAGAAGCAGAAGAGACTTGCGATGAAGTCCGCGCTCTCGATGAAGGTCGCAGAGGGGAACTTCACCGTTGTCGACAAGTACGGCTTCGAGGAGATCAAGACAAAGAAAGCCGTGTCGATGCTCTCGGCGCTGGGCCTCACGGGCAAGACCCTCATCCTCACAGCGGATGTGGAGAAGAATCTCGTGCTGTCCGCCCGGAACATCCCCGGCGTAAAAGTAAGCACCGCTTCGACCACCTGTGTCTATGACCTTGTGAAGTATGACAACGTCATCGCTTCGAGCGACGCGGTTGCCCGGATTGTGGAGGTGTTCGCGTAATGAAAACAGCGTACGATGTAATCAGAAAGCCGCTCATCAGCGAGAAGAGCATGACCGGCGTTGCAAATCTTGTTTACACCTTCGAGGTTGCGGTGGACGCGTCCAAGACCGAGATCAAGGACGCGGTTGAGGAGATCTTCAAGGTGAAGGTCGAGAAGGTCAACACCATCAACTGTGAGGGAAAAATCAAGCGGATGGGCGTGCACAGCGGCCGCCGCGCAGCGAAGAAGAAAGCCATTGTGAAGCTCGCAGAGGGCTCCAAGCCCATCGAGTTCTTCGAGGGCATGATGTAATCTAAGACTTAAAGGAGTGAAAGAACATGGCATTGAAAGCATACAAACCGACGTCTCCGGCGAGACGCCAGATGACGGTGCCCTCCTTTGAGGAGCTTACCGGACATAAGCCTGAGAAGAGCCTTCTGGTCACCCTGAAGAAGAAGGCCGGCCGCAACAGCTACGGCCGCATCACCGTCCGTCACCACGGCGGCGGCAACAAGATCAAGTACAGAATCATCGATTTCAAGCGCGACAAGATGGATATGCCGGCCGAGGTTATCTCGATCGAGTACGATCCGAACAGAAGCGCCTACATCGCGAAGGTCCAGTATGAGGACGGCGAGAAGAGATACATCCTCGCTCCTGTCGGCCTGAAGGCGGGCGACAAGGTCGTCGCGAGCAAGGACGCGGACATCAAGCCGGGCAACTGCCTGCCGCTCTCCGCGATCCCGGACGGTACTGTGATCCACAACATTGAGCTCCACCCGGGCAAGGGCGGCCAGCTGGTCCGCTCGGCGGGCAACTCCGCACAGCTGCTCGCGAAGGAGAAGGGCTACGCCCAGGTGAGACTCCCCTCCTCCGAGGTGAGACTTGTGAGCCTCGAGTGCATGGCGACCATCGGTCAGGTTGGCAACACCGACCACGCCAATGTGAACATCGGTAAGGCCGGTAAGAAGCGCCACATGGGCTGGCGGCCGACCGTACGCGGCTCGGTCATGAACCCCTGCGATCACCCGCACGGCGGTGGTGAGGGCAAGAGCCCGATCGGACGCCCGGGTCCTGTGACCCCGTGGGGCAAGCCGGCGCTCGGTTACAAGACCAGAGACAAGAAGGCCAAGACCGACAAGTTTATCTTAAAGCGCCGCGGCAGCAAGTAAGAGCCGCGTAACGATTGCTGAAAGGAGATCACAAGTGAGCAGAAGCGTGAAGAAGGGGCCCTTCGTCGCCCCTGAACTGATAAAGAGAGTCAGAGAGCTCAACAGCGCCAATGAGAAGAAAGTGCTCAAGACCTGGTCGAGAGCCTCGACCATCTTCCCGGATTTCGTCGGCCACACCATCGCCGTCCACGACGGGAGAAAGCACGTCCCGGTCTACATCACCGAGGACATGGTCGGCCACAAGCTCGGCGAGTTTGCCCCGACCAGAACCTTTAAGGGCCATTCCGGTTCCAAAACTTCTAATACGAAATAAGTTCACGGTACCGTGAAAGGAGGAGACGAATTAAGTGGAAGCAAAAGCGATAGCGAAATTTATTCGCATTTCGCCGCGTAAGGTCAGCATCGTGCTCGACCTGATCAGAGGGAAGGACCTCGAGCTGGCGATGGCGATCGTGAAACATACTCCCAAAGCCGCGAGCGAGCCGCTCGCGAAGCTCTTAAAGAGCGCGGCGGCCAACGCCGAGAACAACCACCACATGAGCGCTGACAAGCTGTATGTGAAGAGCTGCTATGTCTGCCCGGGTCCGGTCCTCAAGAGAGTGATGCCGAGAGCGCAGGGCAGAGCCTTCAGAATCCTGAAGCGGACTTCGCACATCACGGTTGTCCTGGGCGAGAGAGAATAAGGCGGAAAAGGAGGTAAAGATATGGGACAGAAAGTGAATCCCCACGGGCTGAGAGTCGGCGTCATCAAGAACTGGGACTCCAGATGGTTTGTCGGCAAGGACACCTTCGGCGACACCCTCGTGGAAGACAAGAAGATTAGAGATTATCTCAAGAAGACGCTCTACGGCGCAGGCGTGCCGCAGATCGAGATTGAGAGAGCGGATAAAGTTAAGATCATCATTCACTGTGCGAGACCCGGCATGGTCATCGGCCGTCAGGGCGCCGAGATCGAGAAGCTGCGCGCGAATGTGGAGGCTCTGATCGGCAAGCCCGTCGCCCCCATCAGCACAGTTGAGGTGAAGAACCCCGACACCAACGCACAGCTGGTCGCGGAGAGCATTGCGCTCCAGCTCGAGAAGAGAATGAGCTTCCGCCGTGCGATGAAGCAGTCGCTCTTCCGCACGATGAAGGCGGGTGCGAAGGGCATCAAGATCGCCGTCTCCGGACGTCTGAACGGCGCCGAGATCGCGAGAAGCGAGAGCTACCACGAGGGTACCATCCCGCTGCAGACACTGCGCGCGGACATCGGCTACGGCTTTGCCGAGGCTGCGACCACCTACGGCCGCATCGGCGTGAAGGTCTGGATCTACAAGGGCGAGGTTCTCCCGTCCGTGAAGCGCACAGAGAAGAGGGAAGGAGGCGCGAAGTAATGCTGCTGCCGAAGAGAGTTAAGTATAGAAGAGTGCACCGCGGCAGACTGACCGGTAAGGCCACCCGCGGCAACCAGATCGCATACGGCGATTACGCGCTCGTCTCCACCGAGCCGGCCTGGATCACCGGAAACCAGATCGAGGCGGCCCGTATCACCATGACCCGTTACACCAAGCGTGGCGGTAAGGTCTGGATCAAGATTTTCCCGGATAAGCCGGTCACTGAGAAGCCGGCCGAGACCCGAATGGGTTCCGGTAAAGGTTCCCCGGAGTACTGGGTTGCAGTTGTAAAGCCGGGCAGAATTCTGTTTGAGATGAGCGGGATCAGTGAGGAGACCGCGAGAGAGGCGATGAGACTTGCGAGCCACAAGCTCCCTGTCAAGTGCAAGTTCATCAAGCGCGAGACCGCGAAAGAAACGGGTGGTGAAGCATAATGACTATTAAGGAAATCAGAGAGATGTCCCCCGAGGAGATGCAGCAGAAGCTGCTCGACCTCAAAAGCGAGCTTATGAACCTCAGATTCCAGAACGCCATCAACCAGCTTGACAACCCCATGCGGATTGTCGAGGTCAAGAAGTCGATTGCGAGACTGATGACCGTTCTGCACGAAGTAGAGCTGAAGAAAGAGGCGTAACGCTTGAAAGGAGGATACACTCATGAGTGAGAGAGCTTTTAGAAAGACCAGAGTCGGCAAGGTCGTCTCTGATAAAATGGATAAGACCATCGTGGTCGCGATTGAGGACCGCGTGAAGCATCCGCTTTATAAGAAGATCGTCAAGAGCACTTACAAGCTGAAGGCCCACGACGAGAACAATGAGTGCGGCATCGGCGACAAGGTGCAGGTCATGGAGACCCGGCCCCTTTCCAAGGACAAGAGATGGCGCCTTGTGAAGGTCATCGAGAAGGCCAAGTAAGACGAAATTCGAAGAAGGAGGAACAGACCGTGATTCAGATGCAGTCATACCTGAAGGTCGCGGACAACACCGGTGCCAAAGAGCTTATGTGCATCCGTGTGCTGGGCGGCACAGGCAGAAAGTTTGCAAATATCGGCGACGTCGTGGTAGCTTCTGTCAAAAAAGCAACACCCGGCGGCGTTGTAAAAAAAGGTGAGGTCGTAAAGGCGGTTATCGTCCGCTCGGTCAAGGGCGTCCGCCGCGCGGACGGCTCCTACATCCGGTTCGAGGAGAACGCGGCCGTTATCATCAAAGAGGACAAAAACCCCAAGGGCACTCGTATCTTTGGCCCGGTGGCCAGAGAGCTGCGTGACAAGGACTACATGAAGATCCTGTCGCTCGCGCCCGAAGTGCTTTAATCGGAGGTAGCGGAAGATATGAATAATTTACATGTCAAAAAGGGAGATACCGTCGTTGTCATCTCCGGTAAGGACAAGGGCAAGAAGGGTAAGGTCGTCGAGGTCGCTCCGAAGGAGGGCAAGGTCATCGTCGAGGGCATCAACACCGTCACCAAGCACGTCAAGCCCCGCAGACAGGGCGAGCAGGGCGGTATTGTGAAGGCTGAGGGCCCGCTCTACGCCTGCAAGGTCCAGATGTACTGCAAGAAGTGCGACAAGGCTGTCCGCACCGGCGTGAAGGTGGAGAAGGACGGCAAGAAGGTCCGCGTTTGCAAGAAGTGCGGCGAGACCCTGTAATCATTTCGCAGATGCATCGCATTTGCAAAAAGGAGGATAAAGATGGCTCAACTCAGAGAGTTATATAAAAATGAAGTTGCACCGGCTCTGATGAAGAAGTTCTCTTACAAGAGCCCGATGCAGATCCCGAAGCTCGACAAGATTGTGATCAACGTCGGCTGCGGCGACGCCAAGGATAACGCCAAGGTGATCGACTCGGTCGTGACCGATCTCGCCGCCATCACCGGTCAGGCGCCGGTCGTCTGTAAGGCGCGCCACTCGGTGGCGAACTTCAAGCTGCGTGAGGGCACCCCGATCGGCGTGAAGGTCACGCTGCGCGGCGAGAAGATGTACGAATTTCTCGGCCGTCTGTTTGGCTTTGCGCTGCCCCGTGTCCGTGACTTCCGCGGTATCAACCCGAACGCCTTCGACGGCAGAGGCAACTACAACCTCGGCCTCAAAGAGCAGCTGATCTTCCCGGAGATCGAGTACGACAAGGTTGACAAGGTCCGCGGTATGGACATCGCTTTCATCACAACGGCGAACACCGATGAGGAGGCCAAGGAGCTTCTTTCGCTGATGGGCGCTCCGTTTTCTAAGTAAGTAGAGGAGGGAATATCTTTGGCGAAGACGTCAATGAAAATCAAGCAGCAGAGAACTCCGAAGTTCTCGACGCAGGCTTATAACAGATGCAAGATTTGTGGCCGTCCGCACGCTTACCTTCGCAAATACGGGATCTGCCGTATCTGCTTTAGAGAGCTTGCTTACAAGGGCCAGATTCCGGGCGTAAGAAAGGCCAGCTGGTAAACTTTTAGAATTGGCAAAGGAGGTAAGAGTATGCAGATCACTGATCCTATCGCAGATATGCTGACACGCATCCGCAATGCGAACTCGGCAAAGCACGACACAGTGGACATCCCGGCTTCCAAGATGAAGAAGGCGATCGCCGACATCCTCGTGGAAGAGGGTTTTATTAAGAGCTATCAGGTTATCGACGATGACAAACAGGGCGTCATCCGCGTCACCATCAAGTACGGCGCGAACAAGTCCTCGGTCATCACCGGCCTGCGCCGGGTCTCGAAGCCCGGTCTTCGCATCTACTCGGGGGTGGAGGATATGCCCCGGGTGATGAAGGGCCTCGGCGTTGCAATCATCTCCACAAACAAGGGCGTCATGACCGACAGAAAGGCCAGAGAGCTGGGCGTCGGCGGCGAGGTCCTCGCGTTTGTGTGGTAATCTAGGAGGAGGAGAGAAGAAATGTCCAGAATTGGAAGAAAGCCCATCCAGATTCCCGCAGGCGTTGACTTCAAGCTGGAGGAGGGTAACCTCGTCACAGTGAAGGGCCCGAAGGGCACGCTCTCCCAGGCGTTCCGCCCGGAGATCGTGATCAAGAAGGATGGAGATACCGTTGTTGTTGAGAGAACCTCCGAGGAGAAGCTCGTGAAGAGCCTCCACGGACTGACCCGGACCCTGATTCACAACATGGTTGTGGGTGTGTCCGAGGGCTTCTCGAAGAAGCTCGAGGTGCAGGGCGTCGGTTACAGAGCTGCGAAGCAGGGCAAGCAGCTGGTGATGAACCTCGGCTACTCGCACCAGGTCACAATGGACGAGATCGAGGGGATCACCATTGAGGTGCCGGGCCCGAACGAGATTGTCATCTCGGGAGCCGACAAGCAGAAGGTCGGTCAGTTCGCGGCGGAAGTTCGCGAGAAGCGGCCGCCGGAGCCCTACAAGGGTAAGGGGATCCGTTACGCGGGCGAGTATGTCCGTCGTAAAGAGGGTAAAGCCGGTAAGGCGAAGAAGTAAGGAGAGGAGTGAAGTAAGATGGTCAAAAGAGCCGATAGCAATAAGGCAAGACTTAAGAGACACAAGAGAATTCGCGGCAAGCTCAGCGGTACTGCTGCTCGTCCGCGTCTCTCGGTGTTCCGTTCGCTGAGCAATATCTATGCGCAGATCATCGACGACCAGGCAGGCGTAACGCTCGCTTCCGCCTCTTCGCTCGATAAGGAGATCGCCGGTTACGGCGGCAACAAGGAGGCTGCGAAGGCGGTCGGTGCGCTGATCGCGAAGAGAGCGGCTGAGAAGAACATCACCGAGGTCGTGTTCGACCGCGGCGGCAATATCTACCACGGCCGCATCATGGAGCTCGCTGAGGGCGCCCGTGAGGGTGGACTCAAATTCTAACGGAGGTAACGAAATACATGCTTGAGAAGATCGATGTTAACTCTCTTGAGCTGCAGGAGAGAGTGGTCAGCATCAACCGTGTCAGCAAGACCGTCAAGGGCGGCCGTATCTTCAAGTTTGCGGCGCTGGTCGTCGTGGGCGACGGAAATGGCCTTGTCGGCTGCGGACTCGGCAAGTCCTCCGAGGTTCCCGACGCGATTCGCAAGGGCATCGAGGACGCCAAGAAGAATCTGGTCAGAGTCTCCCTGAAGGGGACGACCATTCCGCACGAGGTGCTCGGCAAATTCGGCGCGGGCCGCGTCCTGATGAAGCCGGCGGCCGAAGGTACCGGCGTTATCGCGGGCGGCTCGGTCCGTGCGATCGTCGAGATGGCCGGCATCAAGGACATCAGAGCCAAGTCTCTGCGCTCCAACAATCCGAGAAACGTCGTCAACGCGACGATCGAGGGCCTCAAGTCGCTGAGAACGGCGGAGCAGGTCGCGGCGATCCGCGGCAAGAATCCCCTCGAGGCGTAAGCCGCAGGGCTGAAGAAACGGAGGAGACACGAAATGGCAGATATTACGATAAAGCTCACAAGGTCGCTTTCCGGCCGGCTCGCAAAGCAGATCGCGACTGCGCACGCGCTGGGTCTTAAAAAGATCGGCGACGTGACCGTGCAGCCGGACAACGCGGCGACCAAGGGTAAGATTGCGAAGATTTCGCACCTGATCGAAGTCACAGAGAAATAAGAATCAAAAGGAGGTGCAAAGCATGAAGCTTTTTGAACTGAAACCCGCAGAGGGCTCGACCAAGGCGGTCTACCGCAAGGGCAGAGGAATCGCCTCGGGTAACGGCAAGACCGCGGGTAAGGGTCACAAGGGTCAGAAAGCCCGCTCGGGCGGCGGCGTCCGTCCCGGCTTTGAGGGCGGCCAGATGCCGCTTTCCAGACGTATTCCGAAGAGAGGATTCAACAACATCTTCGCCACCGAGTATGTCGCGGTCAATGTGGACCGGCTGAACGACTTTGAGGCCGGCGCGATTGTGGACGCCGACGCTCTGATCGAGGCCGGCATCATCAAGAAGACCCTCGACGGCGTGAAGATCCTCGGAAATGGTGAGATCACCAAGGCGCTCACCGTCCGTGCCGCAAAGTTCTCGAAATCCGCAAAGGAGAAGATTGAGGCCGCTGGCGGCAAGACAGAGGTGGTTGCATAACTATGTTCGAGACAATTAAGAACGCGTGGAAAGTAGCAGACCTCAGAAAGAAAATTCTTTATACAATTTTTGTAATTCTGATTTTCAGAATAGGCTCGGCTATCGTGGTTCCGTTTATCAGCGCTGATGTACTTTCGCAGATGTTTGCGAACGTCACCGCAGGCGGTACCATCTTCTCGTATCTCGACATGATGAGCGGCGGCGGCCTCTCGCAGGCCACCATCTTCTCGCTCTCGATCACCCCGTATATCAACGCATCGATTATCATTCAGCTTCTGACCATCGGCATTCCGGCGCTTGAGCGGATCGCAAAGCAGCCGGACGGCCAGAAGAAGCTCGCGACCATCACCCGCTATACCACTGTCGGCATCTCACTTCTGATGTCGTTTGCCTACTACATGGGCCTGAGAAATGGCGTGAATGGCCAAAGTGCCCTGACCGACACCGGTATTTTCCCGGCGATCATCATCATGCTCAGCTTCACGGCGGGCTCGACCTTCCTGATGTGGCTCGGCGAGCAGGTCAATGAGAAGGGAATCGGCAACGGTATCTCGATCATCCTGTTTGCGGGTATCGTCTCGAGAGGTCCGGCTCTGATCGGCACGCTGATCAGCACCGCGGGCACAAACGGCTCGACCTGGTGGATTCCGGCGCTGCTGGTGCTCGGCATGCTCGCGATGGTTGTGTTCATCGTCATCATGACTGGCGGCGAGCGGAGAATTCCGGTGCAGTACGCCAAGCGGGTCGTCGGCCGGAAGATGTACGGCGGCCAGGCCTCGCACATCCCGATCAAGGTCAACATGACCGGCGTTCTGCCGATCATCTTCGCGCAGTCGCTGATCTCGCTGCCCGCGACGATCGCGCTCGCGTTCCCGAATCCGGATGCAGGCACCTTCTGGGCGGGATTTTTGGATCTGTTCAGCTACCGGAGCTGGTTCTACGCCGTGCTCTACTTCCTGCTGATCATATTCTTTAACTATTTCTATACCACCTTCCAGTTCAATCCGGTTGAGATCGGAAACAACATCAAGAAAAACGGCGGCTTTATTCCGGGCATCCGTCCGGGCAAACCCACCAGCGACTTTATCACAAAGGTGCTCTCGAAGATCACCATGCTGGGCGCTCTGTTCCTGGCGGTGATCGCGCTCGCGCCGATTCTCATCGGCTACACCGGCCTCTCGGTTCAGATCGGCGGTACATCGCTCCTGATCCTTGTCGGCGTCGCGATCGAGACTTACAAGCAGATCGAGTCGCAGCTGCTCATGCGTCACTACAAAGGCTTTCTTGACTGATTCGGAGGGCTAGAAAATGAAAATTATACTGCTCGGCGCACCCGGCGCCGGAAAAGGGACTCAGGCTGAGATCATCTCGGCCGAGTACAAGATTCCGACCATCTCGACCGGCAATATGCTGCGTGAGACGGTGCGGGAGGGGACGCCCCTCGGCCGGAAGGTCAAGGAGCTGATCGACGCCGGAATTTTTGTGCCGGATGAGATCGTGATGGACATTCTGAAGGAGCGGCTCGCACGTGCGGACTGCAGGGACGGCTACATCCTGGACGGGGTGCCGCGCAATGTGGAGCAGGCGGAGACGCTCGAGCGGATGGGAGTCGAAGTCGACCGGGTTCTCTCGATCGAGGTGCCGGATGAGGAGATCCTGAACCGGCTCACCGGGCGGAGGACCTGTCCGCACTGCGGCTCGTCTTACCACATCAACTACAATCCCGCGGCGGACGGCGTACACTGTGACCGCTGCGGCACCGAGCTTGTCATCCGTGCGGATGATCAGCCCGAGACGATCAAACGGCGCCTTGCGACCTTCCACGACCAGACCGAACAGCTCAAAGAGTACTACTACGCGAAGGGGCTCTTACGAATTGTGATCGGCCAGGAAGAGGTAGCGGACACCACAAAGGAGACGCTGAAGGCGTTGAGAGAAGAATGATTTCGATTAAATCAGAGCAGGACTTAGAAAAGATGAGGGAGGCCGGCCGGATCACGGTCGAGGCGCTGCACCTGGTGCGGGGGCACATCGCCCCCGGCGTCACCACGGCGCATCTCGACCAGCTGATTCACGCGCACATCGTAAAGAACGGCGCGAAGCCGAACTTCCTCGGCTACGGCGGATTTCCCGCCACGGCGTGTATTTCAGTAAATGACGAAGTGATCCACGGAATCCCCGGCTCGCGCGTCCTCAAAGAGGGCGACATCGTGAGTATCGACACCGGCTGCGTCAAGGACGGATTTCACGGAGACGCGGCGCGCACCTTCCCGGTCGGGGAGGTAAGCGACGAGGCGAAGGAGCTGATCCGGGTGACCAGAGAGAGCTTTTTTGAGGCGCTCAAAGTGGTGCGCGCAGGGATGCGGATCGGAGACATCGGGGCGGCGGTGGCCGCCTATGTGGAGCGGCACGGCTACTCGGTGGTGCGGGACTTTACCGGCCACGGAATCGGCCGGGCGCTCCATGAGGACCCGGCGGTTCCAAATTACGGGACGGCGGGACGGGGCGTCCGTCTCCGACCGGGGATGGTGCTCGCGATCGAGCCGATGGTGAACATGGGCGACTGCCGGGTGAGAATTCTCTCGGACAAGTGGACAACGGTGACGGTGGACGGCGCGCTCTCGGCGCACTATGAGAACACCGTAGCCGTGACCGAAGGGGAGCCCGAAATTCTGACGACTGAGAGGCACTGATGGAACTGAAAATAGGGTGCTTAGTGAGAAGTCTCCGGGGACACGACAAAGGACAGCTCCACTTTGTGATGGACAGGGCGGAGGACGGCTCGGTCCTTCTCATCGACGGAAAGAGCCGGCGGTATGAGTGTCCCAAGCGGAAGAATATCAGGCACGTCGAACCGGTGCTGGAGACGGTGCCGGGAGTGTCCGAGCAGCTCGCCCGCGGCGAGACGGTAAAGGCCTCGGACATCCGCAAAATTCTGGCGGCGTTTGCCGCCTCTGACCAAGATTAGGAGGGGAACTTTTGGCCAAAGATGACGTTTTTGAGCTGGAGGGCGTCGTAGTCGACGCGCTGCCCAACGCGATGTTTCAGGTGAAGCTGGAGAACGACCATGTGATCCTGGCGCACATCTCGGGCAAGCTCCGCATGAATTTTATCCGCATCCTTCCGGGCGACAAGGTCACCGTTGAGATCTCGACCTATGACCCGACCCGCGGCCGGATCATCTGGCGCGGAAAATAAGGAGCGCGGCGAGCAGGTTTCCCTGTAAACCGCTTTTAGAAGCGGTGTGGAAGGAGGAAAAAAGATGAAAGTCAGACCCAGCGTAAAACCGATTTGTGAGAAGTGCAAGATCATCAAGAGAAAAGGCAAAGTTATGGTGATCTGCGAGAATCCGAAGCACAAGCAGAAGCAGGGCTAATCCGGGAATTTCCGGGCGCGGCTGACCGCCGCACTTGCGGCGGAGCTCGGAGGAATCGGACAGAAATTGCCCGTTATCGTTTTACCCAAAACATAGGAGGTGTACAAGTAAATGGCGAGAATTGCAGGAGTCGATCTGCCCAAGGAGAAGCGGGTTGAAGTCGGACTTACCTACATTTACGGCATCGGCATCAACCGGGCCAGAACCATTATCGACATGACCGGGGTCAACCCGGATACGAGAGTGAAAGACCTCACCGAAGAGGATGAGCAGAAGCTCCGTGACTGTATTGACAAGAATTTCACAGTTGAGGGCGACCTCCGCCGTGAGATTGGCCTCGACATTAAGCGGCTGGTAGAAATCGGCTGTTACAGGGGCATTAGACATAGAAAAGGCTTACCTGTCCGTGGACAGAGATCCAAGACCAACGCGAGAACGAGAAAAGGTCCGAGAAAGACCATCGCGAATAAGAAGAAGTAAGGAGGGAGATAGAGATGGCCAAAGTTACAGCGAAGAAGGGCACGACCAGAAAGCGTCGTGAGCGGAAGAACATTGAGCGCGGCGCGGCGCACATCCGTTCCAGCTTCAACAACACCATTGTCACCATCACCGACACCGCGGGCAACGCCCTCGCGTGGGCGAGCTCGGGCGGCCTCGGTTTCCGCGGCTCCAAGAAGTCCACTCCCTTCGCGGCGCAGACCGCCGCTGAGACGGCTGCAAAGGCCGCGATGGAGCACGGCCTGAAGACCGTTGAGGTCTATGTCAAGGGCCCGGGCGCCGGCCGTGAGGCGGCGATCCGTGCGCTGCAGACCGCAGGGCTCGAGGTTACGATGATCAAGGACGTGACCCCGATTCCGCACAACGGCTGCCGTCCTCCGAAGAGAAGACGCGTCTAATTTTATCCCCGGCCCGGGGAGAATTTTTGCCCGCCCTTTCCGGCGAAAGGGCCCGGGCGCCAAAACTTTTATACTTCAAATCGCCGGAGAACGGAGAAAATAAATGGCAAGATATACAGGAGCCGTCTGCCGTCTCTGCCGCAGAGAGGGGACTAAGCTTTTCCTCAAGGGTGAGAAGTGCTATTCCGGCAAGTGCACCCTGACCAAGCGTGCGTTCGCGCCGGGCCAGCACGGCAAGGCGAGAGCGAGAAAGGCGTCTGAGTACGGCCTGCAGCTGCGTGAGAAGCAGAAGGCGAGAAGATATTACGGCGTTCTCGAGGGTCAGTTCTACCACTACTTCGAGATGGCCGAGAAGAAGCCGGGCGTCACCGGTGAGAACCTGCTCCAGCTGCTCGAGAGCAGACTGGACAATGTGGTCTATAGGTTAGGCTTTGCTATGTCTAGACCGGAGGCACGTCAGCTGGTGCTCCACGGTCATTTTACAGTCAACGGAAGAAAGGTCAATATCGCCTCCTACCTGGTCAAGCCGGGCGACGTCATCACCCTGAAGACCAAGAGCCGCGACTCTGAGAAGATCAAATCCATCCTGGAGGCGAACGCCTCCCGTCCCGTGCCGAAGTGGCTGGACCTCAACCGCGATACCTGTGAGGCGAAGGTCGTCACCCTCTGCGCGCGCGAGGATATTGATCTGCCGCTCGAGGAGCACCTGATCGTCGAGCTCTACTCGAAGTAATCGGTTGAATCACTGTAATTCACCTGACGGCGGGCGATTATAATTCTAAATCGCCCGACCACCTGTAAGGAGGTTCAACGTATGATTGAAATCGAGAAGCCGAGACTCGAGATTGCGGAGCTGTCCGAGGATAAGTCCTACGGCCGTTTTGTCGTGGAGCCGCTGGAGCGGGGCTACGGCACGACCCTCGGAAACTCCATGAGAAGAATCCTGCTCTCCTCCCTGCCGGGCGTGGCGGCGACGTCGGTCAAGATCGACGGCGTACAGCACGAGTTTTCGACCATTCCGGGCGTCAAGGAGGATGTGACTGAGATCATCCTGAACATCAAGCAGCTGATCTGCAAGCTGCACTGTGAGGGGACGAAGACCGTCTATATCGAGGCGGAGGGCGAGGGCGTTATCACCGCGGGCGACATCAAGGCGGACGGAGAGGTCGAGGTTCTGAACCCCGAGCTCGTGATCGCCACGATGAGCAGCGAGGGCAAGCTCTATATGGAAATCACCCTCTCGAAGGGCCGCGGCTATGTCCCGGCCGACCGGAACGCCCCGAACGTTCCGCAGGCCATCGGCGTGATCCCGATCGACTCGATCTACACGCCGGTCTACAAGGCCAATTATACGGTGGAGAACACCCGTGTCGGCAACGTGACCGACTACGATAAGCTGACGCTTGAGGTCTATACGAACAAGACGATCGACGCGGACGAGGCGCTGAGCCTTGCGGCGAAGATTATGAGCGAGCACTTGAATCTCTTCATCGATCTCTCGGACGAGGCGAAGAGCATGGACGTGATGATCGAGAAGGAAGTCGCGAGCAAGGAGAAGGTGCTCGAGATTACGATCGAGGAGCTCGACCTCTCGGTTCGCTCGTTCAACTGCCTCAAGCGCGCCGGTATCAATACCGTGGAGGACCTGATCAGCCGCTCGG
>CAJFTX010000094.1 GCA_904420075.1 uncultured Clostridia bacterium | reverse complement strand
CCGTAATTCCCGTAGCGCTCGAGAGCAGCTCCGGCAGCCCGCGCAGCCGCGCGCCGCCGCCGGTGAGAAAGATACCGCTCTCGTAGATGTCCGCCGCGAGCTCGGGCGGTGTCATGTCGAGCGCCCCCTTCACCGTCTCGACGATTCCCTCCACGCTGTCGTGGATCGCCTCGGCCACCTCGTCGCTTGTCACGGTGACCAGCTGGGGCCGCCCTGTCGTGAGCTCGCGGCCGCTGACCTCAATCGTCCCCTGATAGTCGTAGCCCGGCACCTTGCCGACCTCCATCTTAATCCGCTCGGCCGTGATGTCTCCGATCAGCACATTGCGCATCTTCCGCAGGTACATCACGATCGCCTGATCCATCTCGTCGCCCGACACCTCGCTGCTTCTCGCCACCACAATGTCCCCGAGCGAAATGACCGACACCTCGGTCACACCGCCGCCGAGATCTACCACCATCGTGCCGAACGGCTCGAGCACCGGCAGCCCTGCGCCCGCTGCAATCGCGAGCGGCGCCTCGCAGAGCAGTACCTCGGAGGCCCCCATCTCATAGGCGATCTCCTCGATCGCGCGGCGCTCCACCTCGCTGATCCGCGCCGGAAAGCTCACAAGCAGCCGCTTCTTTGCAAAGCCGTCCGAGGCCGACACCTTCTTAAAAAAGCGGACGAGCATCCCCTTCGCAATCTCAAAATCGGCGATCACCCCCGAGCGAACCGGCCGGATCGCGAGCACCGCGGGCGGCGTCCGTCCGTACATCTCGTGCGCCTCCTTGCCGACCGCGATCACCTTTTCTTTCTTTGTATCAAACGCGGCGAAGGTCGGCTCCGAGAGCACAATTCCCTTCCCTTTCTTAAAAATCTTCGTCCTACAGGTTCCGATGTCAATTCCGTATGTCTTCGCCATAAATCCTCTCTCCTCCGCTCATCGCGCCAAATCTATCTCAAAAAACTGTCCATCTCTCGGCCTACACGGCAGAGCGGCAGCCCGACCACATTGAAGTAGTCGCCCTCAATCCGCTCCACCAGCAGGGCCCCCCGTCCCTGAATTCCATAGGAGCCCGCCTTGTCAAGCGGTTCCCCCGTTTTCACATACGCCGCGATCTCCCCGTCTGAGAGCGCCCGCATCCAGACATAGGTGCGCTCAAAGAAGAGCGCAATCCGCGTCCCGCGGCCGAGCGCACAGCCGGTGATCACTTCATGCCGTCCGCCCGCGAGCCGGCGCAGCGTCCGCGCGGCGTCCTCCGCGTCCCGCGGCTTCCCGAGAATCTCGCCGCGGTGCACCACCACCGTGTCCGCCGCGAGCACGGTTCGCCCATCCCCGGCCCTGTCCATCACGGCGCGCGCCTTCTTCTCCGCCGTGCGCATCGCATACTCCTCCGGCGGCAGCGTGCGCGGGAGATTCTCCTCCACCGGAACTGTGAGCACTTCAAACGGATATCCCACCTGCGCGAGCAGTTCCCGACGCCTCGGGGAGGCCGACGCGAGTATCAGCTTCTCAGTTTGCTCCATCTCAGCGCACCCCCGTCGAGCCGAAACCGCCCGCACCACGCTCGGTGCCGGTGAGCGTCTCGCACTCCTCAATCTCGCACTGGACAACTGGCATCACACAGAGCTGCGCGATCCGCTCGCCCGGCCGGATCACCCGCTCTTCGCCGGAGAGGTTCACAACGCCCACCTTGAGCTCCCCCCGGTAGTCGCTGTCAATCACGCCGACGCCGTTTGAGAGGGCAAGCCCCTCCCGCGCCGCGAGCCCGCTGCGCGCAAAGACAAATGCGGCATATCCGGCGTCCGGCAGCTCAATCGCGAGCCCCGTCGGGATGAGCGTCCGCTCCCCCGGCGGCAGTATCCTCTCCTGCGCAAGATCGGCCCGCAGATCCATTCCCGCGGCGCCCGGCGTCTCATAGCGCGGCAGCGCAACCCCGTCGTGCAGCCGTCTGATTCTCAGCTTCATCAGAGCACCCCTCTCGTCAGCAGTCCGCGGGTAAACTGTTCCGGTTTCTCCCCGCCGCCGCAGGTATAGTCCCGCAGAACTCGGGCGCACACGTCCCGCTCCTCGTCGGTAAAATAGAGGTATAGGAAGGACGCGCCCGCGCGGACGAGCTCCTCCCTCCGGTCGGCGAAGTAGAGCGGCTTGCTGTTGACGATCAGGTTGCGGCAGCCCCGCTCCGGCAGAATCAAAAACGTCTCTCCGGTGCGGTCGGTCAGGGTCGTGGGCAGTTTGCACCGTCCCGTGCACCCGAGCTCGTTTCTCCGCAGGCAGTTCTCCGACACCATCAGCGGCAGCCGTCCGTATGCGAACACCCCGCAGGGCAGCGGTTTTGTAAGGTCCCTAATCTGCGCCGTCGAGAGCTCCGCCGAGCAGAGCGCCCGCGCGACGCCGAGCTCCTGCAGCGCCTCGAGACTCCAGCTGTTCATCGCGTTCATCGAGATGTCCGCCGTGATCTCAAACCCGAGCTCCCGCAACAGCGGCAGAAGGCCGATATTCCCGCAGAGCGCCTCGCGCACTCCGTGGCTTCTCAGCCGCTCCAGCTCCTGACGCACCGCGCCCCGCTCGGCGTCTGTCACCACCCGCGGGAGCAGCACACCGGGCGTCACCCGCTTCATAATCTCCGGCAGCTCAGGGAGCTTTCCGTCGTACGCCTCGAGCGGGAAGAAGGCGGTGCGCAGCGTGCCCACCTCCTCCGGCAGCTGCTTTAAGTACCGGAAGCTCGCCACAAGGCCGAGCTCCTCCGGAGGCCTCCCCCGCACCGGTTTCGTCTCCGCACAGAAGGGAATCGCCCGCTCCCCTGAGAGCTTCGCCTCGAGCTCCGCGAGCGCCTGGCGCCGCAGCGCGTTGAGGGCCGACGCCGGGACGGTCAGCCCCTCCCCGAGCGTACAGGTAATCTTTCCCGCCTCAAATCCGGTGCCCCCGGTCTTGCGCAGTTGCCGCTCGCAGAGCTCCTCAGTCAACGGCCGGGTGCGCGCCCGCTCGGGCAGCTCGCCCGCCACCGTGACCTCCGCCCCGCCGCTGCGCGCGGTGAGCGCAATATGCTCGTCCGCCCGCACCACAAGCGCAAAGTCCACCGCTCCCAGCGTCCGTTCCACCGGTACCTCAGCCGCGAGCTCCCGCTCCCTGCGGAGCGCCGCCTCGTATTTTCCAGACGGCTCCTCTCCCCGCATGCCGAACATGTCGCGCGAGCTGCTCCCGTCAAGATATTCCGAGGTAAAGCCGCTGCGCGAGAAGATCTCCCCGAGCGAGTCGATCTCCCGCTTCCCGGGCTTCACCCCGTAGCGCACCGCGGTCGCATAGGTCCGGGTCACCGAGGAGACATACTCCGGCCGCTTCATCCGGCCCTCAATCTTGAAGGAGGCAACGCCGAGCCTTGTAAGCTCCGGAAGCTTCTCCGCCGCGCACAGGTCCTTGAGCGAGAGCTGGTGGCGCATCCGTCCGCCCTCCACCGCGTACGGCAGACGGCAGGGCCCGGCACACCGGCCGCGGTTCGCGCTGCGCCGTCCGATCACCGCGCTCATCAGGCACTGGCCCGAGTGCGAGAAGCAGAGCGCCCCGTGCACAAACACCTCGAGCTCGCAGGGGCTCTCCCTTGCGATCTTCGCGATGTTTGCAAGCGAGAGCTCGCGCGCGAGCACCACCCGGGAAAACCCCAGCGCGTGCAGCTCGCGCACTCCGTCGAGCGAGTGACAGGCGCACTGGGTGCTCGCGTGCAGCGGCAGCTCCGGCGCCCAGGAGCGGATCAGCTTCGCCACCCCCAGGTCCTGCACAATCAGCCCGTCCACCGGCAGACCGCAGAGAAACGCGATGTACTCCCGCAGCTCCTCCATCTCCCGGTCGACGACCAGCGTATTCACCGTCACATAGAGCTTCACTCCGCGCTCATGGGCATACTTCGTCCCGTCGCAGAGCTCCTCCCTCGTAAAATTTTTCGCATACGCCCGCGCACCGAACGCCTCCCCCGCGAGATAGACCGCGTCCGCGCCCGCGTTTACCGCGGCGCGCAGTGCCTCGGGCGATCCCGCCGGGGATAAAATTTCTGGTCTTTTCAACGTCTCTAATTCCTTTTCTCCGTTATTTTGCCCCTCGGCTCACTCCGCACTGCCGCTGCGCGCCTTCAGCGTCTGCAGCTCCTGATAGAGCTTACTCGCCTCCTTGCGCGCCTCATCCCGCTCCCCGCGGGCGGCGTCAAGCTCGCTCAAGTAGTCCTTGAGCTGGGTGCGCAGGTTGTCCGCCGACTCCTTCGCCTTGATCGACTCGTCGCAGAAGTCGAGCGCCGCCATCACCGCGCTCATCGCGATGGAGGCCTGCGGGTTCTGAGACATGATCGCCTCCAGCCGCTCGTTCACCTTTGCCGCAATTCGCTCAGTGTACTCCGCGCTCTCCTCGGTCAGCAGGGAGTACGTGTTATCCAAAATCTTCACCGTAACTTTATTCTTCATACTCTCCTCCCAAAAAGATACATATATATTTGATTATAATACAAAAAAGCCCTTTTTTATATCTAATTTTTAAAATTTACAAAATCCATCGCTCCCATCTATCCATTAAACGGTTCTGAGAGCCGTTTTCCCTCTCCGGCGCGTCTGTCTTTCGATCCGCTCCTCCATGAAAAAAAGGCGGGACTTCCGTCCCGCCTTTTTCCTCAAATACTAAGAGACCGGCTGTCCCACCGTTCCGCCATCCGTCGAATCAAACCGGAAGATCACATCCGCGGCGAGCGTCCTCGTCCCATCTGCAATCCCATCCGGCCCTTCCACTCGCTCGTTCACCGAGTCCGCACTGATTTTGACCAGCAGCTGTTCCCCGGTCCGGAGTGTAATCGTCTTTAGGTCAATTCGTCCGTCCCACTGGTACTGGCCGAATGCCTCTCCTCCGTCTGCCTGCCATCCTCCTACCAGAGCGTCAAACGGGTTCCAGACCACTTCAGAGAGAGCCCCTCCCTCCGGAAGCACCGCCCACTGCATACCGCCAGATGCGACGCGCACATGGTCCGTCCCAAAAGTGATACGCACTCCTCTCTGATCATTTCGCAGCTTCGCGCCGGTCACTTCCAGCGGAAGTACTGGCTGCACTGGGACATATTCCTCCGCAACGCTCCCCTCCTGTAGCGACACAAGGGCAAACAGCACATCTCCACGCATAAAGAGACCGCTCGGGACATATTCCACCGCTCCCTCTCCAATTTTAACCCCGTTCACCTTCGAGGCTTCTATGCGCAGCACTATCCGCTCCCCCGGGGCAAGGCTGCCGTCCGGCAGATCACACACCCAGTCATACTTGTTCGGCACATCTGCGCCGTCCGATGCGCGCAGCGGCCGCAGATTGGGGAGCGGATAGAATTCGCCGAGCGCACCGTTTCTCTCCACGGCCGCGAGCAGCGCTCCCTCTGCAAGATCCGCGTAGTCGTTCAGCGTCACCGCAAATTTACCGTCCCGAACCTGTATATGCTCCACGTAGATCGCATCCTCATAGGGATATCCAACAGCGCCGGTAGTAAGCTCGTCAAAAGCGAAGTAGCAGTCGCTCACCAAAACGCTGTCCCCCGCATCGGGGTGCTCACGCACTCCGTCGCGTCGCACGCGTACAATCAGCCGCTCTCCGTCTGCGAGCGCCGGCATCGCGCTCTCCCCGCCCTTCGGCTGGAATACGGCATCCCAGGAAAACTTCTGCCATCCCGTCCCTCCAAACTCCGGCCTCCCGGAATTGATCAGGCTCTGGAAGGCGTTCCACTCCGTGCCGGCACTGAGATTTTCATTCTTCCCGAGCACCGTCCACTGAAGGCCGTCCGGCTCCACCAGCGCATGGGTATCTTTAAAACTGATCCGAACTGCCCGCGCTCCGCTTGGCGCTGTAATCTTGGCTGATGCCACCTCGAGCGGCGCCGTCTCATCCGGCCCCGGGTCCACCTCGATCGGCGTGTCCGGTCCGAACTCAAAGAGCGGCTTATCGGTCCGCTCGAGGGTGATCAGCCCATAGAGTCCAAAATTTCCGTGCAGCTCCAGTCTCCCGTCAATGATACGGCACTGTGAGAGTTCCGGCCGGTAACTTCCCGGCGTGTATCCGTAGTTGTCCCCGGCAGCCATATCCGGACTTACGACTTTGGTAATCGGCAGGTTAAAAGCCGACTCCGCCCGCACCTGAAACTTGCCGTCTGCCAGCTCCTCCGGCAGGCGCAGCGAGACGTGATAGGGCCGGTCCTCGACCTTCTCATTCGCTCCGGTTCCAAAATTAATCAGATTGAGATAGTAGTTCCCCATCCCGTCGGTACGCAGCGTGCTCTCGACATGTCCCGGCAGATCCTCCGAGATGCGCAGCAGCCCGAAGATATCCGCTTCGTCAAATGCCTGCCGCAGCTGGGCGCTCGCGCGGATATTGACCGCAGAGCCGCTGTTCGTGGCATAATTTTCCACCCGGATGACGCGCCCCGCGCCGACTGGATTCACGCTGTACGTCTTATCCGTCTGCGTCCCTGTCCAGCTGTCAATCGGGTCCTCCGCGCTCTTCTGATACGCCCGGTTTCCCTCAAAAGAGACCGGCCGGTAACTTCCGAACTCGCCGAGTACCAGAAGGGTGCCGCCGCTCTCGGCGTACTGCCGCAGAGCGCTCTCCACCTCCGGATCGAGCAGCGCGAGCTCCGGCACTACGACAGTGACATACCGCCCGAGATTCCCGGCCAGATTCTCCCCACTGCGCTCCACCGACAAATAGTCGTAGGGGATGCCGTTCTGCGCGAGCAGCTCCGCCGCTCTTCTGGCGTCGTTCTGTCCCCAGGTGGAGTAGGCGGTCTTTGTCTCGTTGAGTCCCGGCTGCATATAGTTGTGGTTCTCCCAGGAATAGAGGATTGCGGTGTCTGAGACCGCCTCGCTGTCCTTGTAGGCGTCGAGATTTTCATAAAGAAAGTCAGAGAATGCCGCATAGTCCGCCCGCTGCTGCTCGTTCGAGGCCAGATAGAGATAACCCCCGCCCCCCGCGTACGCCTCCGACAAAATCGTATAGATCTGATAGAAACCATTTTGCACCTGAGATTTTGTCGCGTTGTAGTGCGCGAGCAGCTGCCGGTCGGAGAGCGCCTCCGCCATGCGGAACATATAGAGTCCGCTCATGTCCCCCGTCGTAAGCTGGTGTAGCTCGCTCGTGGGTTGATAGAGCCCGTCGAGCAGCGCCGCCTGGTGGGACATATTGTCGATGCTGGAGTTGAGATATATCTCAAACTCCGGCGAGACCGTCCGTCCCGCCCGCTCCATCTCGTCGATGAAGCGCTGGAGCGCCTCTCTTCGGAACTCATAAAATACGAGCGAGACAGCGCTCGTCTCCGGGTCCTCCGATGTGTAGTCAAGCGCAGTGGGAAAGGGTTTCGCCGCTCCAAACCGCTCCGAGGAGTAGGTCGCCCAGTCCGCCTTGCAGTAGTCACAGCTGCACAGCAGTCCCGCTCCCGAGCTGTAAGGATAGAGATCGTAGTACATCCCCGGATAGCCGGCCTTCGCATGCATCTCCACAATTTCGCGCTGGATCGCAATCCAGTTGTCATTGTTGATACACGAAACCGGCATTCCGCCGTACTCCGGGATATCTCCCGCGGGCGTTTTCCCCGGGAGTCCCGCCGGATTATATTTCTCCGTCTGTAGGAGCGCCGCGTCGGCCTCCTCATCTGTCAGCTCGCCCGAGGCGCGCCGCTCCTCAATCACCTGCCGCTTCCCGTCATACACCGCCCGGTATCCGCTCTCCGAATAACAGTAGGTGTTGACCGACGGAATGACACACAGTCCCTGCGCTTTCGCCTCATCGAGGGCACTCTGCGTGATGTCGATCGCGTATTGGCAGAGCTCCGCGGGGCGCACCCAGTAGCGGCCGTCCAGATGCTCGACGTGGTAGCCGATCTTCTCGTCAATATCCTGGAACAGCTCCGGATCGGTGAAGGTGTTAATCGCAAAGTAGACGCTCGCAAAATTGCTCTTTAACTCCTCTGAGATCACCTCGTTGTCCCACCAGCCGCGCTCCTGTGAATCCGGATCGATCAGCGGCGAGTCCCAGCTGTTGGTCCACCAGAGCGAGCCGACTGTAAACTCCTTCGCGTCCGGCAGTTCGGGCTCTGGCTCCGGCTCCGGCTGCTCCTCAAGTGTCACCTCAAGCACCGCATAGAGTCCGAGGTCATCCATCTGCGCCGTCAGCACGCCGTTCTGTACCTCCCATCGGAGTCCTGCCTCCGCTCCGTCCATACAAATCATTCTCACATTTGCGGCCGTCTTGCCCTCCGGCAGACGCAGCTCTGCTTCGGCCGCCCGTCTTTCGGATAGGCCGTCCGTCCCGTAGCCGAACCGGATCAGATGCAGGTAGAGCTTCTCCCCTGCTCCGGCGCGCAGGCTGGTCTCAATTTTTCCATTTCCGGCCTCATCTTCGCTCCATACAGATACTTGGTCGTTCAGCCCGACATACTCCGCCGCTCGGAGGAAGTCCTCCTCCACCTCGACGGCGTCCTGCGGTCCGCTGACCGCCTTTTTACAGACGGCGACCCGTCCGCCGCCCGGAAGTTCCACCGCCAGTGTGCCGTCCTCGGCGGGCAGCTTCCCGGTCCACGTCTCGATCAGATTTTCCAAGCGCCCCTCGTAGTCAAGGCCGTTGTCCGCAATCCGCTTCGTTCCAATTTCTCCGATAATCAGCAGATTTCCGCCCGCCTCGGCATAGGCGCGGAGCGCATCCGCGTCCGCGTCCTCGAGCAGACTCAGCTCCGGCGAGACAATCACGCGATATCGCGAGAGCTGTTCGGCAAATTGCTCCCCCTCCACCAGCAGATAGTCAAACGGTACGCCCTCCTCCGCGAGCGCGCTTGAGGCGCGCCGCGCCGCATTTTTGTCCCAGCCCATCTTATCTGTCACCTTCACAGCGTCGCTGTACTGCAAGAAGGTGTGGTCTCTCCAGGAGTAGAGCACTGCAACCTCGGCTGCCGGCGAGGTGCCGGCATAGATCTCGTTATACTCTCTCAAATAGGTGGTAAAGTCGATATTCGTCTGCTGTAGTTTGTCATTTTTCGCAGCGAGCATCAGCCCCCCTCCGCTTGCAAACGCCTCCACAAGCGAGGTCTGATACTGTTCGCCGGTCAGATTGTTTGTGTTGTTGTACTGGGAGAGTACCGACTCCCCCGTCATCGCCTCGCCCGCCCGGTAGAGATACATCCCCGAGAGATGCGTGCCGAGTTTTGCGTCGAACTGTCCGAGCTCCGAAATCGGCTGCGCCATCCCCTCCTGGATGCAGTAGGCAACGCAGGGGTTGTCAATATTGGTGTTCAGCAGCACCACAAAGTTCGGATTATACTTCCGTCCCTCGTTTTGCAGCAGTTTGATAAAGTCCGATAATTTCTCCAGACGGAACTGAAAAAACTCTCTCCCTTCCGTCGTCTCCGGATTGATTGCACGCTCCGGGAAGGGCTTTGCCTCTCCGAACCGCTCCGTCGAATAGACGCGCCACGCCTCTTTACAGTAGTCACAGCTGCAGAGCACACCCTCCCCCTGGATATAGGGAAACAGATCGGCAAACACGCCGTCGTACCCCGCTCTGGCATAAGCCGCCGTGATATACTTCTCCCATTTCTGCCAGTGCGGGTTGAGCAGACAGGACATATAATTTCCCTTCTGCCAGCCGTTGTTCGGAATGTTGCTGCCGTCCGCTTTCTTGCCGTAGTAGAGCTCCGGATCGAGCATCTCGTACGCCTCATCGCTGTAATAGCGCGGATCAAACAGCTCCGGGTAGAAAATCTGCTCCTCTCCCTCCTTGCAGGTGCGCCCCTCCTGGGTGTAGTGCTCCGGGTCCGACTTCCAGAGATCAACCTCCTCCTTCAGCCGCTGGAGCACCAGCGGGTGGAACTGCATGGTGTCCGTCTTGCCGATCACCAAAAAGCCGTTGTCATGCGCGTCTTCAAGTCCCGCCGCCGCGAGCTCCAGCTCCTTCTCGATCATCATAGGCGGCGTGTTCCAGCAGGTCCCGACGCTTTTCCCCTCACGGTTTGTGGGCCGGTGGGAGATCGAGAGCCAGTTTGCGCCCTGGTTTCTCAGCCGCGCGTTATCAATAAACGAGAACTCCGACGGGGTCCGGCTGGTCTGCGCCGATTTGGTCCACCAGAGCGCCGAGACAAGCGGCATCTCCTCCAGCGTCACTCCGGAGAAGTCCACCTCATACTCCTGCGTATCCAGCACACGCTCCCCGTCCATCAGCGAGATTCGGTAGCGCTGCACCGCTCCGGAGAGCGTCCAGTCCGTCCCGGCGCGCTCGGCCAGAGGCGCGTCAAATTTCGCATAGGCCATTCCCTCTCGCGCGATCAGTCCGCCGTCCCGCGCGGAGTTCCAGAGCAGCTCCACGCCGCTCTCTTCGATTCGCTCCACCCGGACAGAGGTCACATCCCTCTCCCGGAAGGAGAGATAGGTCGTATAGTCTCCCGTACCGCTCACTTCCAGCTTCTGAAGCGAAACCGGTCCCGCAAAGGCAAATACACCTTCCTCCGCCATCTCCCGCTCTTCCAGATAGTAGCCGAAAGCGAGTTCTCTTGCCGGAACCCGGACAAGTCCGTCTTCTCCGCCCTCAAACGGGGTCTGCTCCTTCGGCGCAAAAGTTACTTCGACCGGGATCTCCTGCTCCGGAGACTCAGGTTCTTCCGGCGGAAGGCCCCCTTCCTCCCCGTCTTTCGGGGTAACAAAACTCTTCCCCCCCGGAACCTTCACACCTGCGGCGACTGTGCCGTCGACACCTTTCGCAACCGTCACCGTCGTCCCCTTTGTATCAATTCGAGCATCAGAGGCAAAGACGTCCACAGTTCGAACCGTCCCGTTCCCTCTGATTTCCGCCCGCGGCGCCTCACAGCATATCCGCTCCACGGCACTGCCGGCCCCAACTGCAACGCTCGTGCCGGACGCCCCCGGCAGGAGCAGAATCTGCTCCGCGCCGCTCTTCTGCAGCGTAAGCGTTACACGCTCCCCTGTCGCCGATACGTTCCCCGCTGTGCGCAGCTCCGACAGGCGCACCTCCGCCCCCTCGGCCCCCTGCGCAATCAGAATGTCGGCCGCCGTCCTTCCGGAGAGGGTCACCCCGCCGCAGGCGATCAGAACCCGCCCCGCTTCCGGCGCCTGGTAGCTCCCCGGCGCGCTGATATAGAGACTGACCGCATTGTCCAAAATCGTGGCAACCGCCGCGCGGCTCACCGGCGCCTTCGGATCGAATTTTCCATCATATCCGTTCAGGATCCCTTCCTTCGCAAGCGCTGAGACATAGCCCATCGCCCACTGGGAGATCTCTCCATCGTCCGAAAAGCCCGCCTGTGCTCCCGCATTCTCTGGAATCCCCAGTGCACGTCCAAACAGAGCTGCGGCCTCCTCGCGGGTCATCCTGTCGAGCGGCCGCATCCGTCCGTCGTCACCGAGCAGGATTCCCGCCCGCGCGCACTTCGTGATCGCCCCGGCGTACCAGGCGTCCGTCGGAACATCGGGATACTCGCCCGCTTCGCACTCCGGCAGCCGCAGCAGCCGCGCCAACGTCGCCGCAATCTCGGCGCGCAACATCGGGGCGTCGGGACGAAACAGTCCGTCGCCGTCGCCGAGCAATATCCCCTCGCTCTGCCAACGCTCCGCCGCCGCGGCGCCCCAGTGCCCCTCCGTGTCCACAAACGCGGCAAATCCGGTCAATCCCGTACAGGATATCAGTACACACAGCATTACCAAAACGGCAATTCCCCGTCTCAGCCGAACACTCATATAAAAGTCCTCCTCTTACCTCCCAAGCGTTCCCGGACAGGGCCGCCGGGCATCGGTTTTTATCGCACCTATTTTATTTCTATCTGAACTTGGGATTTTTCTTCGGATGTCTGCACTGTATCGTCTGTAAGCGCCGGTTTCTCTCTTCTCTGTACTTTCCCCCTTTTCTCAAATTTTCTCTTTCTACGCCATCAGCGGATAGATCATCGGCAGCATAACCATACTCACCACAAACGCGATCAACATGACCGGTATTCCGACTTTCATAAAGTCGCCAAAGGTATATCCGCATCTCGCAGCTGCCACCACGTTCGGCGGCGTGCCGATCGGCGTCGCTACCGCGAGACCCACCGCTGTACAGACAGCCATCAGCACAATTTGTGGATTCATTCCCGCCTCCTGTCCGACCAGCAGAAAAATCGGAGCCATAATTCCGAGCGCTGCCGTCTGGGACATAAACTGGGCGATAATTCCGCTGGTTAAGAACATAATCGCGAGTAGCGCCATCGGAGATGCATTTGGGAACAGGCCGAGTATACCGGATGCAATCAGCTGCGCCGCGCCCGACTGCTCCATCGCCACGCCGACCCCGATCAGCGACGCAAAGAGCAGAACTGCATCCCACGGAACGGCCTCCAGAAATTCTGCGGGCTTCAGACAGCCTGTGAGAACTGTAAGTACTGCCATAATCAATGCCACTGCAGCAATATTGATCCCGGTAGCCTCCTCAAGAGGTTCAATAAATACCATCAAAAGCGCCGTTAGTACCATAATAGCAACCGAACACCACATATGAAATTTTCCTTTTTTCGTCTGTGGGATCGGATAGGTGTGCAGCTCTATCTTCTGTTCCTGACGTTTTACAGAAGTCTCCACCGCAGTATTCTTTCTCTTTCTTCCGTAGAACGCCACAAGCAGAATCGTGCCGAGCACTGCGATCACAATTCCGACGTGCCCAAATTCAAAAAATCCGAACTCTCGAACCCCCGCTTCAGTACAGAATTTATTGGTCATGATGTTAGGAGTAGACCCTACCAGCGTTAGCTTTCCGCCAAACGCAGTCGATATCGCGAGCGGCAGCATTAGATTTTTCACAGGGATCTTCGACATCTCCGCCACAGTGACCGTAATCGGCATCAGCGCAAGAAACGCCCCTGTATGCGGTGTTGCCGCCGACAGCAACATCCCCGCAAAAATCACAAGCAGCAGTACCCGCCGCTCGCTCCCCTGCGCAAACGAGATGATTCCATTTCCGAGTGCTGTGCCCGCCCCTGTACGGATCAACGCCTCTCCGACCGGTCCCATGAATAGGATAATCAGCGTCGTCGTATCCGAAAATCCTGTAAACATCTCATTTGCCGGTACCACGCCGGTTGCAATCAGCGCCCCCATCACCAGCAGCGCCACAATATAGCTTGGAATTTTTCGATAGAAAAACAGCACAACCATCACCGCTATAATCAGCAGCGTGGTGTACGCCGGTTCCCAGTGAAACATCTCTACCGTCATCTCCGTTCTGTTTCTGATGCGTGTCCTCCCTCCGGGCGGATGCCGTCTTTTGTATCACTTTACGGCACTCGCCCAGGGAGAGGACACACAGTTTCTCTGTGTGCCCTCTTCCAACTCAGATATCTGATCTGGTTTTTCTATTTGCTGCGGTCATACCGGCTCTGATACGCCGCCAGAATCTCCGGCAGGTGCAGTGCGTTCAGCGCCTCCTTGTACTCGTTCCAGCTGTTGTCATCCAGAGGTTTCTGCCCGGAAATAAACAGTCCTTCAGCTTCTTTCACATAGGAAAACATATCCGGATAGTAGGTCGTATAGGTTTTCTGCTCCTCCTCAGTCCAGGAGGACTCGATCAGGCCGACTTTGAAGAAGGGCTGAATGCGCTTATTCGCCTCGACCAGGAACTCCGGATCGGTCGCATACTTGATATCCAGCATTTGCTGATGTGCAAACGGAACCTGATTTCCGCCATAGGTATAAATGTGCTCATTGAAGCTAGAGCCGTCCGAGGGCTTGATGACACTCTTCGTGCCGTCGGCCCCGACGGTGTAGTCAGTCCCCTCGACGCCGAAATATCGCAGCGTGATATTGTCCGGGTTCGCGAAGATATAGTCGATCCACTTCATTGCGAGCGCCGGATTTGAGCACTCCTTTGTGATCACCAGCGGATCACCGCCCGGCACGTTGCGCTCAATATAGTACTGATCTCCGTGCGGGCCCTTGATCGGGTCTCCCACCGTATAGATCTCCGCATTCGGGTCCGCCACGCCGTAGGAGGTCAGCTTGCTATAAGTCGGGCTAAAGGACGCAAAGTTAAACACGATTCCGATCCGGTCGGCTGCGATCTTCTCCATCATCATAGTGGAGGTGTTCGACATCAGCTCCTTATCAAGAATTCCATCCTGATACAGCTTATTGCTAAAGGTTAAAAATTCACGGTAGCGGTCGTCGGTGTAATCACAGGTAACCGTCTTTCCGTCGTCCGTCTGGAAGCCGTATGCGCCGTCGTGCATCTCGAGTCCCCAGGTATATCCGAAAGTATTATAGTTGTTAATCTCACCTGAAAGGATAATCTCGTCATCTTTCCCGTTTCCGTTGAAATCCACACCCTTCATCGCGTAGACGAGCTCCTCAAATTCCTCGAGAGTAGTCGGTACCTCCTTGCCGAGTTTCTCAAGCCACTTGGTGTTGTAGAGTGGAACCACCTGATTGTAGGTCGGCAGTACATAGTCCTGGATGGAATAGATATGTCCGTCCGCCATTGTCCACATGTCTTTGTACATCTCATTTCCGTCCGCAAACCACTTCTTGGTCCAGTATCCATATTTCTCAATCAGATCGTCAAGCGGTAAGAACAGATCATTTTCATACGCGTTAACCACGTTTGCCCCGACGTACATATTCATAATATCCGGCAGATCCACACCCGCCGCCAGTTTGGTCTGGAGCACCTCGGTATAACTGTCGTTCGGCACAACGTCCCACTCGATCTCAACTCCGGTCGCCTTCTGCGTCTCCTTGTAGTAGAGCAGATCGTTATTGGGCTCTGGCATATTGGCCGCAAAGCCGGAGTGGGTCATCACCCGCAGCTTCGCCGGCTCCTTGGTCAGAGGCAGCTCGCCGTTATACGGCGTGTCGTCTTCGATCACAGGGGTGTTCCCCGGCTTCTCCTCCGCCTGACAACCCGCCATTAGCGTCGTCGCCATCAACAGCGCAGCCAGTAGCGCGGTCCATCTCATCTTTTTCATCACAGTTCCCTCCTTATTTCTTGATTTGTTCTCCGGCTCTCGCCGGGAGCAACGCGTCTCCCGCCACCGCAGGATCGGTACAGGCACGATCTCCCCTGCAGCGTTCGCGCGCTGCAGGCTCGCGCAGATCGGGATATTCCACCGGCATCCCGCCGGAGAGAATCGAACGATAGGCCAGAATTCCCGGCAGACTCATGTCCATCGCCTGGTAGACATCGATACAGTTCTGTCCACCGGGTCGCCCAAGTAGTTTCTCAAGGAAGTAATAGCAGGTGTAGAAGTCGGAACCGGAATGTCCCTCCGGCGACTCAAAGCTGCGGGAAAACGGCGTATCAATCTCACGCTCCGGCTCATAGTAGGAGAAATCGCCCTCCCCGGGTCGCTCTCCTTCTGTGTAAGCCGATAGCATGTAGGTGCGCTTTCCAAAGCGGTCGCTCTCCATACTCCCGCGATCTCCATAAATGCTGTACCACACCGAGGGCACGCTTCGCTTTAGATGTCCCTTCAGCGCCCGGACAACCGCTCCATTTTTCATTTTGACCAGCACGCTCGCCGCGGTCGCCGCACGGTATCCCATCTCCGCCATCGCCCGGTTCTGCTGCGTCTCAAAGGCGGTGATCCGCTCCGGAACACAGCCGGTGATGGCGACGAGCGGCCCGAGCGAATGCGACAGGTAGAAAGATGCATAGGCCCGGTTCCGCCAGTGGTTCGGGTCCCCTCCCGTCAGTTTTTCCCACTCGGCGGTGCAGTCGTGCACATACTCCCCCTCGCCATATACAAATTCTCCGATATCACCGCGCCGGTAGCGCCGTTTCATCTCGAGCACCGCGCGCATATAGCAGTAATTTTCCGCGTAGGCGTAAATCAAGCCGCTCTTCTCCACTGCCTCCACAAGTTGCACCGCCTCGCCGAGTGTCTGTGCCGGCATTACTTCCGAGAGGACATGTCGTCCCGTCTCAAAGCAGCGCAGCGCGTAGGGTGTATGTTCCGTAGCGTAGTTCGCCAGTATAACAGCGTCCATGTCACACCCGAGGAACTGCTCGAAGTCGGAGAAAAAGCGCACCTTTACACCGGCTTTTTCCGCCTCCGCTCTGCACTCCCCCAGAGCGGCCGGATGTTTGTCGCACACTGCAACCAGTTCTGCCTCCGGATAGTGGAGCATAAAGCGGATCATCACCTTCCCCCGCTGTGCTCCCAGAACACCGATTTTAACCTTTCCCATAAAATCCCCCTCTCCTGCTTATCCTTTGACAGCGCCCACCATGAGCCCCTTGACAAAATATTTCTGAAGGAGCGGATAGATGAGCAGCACCGGCAAAATCACAATGATCACCACCGCATATTTTACCTGCATCATCGCGAGCACGCTCTCGGTCATCGCTTCGACGTCGAAGCCCGCCATCGCCTCCGGGGAGGCCTGGATCACCGCGCGCCGCAGAAAGATCTGAATCGGGTGCAGATCACTGTTCGAGAGATAGAGCAGCGCGGGGAAATAGCTGTTCCACTGGTAGGTCGCAAAATACACGGTCAGCACTGCAAGAATTGGCTTTGCAAGGGGCATTACAATCTTCATCAGAATCGTAAACTCCCCCGCCCCATCAATTCTCGCGCTCTCAAAGATCTCCTCCGGCATCCCTTCAAAGTAGGAACGCGCGACAATGACATACCAAGCAGCCGTCAGCGTCGGCAGGATCAGCGCCCAGCGCGTGTTGTAGAGGTTCAGGTTTACCACAACCAGATAGAGCGGAATCATTCCCGCATTGAAGAACATCGTGAAAACCACCATTAACATCAACGGCTTCCTGCCCGAGAACTGCTTTCTCGAAAGCGGATATCCAAGCAGCACTGTTGCGACAACACTCAGCGCCGTTCCAACTACAGTATACCAGAGGGTATTACCGTAATATTTATAGATATCCGGGTTGTTCAGCACCGTTTTAAATGCCTCCAGACTGAACCCTTTTGGTAAAAACGTCACATTTCCAGTGAGCACCTCGCGCGGGTCGCTGATCGACATCGAAAAGACATAGATGAGCGGGTAGAGGATGAGCACAACCAGAAAGCCGACGAAGAGAAAGATAAAAATGTTCAGGCAGATATCGCCCGCCGTCTTCTTGTATACCATACGGTCCCCCTCCTCTTAAAAGATTGACGTTCCCGTCCGTTTGCGGGAGATATAGTTTGTTGACACCAGCATGATAATATTGATCACTGAGTTGAACAGATCCACCGCGGCGGCATAGCCGAATTTTCCCTGCTGGATTCCGTTCCGGTAGACATAGGTGGAAATCACATCCGCCACCTGCATATTCTGCGAATTGTACATCAGCAGAATCTTCTCATAGCCGACCGTCATAATCTGACCCATCCGAAGTAGGAGCATCATAATGATCGTCGGCGCAATGCATGGCAGCGTCACATAGAGAATATTTTTAAACCGCGTTGAGCCGTCTACAAATGCCGCCTCATAGAGCGAGGTATCCACACTTGCAATCGCCGAGGCAAAAATAATGGAGTTAAAGCCCATCGTCGTCCAGAGGGTGGACCCGATATACATCTGTCGGAACCAGTCGTTTGATTGCATAAAGTCAATCGGCCCGATCCCGATTCGTCCTAACAACTCATTTACAATACCGCTGTTGACCGAGAACATATTGGTCATAATTGAGACCACCACCGCAACCGACATAAAGTACGGCAGATAACTGACCGTCTGACAGAATCCGCGCAGATGAGGTCGGCGGATCTCATTAAATGCGAGCGCCAGCAGAATCGGCACCGGAAATGTGATCAGCAGATTCAGTAAACTCAGCACAACCGTATTGGTGATAACACGCGAGGCAAAGGGGGAGCCAAAAAACTCCTTGAACCACTGGAGCCCCACAAAGTCCTCGCCGAACGCCAGCAGATCGCTTCCCACTTTGAAATCGCGAAACGCGATGTTGAGCCCCAGCATCGGCACATATTTAAAGATGATAAAGTAGAGAACCGGAATCGCCGCCATAAGATAGAGCGCCCCGTCTCTTCGCAGCACCGAGCGGAACCGTTTTCCCCGGCCGAGCGATGCACCTTCCAGGGAAGCGCGTTTTTTTGCCACAGTAGCCATACCGTCCACCTCCGCAGTTTTTCTGTTTCCAGTGTACGCGTCCCCTTCCCCGTGCGCAATTTGCAGAATTTCAGTATCTGTGCAAAATTTAATTTCACAGGGCTGCAGCAGGCCTTTCTCCACACAAAAACCGGCGTTCAAAAATTCAGTTAATTTTTGAATGCCGGTCCTGCCATCTTTCTGTTGTAGGCTATTTTCCCCTGTACTATAATAAATATAGTGTGGAACAAAACAAACGAGATTCTCCATTCATCTATGAGATAAAACGGTGTCCCGGAAGATTCCGTCGAACGCCGCACACCATTCAAAGAGGAGCCTGGGTATGCAAAAGATCAGTGTTTTCTGGCGCTATTTTATTTCCTATCTGCTCGTGCTATTTATTCCGTTCACAATTGTTGTCCAGCTGTATGGGATGCGTCAGAATGAATTGATCCGCGAAAATACATATAACTATTACAAAAACATGTTGATTTCCGCTCTCAACGATACAGAAAGCGTCTTTGCTGAAGTCCGCGACGTGAAATACAGTGTGGAGCACTCCCTCTGGCTGCGCAACCTGTGCATCTCCAATTTGGTAGATGGCTCTCCTTCCGCATCCGCGGCTGCGGATGCGATGCGTTCCCTCTCCTTTCTACACGCTCAGAGCCGTACAATCTCCGCTGTCTCGGTCGCCCTGTTCGACTCGGATACCATTTACAGCTCCAGCGGCCCTTATAACCGGAACAGTGGATTTGGTCCCAGCTTTTTTTCCTCCGGAGCGGATGGCTCCGCCAGACTTTATCACGATGAGAGTGATTCTCTCTCCAATTCCAGGCTCGTCTTCTCCTCTCAGATCACCAATACCTATGATACTTTCTACAGCAACTATCCAAAAGGGGAACTCAACGTCACACTGCGCTGTAAGCCCCTGCTCGACGCACTCTCTCAGCTGCTCGATGAGGGAGTGGTCTTCACGCTGTCCTGTGATGCAGAGCCCAAATTTTCACTCTCAGCAGGGGCATTTCCCGAGGGGTACTCCGGTGAATACGAAACATTGGAGCTCCCCTCGGATACCATCTCTTCTATTCATTATACACTCCGCATCCCGTCAACAATCTATTTTACCGATCTCAACTCCCAGCAGGAAATCAGCCTCACCGCCACCGCCGCAGTCGGTCTGCTCGCACTCATTCTCTGCTCTGTCTTCTCCTACATGAATTTTTTACCGATCCGGCGCCTGCGCGCAAAGCTTTCGGACGGCGTTCCCTCTCACGGAGACGAGCTGGCGCATATCTCACGCGGTATTGAGACCATCCGCGAAAAATATCGCAGCGCGGAGCAGCAGTTGACTGACAGCCGGCCCTCTGTCATACGTTCGCTCTTTTTTACGCTGCTCTTTGACGAGTACGATAGCAATCTGCCGCGCGAATTTGAAAAGCAGCAGTTGGTTCTGAACCTTCCTCTCTTCTGTGCGATCGCAGCACGTATCGAGTCGCCAGATGGCGCGCTCTCCTTCTCTCTTGTGCGGCAAACCTGTCTCTATTATCTAAGGCGCGGAAATCTTCGAGGTTATCTCTACGAGCTCTCCAGCGGTAAGTTCTGCATCTTGGTCAACTACAGAGAGCCCGTGGAATTTGACTCCTTTCTCTCCTCTTTTGTCGAGGACTGTTCCGCACTGAACGCCGTAGGTGGAACCATCCAATTCGGTGTGGGGCTCCCCACAGATGATCTCTCCGGGTTCTCCCAGTCCTTCAGCGAAGCGGATCACGCCCTGGAGGCCGGTTCTCTCTCCCATCTGGAAGTCCGCCGCTACAGCGGCTTCTCTTCCGGAAAATATAACTACTCCCCGACCGATGAACTCTCCCTGCAAAATAGTATTAAGAAGGGGGACGCATCCCTCGCCCAGCGCATCATCGACCAGGTCGTCAGCCGCAATTTGGACTCCGGCGCGTTCCACTCGAGTTTTATCCGCTGTCTTCCCTACCAGCTGCTCTCTACACTACTCCGCACCGCAGCTCAGATGGATCTGCCCCCGGAACAATATCTCGACGCGGAGTATCTCGTCCGCTGCGGCTCGCTCTCTTCCGCAGTTGAATACCTGAAAAAAGCAGCGAAAAAAATGGCCGACACGGCGCAACCAGAGAGCGGGGAGCGCCCCTTTGAAGATGAGTTGATCTCCTTTGTCAAGGCGCACCTCTGTGAAGGCAGTCTCTCTCTCCAGATGGTAGCGGGACATTTCGAGGTGTCGATGTCCTATATTTCTCAGATTTTCAAGCGCAAATACGGCGTCTCCTACTCGGAGTATGTCAACCGCGAACGGATCGCCCGCGTCTGCGAGTTGCATCGCAAGAGCGGCGAGCCAGTCACCAAACTCGCAGCCTCGGTTGGTTACGACAGTATCAGCACATTCCGTCGCAATTTTATCAAATACACGGGCTCAACACCGGGTTCTTTCTCCGAGTAAGCACTTGCTGAATGCCCGGCGAAGATGCACAGCGGCTCCTCTTGTGGAACATTTGCATCCGTGCTCAAATGCATTCTCGCCGTATTGTTCTATAATCAAAAAGAGCGGCGGGGGG
>CAJFTX010000093.1 GCA_904420075.1 uncultured Clostridia bacterium | reverse complement strand
TTCCGAGGGGCGGATTCCCCGCCGCCGGATTTCCCGCCACAATATAATAAAAGAGATATTAATAAAAGACTCTAAGCAAGGATAGATAATAAAGGGGAACGGTTTCTCGCTCTCCTCTCCTGGCGCGAGATGCACTTTTGTATGCGCTTTTCACCTCTAGATTCACCTTACGGCTCCGAGTAAACTAGATATGAGGTGAAAGAAATGGCGGACTTTATTCCGAAACCGTATAAAAAGGAGCCGGTAACCATCCGGGCGGACTCGGATGTGTTGGAGCGACTGGACCAGATCGCCGCAGAGAGCGATCTCAGCCGCAGTGCGCTGATTGGGCAGTGCATTGATTATGCGCTCGGAACGCTTGGGGAGGATCGGCCGCCCGTGAAAGACTTAAAAAATGCAGAAATTCCCTTGAAAAACACCGTAAGATAGTATATGATAAATAAAAGTCGGAAATAAGTTCGGTGAGAATTGATGAGAGAAGAGACATGCTGTTTTACAGGGCACAGGGAGATCTCGCGCGGGGAGGCGGAGCGGCTGGTGGCGCTGCTCGACGAGGAGATTGAGCGGCTGGCGGCGCGCGGGGTGCGCTTTTTTGGCGCGGGCGGGGCCGAGGGATTCGACACCCTTGCGGCCCAGGCGGTGCTGCGCGCGCGGGCGCGGCGGCCGGAGCTGCGGCTGATTCTGGTGCTGCCCTTCCCGCGGCGGATGACCACGCCGGAATACGACCGGGTGCTGCGCGCGGCGGACAAGGTGGTGTATGTCTCGCCCTGCTACCGGGAGGGGTGCTACCACGCGCGCAACCGCCGCCTGGCGGAGGGGAGCGGCGTCTGCGTCGCCTATCTGCGGAGGGGCGGAGGGACCGGCTACACCGTCGGCTACTGCCGCAAACTCGGGGTGGAGGTCATCAACCTTGCGCAGCGGTTGGAGAGATAGAGCGATAAAAAAACAGAAAACGGACGCACGGAGAACCCGTGCGTCCGTTTTTTTGCGGGGAAAAGAGGGAGAACAGGCGTGTCACTGCCAGCCGGCGGAGAGGAGCAGACCGCGCGCCTCTCCGCAGAGGTAGAAGGAGCCGCAGACGACATAGAGCGCGCCGGCGGGAGACGCGCAGCCGGGGCAGCCGCCGCAGCCGCCCGCGCAGGGGGACCCGGCGGACGGAACGGGGGACGCTGCGGCTTCCAGGTCCGCCGCCTCCGCGGCGGGCCCGGTGGAACTGGAGCGATCGGTGGGGACGGCCGCCCGGAGCGCTGCGGGGCAGGCGGAGGCCTCCGCCTCCGCGCCGACAGGAGCGGTGGAGAAGAGGGCGCCGGATTCTGCCTCGGGGAGGGGCGCACTGGCGGGGAGAGGAACCCCGGCGGGGACTGCGGGGTCAAATGTCTCCGCTGTCCCCGCGCCGGGGGAACCGGGCTCGACTGCCGCGGTGAAGCCCGCGCTCCCCGCTGTCACACTGTCCCTCGGGGCGGACGCCGCCGAACCGGCCCGGGGGACGGCTCCGGCGGGGCCGGTGGGGAGACCGGGATGGGAGCGCGCGGAATTTGCGGAGCTGTGCGGGACGGCCGCGCGCAGCAGTCCGGCGCGCAGCAGCGCGCGGGCGGGCTCGGGCTCCGTCTCGACCCGGGGGCAGTCGCCCGCGGCGAGTGCGGCCAGCGACGCGGCCTCCGCGCGGCGCGGGGAGCGCGGCTCGGTTAGAATCAGCCGCGCGCACCGGCGGGCGAGCAGCGGCACGCACTCCGCGCAGGCCTTGTCCCGCAGCATCCCGCAGACCGCGACGACCGGACGGCCCTGGGCCTCCCGGTCGATCCGCGCGCAGAGCGCGCGCATCGCGTCCGGGTTGTGGCCGCCGTCGAGCAACAGGACGCTGTCCCCGCGGCGGAGGCGCTCCTGCCGCATCGGGAGCCGGGTCTCCCGGACGGCGCGGCGGACGGCCTCACAGTCCGCTCCCGCGGCCGCGGCCGCGGTGATCGCGGTGAGCACGGTCGGGAGCATCTCGGGGCCGTAGGGGGTGCGGTAGTCCCGCCCCTCGAAGCGGAAACGGCAGCCGGTGGGAGCGATCTCCAGCAGTTCCGCCCCGCCGAAGGGGTCGGGAGCCGCGCTGTCGGATATGGCGCGGGGGCGGTCCGGCGGGGCGCCGTCTGTGTGGAGGTGCTCGCCGGGGCGGGGGATTCCGGCGGAGATGTGATGGGGGCCGGAGAAGAGACGGGCGGACTCGCCGCCGGAGGCAGCGGCCGGAGAAGGTCCGGGCGGGCTTTGCGGATGCGCGGCCGGTGTGGAAGGACGTTGGACGGCGCTCTCTGACGGAGAGCTGGCCGCCGCGGGGGTGTCCCCGTGAAGGGAGGGTCCGTCCGCCGGGGTGCGGGTTCCGCGGGAGTCCCGGGGAGAGGCCGCGGCGGAGTTGGTATGGGTATCGGGTTCCGCGGGGGCGTCCCTGTGCGGGGAGGGCCCGTCCGCCGGGGTGCGGGTTCCGCGGGAATCCCGGGGAGAGGCCGCGGCGGAGTTGGTATGGGTGTCGGGTTCCGCGGGGGCGTCCCCGTGCGGGGAGGGCCCGTCCGGCGCGCGGCGCGGCGCTCCGGGCACCAGCAGCGGACAGCTGAGCGCATCGGCCGCCGCCCGGATCTCCGCCGCGGCCTCCGGGCGCTGCGCGGGGGTGGAGACGACGGCGCAGCCCGGCTTGATGATGCCGCACTTCTGCCGCGCGATCTCCGTGAGGGTGGAGCCGAGGATGGCCGTGTGGTCGAGGCCGATCCGGGTCAGCACGGCGACCTCGGTGCGGGGCAGGACGTTGGTCGCGTCCCCGAGGCCGCCGAGCCCCGCCTCCACCACCGCGACGGTACACCCGCGCTCGGCGAAGTAGAGAAAGCCGAGCGCGGTCACCAGCTCAAACTCGGTCGGCGCGCCGTACAGCGCCTCCGGCGCGGCTTTGGGGGAGGACGCTGCGCCGGGAATGCGGGCTGCGGCCTCCGCCGCGGCGCTGTCGCAGGGAGCGCCGCCCGCACAGGAGACGCCGGGCAGCGGAGAGGGGGCGGGGGACACCGGCCCTGCGGCGCGGCTGCGCGGGCCGGGGGCTGCGTCTGCCCGGGGCGCGTCGGGGGTGTGCCCGGCGGCGCTCATCTGGGAGACGGCAGAAGAGGGGAAGCGCGCGGCTTCCTCCGCCGCGGAGGGGCGGGGAGACGCTCCGCGGCCGGCTGAGAGGGCGCTGCTCAGAGGGGGACGCTCCGCGGAGGGACCGGCGTGGGCGGAGCCGGAGCTCGCGCGGGCGGGGTGCGGTTCGGAGACGGAGGGGAGGGGGAGCCCGGCGGGCTCTGCCCGGAGTGCGGGGGAGAGGAGCGGCTCCTCCCCGGTGAGCCGGGCGACGCGGTCGGCCGCCGCGCGCACCCGCACGGTCAGCCGGGCGAACGCCTCCTCTGGAATCCACGCGCCGTCCACCGAGATCTGCTCCCGGTAGTCGAGCACGGCCGGCGTGGTGAAGAGGCCACACCGCTCGCCCGACAGGGTGAGCGCCCGGGCGACGATCGCGGCGCAGCTGCCCTTGCCGTTGGTCCCGGCGACCTGGACGGCGCGGAACTGCCGCTCCGGGTGGCCGAGCTCCGCGAGCAGCGCCTCGATCCGGGAGAGCCCCGGTTTGACGCCGCGTTTCAGCGCGTTTTGAAAATAGGCGAGGGCCTCGGCGTACTGCATGAAAAAGTGCTCCTTTCGAGGTGAGATATCTGCCCGGAGGGGGTGCAAACCCGCGGGCATGGGTGGAAGAGAGGTCCGTGCTGCGGAAACGGTGAGGACAAGCCGTGCGCCGTGCTGCGGAAACGGTGAGGACAAGCCGTGCGCCGTGCTGCGGAAACGGTGAGGACAGGCCGTGCGCCGCGCTGCGGAAACGGTGAGGACGGGCCGTGCGCCGCGATGCGGGGGCGGGGGAACGGGGGCTGCGGGAGACGCCCTCTCCCGCCGGAGCGCCCGGGGGAGACGGACACAGAGTGACCCGCGCGGACGGGCGGGGCGGAGAGGCGCCTCTCGGCGGAGCGGAAAGCGTCCGCCGTCTGTCGGACGCGGCGCTTGTCAGAGGGGAGCGTGACCTGCCTCTTTGAAAAGGCGGGGTGCTTTTGTTCCGGGACCGGGGGCGCCGGGCGCTTTGAAGCTGAGCGGCCGGTGACCCCGGTGCGAATCGAAGCGGCGGTACGGGTGGGAGTGGCGGTACGGGTAGAAGTAGCGGTGCGAACCGAAGCAGCGGCTCGGATTGAAATGACAGCACGTGGCTGGAGCGGTGGTACGGATCGCACTGTGATTCGAAGCGGCGGCACGGGGCCGGAGCGGTGGTGCGGGACAAACGGGCGGCAAAAAGGCGCGGGAGAGTACGCTCTCCCGCGCCGGGGTATCCGTCTACTGAAGCGCGGCGAGGCTCTCGTCGATCTTCGCGAGCATCGCCTCCTGCTTTGTCTGTTTCTCGCGCTCGGCGGCGACCACCGCCTCCGGCGCCTTCGAGACGAAGTTCTCGTTTGCGAGCTTCTGCTTCACCCGCTCGATCTCGAGGAGACACTTCTCCCGCTCCTTCTGAAGTCTTGCGCGCTCCTTCTCGAAGTCCACAAGCTCGCCGAGCGGGATCTTCGCCCGCGCGCCGTCCGCCACGACCGCGACCGCGTTCTCCGGCGCGGGCTCATTGATGTGCAGCTCCGAGGTGGACGCGAGTCTCGCGAAGAAGGGGTCCTGCCCCGCGAAGAGCGCCGCCTCCTCCGTCTCGATATAGAGGCTCGCCTTGCGGGAGGGCGGGATGTCCATCTCCGCGCGGACCGCGCGGACCGCCTTAATGAGCCCCATCAGCTTCTCCATCTGCGCCTCGGCCTCCGCGAAGTCGAGCGCCGGGTCCGCCTGCGGCCACTCGGAGATCATCACCGACTCCGCTCCGTGCGGCAGCGAGAGATAGATCTCCTCGGTGATGAACGGCATGATCGGGTGCAGCAGCTGCATCGTCCCCGAGAGGACGAACGCGAGCGTGTTCTGCGCCGCGGACTTGGAGGCCATATCCTCGCAGCTCTCGAAGAGGCGGGGCTTTGAAAGCTCGATGTACCAGTCGCACAGGTCGTCCCAGATGAAGTCGTAGAGCTTCGAGACGGCGATGCCGATCTCGTACTTCTCGAGGTTCTCGGTCACCTCCCGCACCAGGCGGTTGTACTTCGAGAGAATCCACTTGTCCGCGAGCTCAAGCTTTTCGGGCAGCTCGACCCTCTCGAGGTCGAGGTTCATCAGCGCGAAGCGGGAGGCGTTCCAGATCTTGTTTGCAAAGTTGCGGCTCGCCTCCACCTTCTCCTGGGAGAAGCGCAGGTCGTTGCCGGGGGCGACGCCGGTCGCCAGCGTGAAGCGCAGCGCGTCCGCGCCGTACTGGTCGATGATCTCCAGCGGATCGGCCCCGTTGCCGAGGCTCTTCGACATCTTGCGGCCCTGCGCGTCGCGCACGAGGCCGTGGATGAGCACGTCGGAGAACGGCTTCTTGCCGGTGTGCTCAAGGCCGGAGAAGATCATCCGCGCCACCCAGAAGAAGATGATGTCGTACGCGGTGACGAGCACGCTCGTCGGGTAGAAGTAGTCGAGCTTCTCGGTCTTGTCCGGCCAGCCGAGCGTCTCAAACGGCCAGAGCGCGGAGGAAAACCAGGTGTCGAGCACGTCCTCCTCCTGGGTGACCCTGGTGCTGCCGCACTTCGGGCAGGTGTGCACGTCCTCCTTCGAGACGGTCATCTCCCCGCAGGCCTCACAGGTGAAGGCCGGGATCCGGTGCCCCCACCAGAGCTGGCGGGAGATGCACCAGTCGCGCACGTTCTCCATCCAGTTTAAGTAGGTCTTTTCGAACCGCTCCGGCACGAAGCGGACCTCCTTCGACTTTACCACCTCGATCGCGTCCTTCGCCAGCGGCGCCATCTTCACAAACCACTGGCGGGAGGCGAGCGGCTCCACCGTGTGCTTACAGCGGTAGCAGGTGCCGACGTTGTGCACGTGCTTCTCGATCTTCACCAGCAGGCCCTGCGCCTCAAGATCGGCGACGATTCTTTTGCGCGCCTCGTACCGGTCCAGCCCCTCGTAGGCCCCGGCGTTCTCGTTCATCCGCCCGTCCTCGCCGATCACGATGATCTGCATAAGGTCGTGGCGCTTTCCCATCTCGAAGTCGTTCGGGTCGTGACAGGGGGTGATCTTCACGCAGCCGGTGCCGAAGCTCTTGTCGACATAGTCGTCGGCGAAGATCGGGATCTCGCGGCCGACGAGGGGGAGGATCGCGGTCCTGCCGACGAGGTCTCTGTACCGCTCGTCGTCCGGCGAGACGGCGACGCCGCTGTCCCCGAGCATCGTCTCGGGTCTGGTGGTCGCGACGGTGACAAACTCGTCCGTTCCCTTGATCGGGTACTTGATGTGCCAGAGCGAGCCCTCCTGCTCCTGGTACTCCACCTCCGCGTCCGACAGCGCGGTCTTGCAGTCGGGGCACCAGTTGATGATCCGGTAGCCCTTGTAGATCAGCCCCTTCTCATAGAGGTTCACAAACACCTCGCGCACCGCCTTGGAGCAGCCCTCGTCCATCGTGAACCGCTCGCTCTCCCAGTCGCAGGAGGCGCCCAGCTTTTTGAGCTGATCTACGATCCGGCCGCCGAACTTCTTCTTCCACGCCCAGACCCGCTCCAAAAACTTCTCCCGTCCGAGGTCGTACCGCGTCAGCCCCTCGGCCCGCAGCGCCTCCTCCACCTTGATCTGGGTGGCGATGCCGGCGTGGTCGGTCCCCGGGACCCAGAGCGCGCAGTACCCCTGCATCCGCTTGAAGCGCACCAGGATGTCCTGCAGCGTGGCGTTGACCGAGTGGCCGATGTGCAGCTGGCCGGTGACGTTCGGGGGCGGCAGGACGACCGAGAACGGCTCCTTCGTGTCGTCCGGCTCGGCGTGGAAATACCGCTTCTCGAGCCAATTTTGGTAGATTCTGTCCTCGACCGCCTTCGGGTCGTACACTTTCGCGAGTTCGCGTGCCATGGCGTAAAACCTCCTGAATTTTCGAAGTCCGAATGCCCGCACAAAATCAAAAACGCGCCAGAGGCGCGGACGGCGGATTCATCTCTTCCAAATGTGAAGCTATTTTACCACAAAAAGGGCTCCCGCGTCAACGGAGCCCTTTTTTGCGGCCCCGGCGGGATGTGACATTTTTCCCCCCGGCGGGGGCCGTATGATGGGAGAGGACTTTTTTGCAAAGGAGAATTGCTATGCGACTGAAGATGGACAAGCGGGACGGCTGCCTCGTGGTCGGGCTGCTGGGGGAGCTCGATCACCACGGGGCGACCGAGCTGCGCGAGACGGTGGACGCCGAGATCGAGAGCGCGGGGCCAAGTTGCCTGGTTCTCGACTTCTCGGGCGTGGACTTCATGGACAGCTCGGGCTTTGGCTTTGTGATGGGCCGATATAAAAAGATGCACCGGACGGGCGGCGCGGTGACGGTGCGCGGCGCGCGGGGACACGTCAAAAAAATGCTGGAACTTTCGGGGGCGGGAAAATATGTCACGATCGAATAGGGGCTCCTTTCTGCGCAGGCTGTTCTGGGGGCTCTGCCTTCTCAACTGCGCGCCGAATGATTTTTACCGGAGGGATTGGAAATGAAGATAGTAAACGAGATGCGGCTGACCTTCCTCTCGAAGTCGTCGAACGAGTCGTTCGCGCGGATGACGGCCTCCGCCTTTGTCGCCCAGTGCGACCCGACGATCGACAAGCTCGCCGACATCAAGACGGCGGTCTCCGAGGCGGTGACCAACTGCATCGTCCACGCCTACCGCGGGACGACGGGCAAGATCACCATGGTGATCAAGCTGATGGCCGACTACCGGGTGGTCATCAGCATCCGCGACCGGGGCTGCGGCATCCCGGACGTCCACCAGGCGATGGAGCCCTGCTACACCTCGGCCCCCTCGGAGGAGCGCTCCGGCATGGGCTTTACCGTGATGGAGACCTTCATGGACAAGGTGACCGTCCGCTCGAAGGAGGGCAAGGGCACCAGCGTCACCATGGTCAAGCGGCTGATCCCCACCGCGGCGGGCGGGGCGAAATGACAGCCGAGGAACGCCTCGATCTGCTGCGCCGGGCGAAGGCGGGGGACGAGGGGGCGCTTGATCGTTTTGTGGAGGAGAACTTCGGCCTTGTGCACATGGCGGCCCGCCGGTTCCAGGGCCGCGGCACCGACTACGACGACCTCTTCCAGATCGGCTGCGTCGGGCTCTGCAAGGCGGTGAAAAACTTCGACCTTACGGCGGGGGTGGTCTTTTCGACCTACGCGGTGCCGGTGATCTTCGGCGAGCTCAAGCGGTATTTCCGCGACACCGGGATGATCAAGATCTCCCGCAGCATCAAGGAGCGCGCCGCCCGGGTGGCCGCCGCGAGCGAGCGGCTCGCGGCGCGGCTCGGGCGCGAGCCCACCGTAAGCGAGCTCACCCTCGAGGCCGGGCTCACACCCGAGGAGGTGACCGAGGCGCTCGACTCGATGCAGCCGGTGATGAGCCTGCACGCGCCGGTGGACGGCGGGGAGGGGGAGCTCACCCTCGAGGGGCTGATCGCGGAGGACGAGACGGTCGAGCTCTGCGACGTGCTGACGGTGCGCGAGGCGATCGGCCGGCTCTCCCCCCGGGAGCGGGAGGTGGTGAGAAGCCGCTTCTTCCAGAACCGCACCCAGCAGGCCACGGCCGACCGCATCGGCATCTCCCAGGTGCAGGTCTCCCGCATCGAGAAGAAGGTGGTGGAGAAGCTGCGCGGCGAGATGCTCGCAACCTAGACGGCCGGGACGCGGGGAATACGCTGCCGCGGGAGGCGCGCCGCGCGCAGCGGGACGGCGGACGCCCAAAAGCTGCTTCCCCTGCCGCGCGGGGGGCGCCCGGGGCCGGGAGACGGGGTTCGGACTTCCGCCCGAGGGCCGGGAGCCGCGCTTTTCCGAGGAAGCTTTGCGCTCCGGCGGAGAGACGGCTGGCCCGAGGCCTCCATCCGGGCGGTACTCTGCCGCGGGCGCTCCTCACTGGTCGACTTTGGGGAAGGCAACTCTTTATAAAGGTTTTATGTAACTCTGAATAGGGTTTACAGGGCCCGGGGCATAGGACGGGCCCGGGGGACATAGACTGCCTTGAGGTGATGGTATGAGAGAGAAGTCTGCGTGGAAAACCTATCTGCTCTGGATCGTCGGGGTGGAGGCGGTGGGGGCGCTCGCCGGGTTTCTGACCCGGGAGGCCTCGCAGCTCTACAGCGAGATGATCGCAAAGCCGCCGCTCTCCCCGCCCGGGATCGTCTTTCCCATTGTCTGGTCGATTCTGTATCTGCTGATGGGGGTCGGCGCCGCGAGAGTCTATCTCGCGCCGGAATCGGCGGAGCGGACGCGAAGCCTGCGGATTTTCTCGGTGCAGCTGGCCTTCAATGCTCTGTGGAGCATCCTCTTTTTCAACTTCCAGAGCTTTGGATTTGCCCTTATCTGGCTGGTGGCGCTCTGGGCGCTGATCCTGTGGATGATCCGCTCCTTCCGCAAGGTGGACCCGCCGGCGGCGTGGCTGCAGCTCCCCTATTTGCTCTGGGTGACCTTCGCCGCCTATCTGAACCTCGGCGTGTGGTGGCTGAACCGGTAAATGGGCGGGGAGGGACGCTCTGAGGGCGGCGGGACGGATTTGCCCGCCCCGCAGCCGGGGACGCAAAGGGGAGGGCAAAGCTCTCCGCTTTGCTTCGGAGGTCTGCCCGGCGGCCGGAGAGCGCAATCAGGACAGAAAAAAGCGCGGCGGAAATGAGCGGTGAGATAAAAAAGTGAGGGACGGCGTACAGCCGTCCCTCACTTTTTCTGAAAACGATGCCCGTAATCCGCGCTTTTTTCTGCCTATTTGACCGTCTCGCCCCAGAGGATGACCTTCTCCACATGGGCCATGTCGTCGATCAGCACGAGGTCGGCCCGGCTGCCCGGGTCGAGGGTGCCGATCTCGTGGGAGAGGCCGAGCATCCGCGCCGGGTTCGCGGTGACGAACCGCACGCAGTGGCAGAGGCCGAAGCCGGTGTGCATCATCATGTTGCGCACCGCCTCGTCGAGGTGCAGCTGGCTGCCCGAGAGGTAGCCGGCGTCGTCGTAGATGAGGTCGGCCGAGTAGGCCACGTCGGGCGCGGGCGGATGGTTGCGCGAGTCGTTTGTGTGGTCGGTGATGAGGATCACACGGTCGACCCCCTTGGTCTGCGCGACCATGCGCAGCCGCTGCGGGCGGACGTGAATCCCCTTGTAGTCGCAGATCAGCTCGCAGTAGATGTCGCTGTCCGAGAGCGAAAACTCGTCCGGCCCCTCGCCTGCGACGCCGGGCAGCGCCCCCGCCGGGAGGCCGCTGTCCCCGTGGTGGGTCTGGTTGCAGAGTGCGCCGCACCGCTTCAACCTGCGGCAGGCCTCCGGGCTTGCGGTCGAGTGCCCGATGCTGAAGCGCACGTTCGGCGCGACCTTCTGCGCGTAGGCGACGAAGCCGTCGATCCCCTCGCGCGCCGGGTCGACGCACCAGACCCGCACGAAGTCGCCGAGACCGTCCACCAGCGGGATATACTCCTCGGGGTCGATCGGGCCGAGCCACTTCATCTCGCTGTTCATCGAGCCGCTCCCGGCCTGCATGTACGGCCCCTCCATATAGAGCCCGCCGATGATCCGGCCCGCGCCCCTGCCTGCGGCGGCGCGGATCGTCTCCCCGCCCGCGAGCATGCCCGCAAGGTCGATCGTCGGGTACATGGTCGGCAGCACCGTCGTCTGCCCGTGGGCGAGCAGGTCCTCGCAGGCGGGCAGCGGGTCCTCGTGGAACCAGCGGCCGGCCGCGCCGTGCACGTGGATGTCGATAAAGCCGGGCGCGGTGTACCGTCCGCCCGCGTCGATTGTCTCGGCGCCCTCGGGCACCTCGACCTCCTCCGCCGGGCCGCGGGCGACGATCCGGTCCCCCTCGTAGAGCAGCACGCCGTCCCAGATGATCCCGTTTTCCAAAAGGAGCTTGGTGTTCACAATCGCTTTCAAAAAAATCTCCCCTTACCTGAAAAATTTGCGGTGAGAAGCCCCGGCGCTCCCGCCGCGCGCCGGGGGGCGAAAGTCCTCTTTGGTTTCATTGTAAGCCGTCACGCCGAGAAGTCAAGGGAGGATTTTGACTTTTTTTCATATTGAAAAAAATGGGTCCCCGCCGTGCGGCGGGGACCCCTGCCGGGAACGCGTCTCAGCGCTCGGAAAGGAGCTCGAGCGGGTCGAGCTCCAGCTCCCTGCACAGCCGGATCACAAGCTCGAACGAGGCGCCGCCGGGCCCGCGGGCGAGCAGCGTGGTCAGCGTGCTGTAGGGGACGCCGCACGCGAGCGCGAACTGGCGGAGGCTGACGTAGCGGTCCGGAATCCGGTTGCGAAGCTTCTGCGCCGGGGTCACTACACGGCTGTCGTCCGGCTCGGGCGCACTTCTCTCAGTCACGCCTCGCACCGGACGACGGCCGCCGTGCTGCTCCCCCTTCGCAAAACCGCGCTGACCGCCTTCTGCGGTCGCCGCGCTTCTGCGCCGGGGTCACTACACGGCTGTCATCCGGCTCGGACGCACTTATTTTCCCCACTCGGTGTGGAACGCGCCGGGGCGGTCGATCCGGCCGTAGGTGTGCGCGCCGAAGCAGTCCCGCTGCGCCGCGATCAGGTTGGTCGCCAGGTGCCCCGCGCGGCGGCCGTCGAGATAACAGACCGCGCTCGCGAGCGCCGGGACGTACAGCCGCTCGGCCGAGGCGGCCGCGAGCAGGCGGCGCAGCTCACGGTCGCCCCGCTCGGTCAGCGCGCAGAGCGCCGGGTGCTCGAGCGGCGTCTCGTGCGCCGAGAGGCGGTGCGCCAGCTGCTCCATGAGCTCCGACTGGATGATACAGCCCCGCCGCCAGACCGAGACCACCCGCTTCAGGCTCACCCCCCAGCCGCGCGACTCGGACACCGCGCGGATGAGGCTGAGCCCCTGCTCATAGACGCTGACTCGCGCGGCGAGCAGCGCGCGCTCCAGCGTCTCCGCGGGGAGCGCCTCCGGCCGGGCGGCGGCGAACGCGCCGGCCGGAAGAGAGGTGCGGGCGCGCCGGGTGCGCAGCGCCGAGAGGTTGCGCGCCTCCACCGCGGCGGTGATGGTCGGCACCGGAACCCCGTATTGCAGCGCGGCCTCCACCGTCTGGCGGCCGGTGCCCTTCTGGTCGGCCAGCTCCGCGACGAGGTCCAAAAGCGGGTGGGCGCCCTCGCGCTCTTTTAGAATGTCGACCGTGATCGAGACGAGATAGGAGGAGAGCGGCCCCGATTTCAGCCGGTCGAACAGCTCCGCCGTGCGCACGATGTCGCCGCCGAAGGAGGCGCGCGCGAAGGTGTAGAGCTCGCAGAGCAGCTGCATCTCGGCGTACTCGATGCCGTTGTGCACCATCTTGACGAAATGGCCGGCCCCGCCCGCGCCGATGTGCGCGATGCAGGCGCTCCCGTCCGGGCAGCGGGCGGCGAGCGGCTCGAGCGCGCGCGCCGCCTGGCGGTAGCCCGTCTCCGTCCCGCCCGGCATCAGAGAGGGGCCGTTGCGCGCGCCCTGCTCCCCGCCCGAGAGGCCGGACCCCACAAACTCAATCCCGCGCAGGGCGAGCGCCTCCTGCCGGCGCTCGGTGTCGAGATAGGAGGAGTTGCCGAGATCGACCACCGTGTCCCCGGGGGAGAGGTGGGGGAGCAGCTCGTCGAGCGCCGCGTCGGTGGTGGGACCGGGCGGCACCAGCAGCAGCACGAGCCGCGGCCGGGGCAGCGCCGCCGCGAGCGCCTCCGGCGAGGGGAAGAGCTGCAGCTCGCCCGAGCCCTCCGGCAGCGCCGCCGCCCGGGCGGCGAGCGCGCTCTGCCGCTTCGCATTCTTGTCATGCGCGAGCACCGAGCAGCCGTGCTCGAGCAGATTGAGGGCGAACGCCCCGCCCATTGTACCGAGGCCTACGAGCCCGACCTGTTCCCTCATAGAGACACCCCTTTCAAAAGCAGCGGCACCAGCAGCACCGTGATGAGCCCCGCGACCCCGATCGACAGCCCGGAGAACGCGCCCTCGACCTCGCCCTCCGCCGCGACGGTGGCGGTGCCGATCACGTGGGAGCAATTGCCGGTCGCGACCCCGTGGGCCACCGGGTCGTGGACACGAAACAGCTTTCGCATCAGCGGCAGCAGCATCGCGCCGAGATTGCCCGAGATCATCAGCCCCAGAATCGTGAGCGAGGAGACGCCTCCGATCTGCCCGGAGAGGGCGGTGGCGATCGGGGTGGTCACCGAGTGGGGCAGCAGCGACAGAAAGAGCTCTCCCCGCACCCCGAAGAGCAGCGAGAGCAGAAAGGTGGAGAAGTAGGAGCAGAGCACCCCCAGAAAGATGCCGCCCACCACCGGCAGAAGGTTGCGCTTTAGAAGTTCCCGCTGGCGGTAGACGGGGAGGGCGAGGATCACCGTCGCGGGCGCCATGAACTCCGAGATGAGCGAGCCGCCCTCGTTGTAGCTCTCGTACGGGATGCCGGTGATCCCGAGCAGCAGACAGACGAGCAGCACCGAGATGAGAAACGGGGTCAAAAACGGGATGCGCCGCCGCTTGAGAAGCTGCGCGCCCGCGAAATAGGTGAGCGCTGTGAGTCCGATTCCAAAGAAGGGGCTCTGCCAGAGTGCGGAGAGATTCATCGCCGGGCCCCCTTTCGCGGGAGCTTTTGCAGGAGCAGCACCGCCCGGCCGGTGACGAGATAGACCGCCACCGTGCTGACAAGCGCGATGAGAATGAAGGCGAGCGCCGAGCCGCCGAGCTGCCCGGCTTCGACCAGCAGGCCGCAGGTGACCGGCACGAGGAAGAAGGCCATATTCTGATAGAAGAAGTCGGCCGTCTCGCGGATGTCGTCCTCCTTGACGACCCCGGTGCAGAGCAGCACGAAGAGCAGCACCATCCCGAGCACATTTGCCGGGATCGGAAGCGAAAAGAGCTGCACGGCTCCCTCTGAGACGAACAGAATGAGCGCGAGCAGCCCGAGCTGACGGATGAGTTTCATCTTGGGAATCCCCCCTGTGGTATTGTTGATTCTCTTATCATACCGCGTTTTCGGGGGCGGTGTAAAGAGAGAAAGTGCGCGCAGCCACCGGGAGCAGGGGAATAAGGCCGGCACAGCAAAAAAACAGGGCGCGCCCGCAGGCGCGGCGGCATTTTTTGCGAGCAAGGACTTATTCCCCGTCGCGGAGGTGGCGGAGCGTGACTGAGAGAAGTGCGCCGAGCCGCCGGAGTAGCAAAAATAAGGCCCGGAGCGGAGGAGCGGGGGCGCAGGACCGCTCGCAGAGCGGTTTTGCGCGCGCGGTCCAGAGCGCAAGGACTTATTTTTGCGCCCGCGGAGGCGAGCAAGGCGTGACTGAGAAAGTGCGCCGAGCCGCCGGGAGCAGACATGAGCGGCCTTGGCGGGCTGCGGGAGCAGAACGCCTAGGAGTTCAGTCGTGCTTTCGGCAGAGCCGAAAGAACCTCCGCTCAAAAGGATAAAATTTTAGGTCCGGAGCGGAGGAGCGGGGGCGCGGGACCGCTCGCAGAGCGGTTTTGCGCGCGCGATCCAGAGCGCAAGGACTTATTTTTGCGCCCGCGGAGGCGAGCAAGGCGTGACTGAGAGAGTGCGCCGAGCCGCCGGAGCAGACATGAGCGGCCTTGGCGGGCTGCGGGAGCAGAACGCCTAGGGGTTCAGTCGTTCTTTCGGCAGAGCCGAAAGAACCTCCGCTAAAAATGGCACGGCAAAAAACAGCGCAGGGCGCATCCCTGCGCCCGGTCAGAGCCGGGCGACGGCGGCGGAGAGGACCGCGCCGATCGATCCGCGCAGCACGAGGTCCGCCCTGCCGTCCGCGGGGGTCGGCGTCCGGTTGAGCAGGACGAGGCGGCTCCCGCGGTAGTACTGTAAAAGCCCGGCGGCGGGGTAGACCGTGAGCGAGCTGCCGCCCACGAGCAGCAGGTCGGCCTCGCGGACGAGCGCCTCCGCCCGCTCGAACACCCCGGCCGGGAGCGGCTCCTCGTAGAGCACCACGTCCGGCCGGATGAGGCCGCCGCAGACGCAGCGGGGGAGTCCTTCGCTCTCCAGCACCGCCTGGAGCGGGTACCGCCGCCCGCAGCGGACGCAGTGGTTGCGGTGGACCGAGCCGTGCAGCTCGAGCACGAGACGGCTCCCCGCCCGCTGGTGCAGCCCGTCGATATTCTGGGTGACGACCGCGCGGAGATGTCCCATCCGCTCGAGCGCGGCGAGCGCCAGGTGGGCCGGGCCGGGCTCCGCCTCCGGGTAGAGCATCCGCTCCCGGTAGAAGCGGTAGAACTCCTCCGGGTGGGCGAGAAAGAAGCTGCGGCTGACGATCGTCTCGGGGGCCTCGCTGTAGAGCCCGCCGGGGCTGCGGAAATCGGGGATGCCGCTCTCGGTCGAGACGCCGGCGCCGCCGAAAAAGACGGCGCGCCGCGCCTCCGAGAGAAAGCGCGCAAGGGTGTCCAGTTTGCTCATGTTGGATCGCTCCTCTCAAAAAAATCGGGTATAGCCCGCCCGCGCGGGGGGAACAATAGAGAAAAAGGAGGGGTGACAATGAAGAAGAAAAAGAAGCGGACGCCGCCGCTGCGCCCCGAGCAGCTCGTGGGCGGACAGCTGCTCCAGCAGCTGGTCGACCAGGCGCACGCGGCCGAGGTGCGGCAGTATTTCAGCGGGAAATTTCCGAGTTGACGAAAATGACGAAAAAAAACCGCTACAATGGAAGAGAGAAAAGCCGGTCTTTTCGACCGGCTTTTCTCCGCTCAGAGGGAGAGCACCGAGCCGCCCATCCTCGCGATGAAGGGGGAGAACTGCTTGTAGACCTCCTGCTCGAGCGGGGAGCGCAGGAAACAGCCCCGCCCCTTCTCGCGGGTCATCGCGCGGTCCCGGTCGTAGAGCAGATTCAGCCGCTGCAGCCGGAAGTCGGCCGACGGCCAGGAGATGCCGCAGAGCGTTTCGATCTCCTCCGCGGTGGTGACGCCGAGCGCCCAGAGCACGCAGGCGGGCGCGAGCAGCCGGGAGGCGAAGACGTTCGCCGCGCGTTCGAGCGGCCTGTCCGCGTCTGAGGGCTCGCGGTTGAGCACGGTGTAGGGCGTCTTCTGCCGCGGGTCGTCGAAGTGGCCGAGCAGGATGTGCCCCAGCTCGTGCGCCACGGTGAACCGGCAGCGGGTGTTCGGCCGGGAGCCGTCGTAGAAGATGAAGTAACAGCCGCTGAGGTAGAGGGAGAAACCGTCGTTGTTCTCCATGTTGTCGGTCAGTCCCGCGGCGCGGATGACGTCGCGCGACTTCTCGTAGCTCGAGAGCAGGATGTTGTTCTTCTGACAGACCTCGGTCACCGAGACCGGCAGCTCGGTGATCCCGCAGTCGAGCAGCGCCTGCCAGGAGGCGGTGCGCGCGTTCTTGTACTGTGTGTAGTTCACGCTTCTCTCCCTCTCAGAGCTTCTCGTCGAGCAGGCTGGGCATGGCGACCTCCAGCAGCCGCACAAGCCGCGCGCTCTCTTCCGGCGTCATCCGGATCACCTGGCGGCCGCCGTTGCGGTGGAGCACCAGAATCTCCTCGTTCTCCGGCTCCGGCTCCGGGGGCTCGCTCCGGTAGCCGAGCAGCTGGTCGGTCGAAACCGAGAAGAAGTCCGCGATCTTCTGCAGCGTCTGGTTGTCGGGCTCGCGCTTGCCGGTCTCCCAGTTGCTCACCGTGTTCTGCGCGACGCTCATCGCCCGGGCGAGCTCCTTCTGGCTGATGTGATGTTCCTTGCGGAGCTTGCGAAGGTTCATGGGATACGCCTCCTCTCTATTAATTGTAGTTAATCACAAAACGAGATAAATGTAAAGCATAAATCACAAATTGAGATTGAATTATATCTCAAAAAGTGATAATATGTCAATATGGGATATTTTGGAGGGATATGGGAATGGTTGGGAAACAGAGAACACCCGCGTGGATCTGCCCCTCGTGCGGGGGCGAGGTCTACCGGGGGGAGCGGATTTTCCGCTACCGGGGACGCTACATATGCGCCGAGTGCCTGCGGGACGACGTACGGTTTCTGACGGCGGAGGAGATGGCGCGCTTCGGCGGCCTTGCGAGCAAAATCTATTCTGACGAACAGGGGGAGAAGTGAAGTGAACTACAAAGAGATCGTGATTGAGGATTTGAGAAACTACAACTATTTGAAGCAGGGCGTGGAGAACGCGAAGGCGCGCATCCGGGCGCTCGAATACGCGGCGGAGGGGCTGCAGGCGGGCGAGCCGGTGCGGGCCGGACGCCGGCGGAGCGCGCGGGATGACCGGATGGTGGACAACATCGCCGAGCGGGAGCGGCTGAAGCTCAACCTCCGCACCGCCCAGACGCTGCTCCGGATGATCGACTCGGCGCTCTCCACCTTGAGCGAGCAGGAGCGGGAGATTTTAAACGAGTTCTACATAAACAAGCGGGAGGGGCACGCGGAGCGGCTCTGTCACCGCTTCTGCGTGGAGAAGAGCAAGGTCTACACGATGAAGGACGAGGCGCTGCGGAAGATGGCCATCGGGATGTACGGCGTGATCGAGCTCTAGGAAAAGCGCGATTCCGTCCCGGCGGCGCAGCTCTATGCCGCCCGCCGGCGCAGTACCGAGAGATCCCCGGGGCGCTCGCCCCGGGGATCTCTTTGCGTCCGCAGCTTCCCCGACCGGGTGATACGGGGCCTTTTTGCGCCCGGATATTGCGGAAAAAGTTAGGACGCGAAGCGGAGGGGACCCCTGTTACAATAAAAATGGGCAGAGGAGAGAACAGCCTGAGGGGGTGAGAGGATCAGAAGATACAGCGAGGAGGAGCGTGCGCAGGCGATCGCGCTCTATTTGGAGACGGGGAGCCTTGCGCAGACAGCACGCGACCTCTCGCTCCCGCGCTCGACGGTGGCGGGCTGGGTGCGGAGGCTCGAGCGCGCCGCGGAGGGCCCGGAGACGGAGGCGGAGCGGGAGGCGCTCAGGCTCGCCTGTGAGGCGGACGCCGCTCGGTGCGAAAGCGCGGCGGGGGACCTCGAGGCGCGGCGCCGCCGGGCCCAGGAGCAGTTTATGGCGGCGGCGCTCACGGGGATTGAGGACGCGATCAAGCTCGGCGGGCGGAGGATCCGCCGGGCGCTCACAATGGAGCGGGAGCTCGACGCGATTGTGGAGCTGCTCGATCAGGAGGAGATGAGCGCGAAGGAGCGCGGGGAGCTTGTACGCAAGGTGCGGGAGTTGCAGATTTGCTCCATCCGGGATCTGACGGGGTTTATCAACGCCGTCTACGACAAGGTGAAGCTCGCCCCGGAGGAGCGGGCGCACGCCTTCGAGGTGCGGCTCCAGGGGGAGACGGAGGAGTACGCAGAGTAGTGCGCCGAGCCGCCGGAGCAGACATGAGCGACCTTAGCGGACTGCGGGAGCAGGACGCCTAGGGGCTCAGTCGTTCTTTCGGCAGAGCCGAAAGAACCTCCGCTCAAAAGGATAAAATTTTAGGCCCGGAGCGGAGGAGCGGGTGCGCAGGGCCGCTCGCAGAGCGGTTTTGCGCACGCGATCCAAAGCGCAAGGACTTATTTTAGCGCCCGCGGAGGCGAGCGACTGCGCCCGCACTGCGAGCC
>CAJFTX010000092.1 GCA_904420075.1 uncultured Clostridia bacterium | reverse complement strand
TACCTGTAGATCGCCAAAACCGGTTCCGACGCGATTCTTCTTGATCGATCCGTGAAAATCCGAGCCGCCCGAGAGCAGCAGTCCATACTTTTTCGCCAGTGCTCTCGCCTTCTCACGCCAAAACGAGTCGTACTCCGTATACTCCGCCTCAATTCCCATAAGTCCCATCTCCCGGAACGAAGCGACATAACGGTCCAGTTCCTCAACCGGCAGATTAATCTGATTGATGTGGCAGAGCACCGGTATTCCTCCCGCGGCGCGAATTGCGGTAAGGCATTCATCGGCCGGTAGTCTTCTGCTCTCCACAAAGCCGTCTCCACCCCGCTTTAGATGTCTGTCAATCGCATCGGAAACATTCGTCTCATACCCCGCGTCCACCAGCAGTTTTCCAATATTCGCCCGTGTCGCGGTCCGGGTCGTGTCCTGGCGGAGCGCCTCATCCTCCAAACGGTAACCCGCTGCGCGCAGACGGTCTAAAATCGCCAGATTGCGCTCTCTGCGCAGCCTGCAAACCTGCTCTAAACGCGCTTTTAGTGCCGCGCTCTCACAGTCGACAAGCAAGCCCACGAAGTGTACAGTAATGGGTCCATGAATCGCAAGTTCCAATCCTGGAACAACTTCAATTCCCAGCTGTCTCCCCGCTTCGAGGGCCTCCGCCACCCCGGCAGTCGAGTCGTGGTCGGTCAGCGCAACCGCTGTGAGCCCCGCCGCCTTCGCCAGACGAACCACCTCTGCGGGCGGAACGGTTCCATCTGATTGGGTCGAATGTGTATGTAAGTCGATCATTGTTTCTCCGACAGAAGCTTGTTAAGCTCTTCAAAAAAGGTGTTGATATCCTTAAATTGGCGGTATACTGAGGCAAATCTCACGTAGGAAACCTCGTCAATGTCCTTCAGCTTGTCCATCACAAGCTCACCAATTTGAGTGGAGGTGACCTCCCGTTCCAGCGAATTATGCAGTGTTGCCTCAATTTCATCTACAACGCCCTCCAAGGTGGAGACCGAAACAGGGCGTTTCTCACATGCGCGGAGCAATCCTGTGAGCAGCTTATTCCGATCGAAGGCTTCCCGGCTCTTGTCTTTCTTCACAACAATGATCGGAATTGTTTCTACGATTTCATAGGTGGTAAAGCGTTTTCCGCACCCCAGACATTCACGCCGTCTACGGATACTGGCTCCCTCCTCAGTTGGACGGGAATCAATTACTTTGCTCTCGCTGTGGCCGCAATACCTGCATTTCAAGCTGCTCACTCCTTCGCTTCTTTTTTTTAGTTTACCATTTTTCGGCCACCGGTTGCAAACTTTTTTTAGAGCATGTCTTCTAAAACATACTGCAGATGAATCGATGTCACCGCACCGTCCGCAAATGTGTTGAGCATCTGTAATACTTCCGTGCGGTCGAACGAAATATTCCCGTAGGAAACGCTCTCACATTTCCCGGATTTCAGATTTTCCGTATCGATTTCAATGCCATAGATCTTTGCGTTTAAGTCGTTGACCTTGATCTCCTTCTCGAGTAGATGGTAAGAGGCCTTTAAAACGCTCTGATCTCCTAACAATTTCTTCTCACAGATAAGCATAATTCGTTCCCCCTTTTCGTTTTCTCCATTGTATCTCCCGCCGAGCTGTTCAACAAGAAAAGCTCGCCGCAGAAAGACCCAGTATTCGACACAAATTGGATATATTTAGGAGAACTTATTCGCTTTTTTGTCGTTTTTTCTGTATTTATGTCGGTTTTTGCGATATTTTCCTCTTTTTTGGAAAAAACTAGAAAACAGCCGTCGAATCAGACGGCTGTTTTCCATTCCTTTAGTTTGCCTTTTTTTTACGTCTCAATCCCCGCAGTGAAGTCCAAATCGAACTCGAAAGGAAGATCGAGGAATAGAGTCCGGCAATAATGCCGATGATCAGCGGCAGCGCAAAGTTCCGCACTGAAGTCACTCCAAAGATATAGACCATAGTAATCGTCAGAAGAGTGGTGACCGTCGTATTGATCGAGCGGGTCATTGTCTGCCAGATGCTCTCCTCCGCAACCTCTTCAAATGGACGCTTAAAATCCTTTTTACGGTTTTCACGCGTACGGTCAAACACGATAATCGTCGCATTGATCGAGTATCCGATGATGGTGAGCATCGCGGCAATAAAGGTCGAGCTCATCGGAATCTGGAAGATCGCATAGGCTGCGAGCATCACAAGCACATCGTGCAGCAGAGCAACCACCGCCGCAACGCCGCTCATGAACTCGAAGCGAATCGAGATATAGATCAGCATCAGCACCGCCGCCACCGAAACGGAGAGCACCGCGCGATTTCGAATGTCCTCACCCACAGTGGCGCTGACATTCTCGGTCGATTCCGGCGCCTCTACGGCGAGCGAAAATTCCTCTTTAATCGCCTGGAACAGCGTGTCACGCTGCTCAGTGTCGAGCTCTTTGGTCTTGATCACAAGCAGCGATTCGCTGTCTCCCGCCTTCTGCACAACCGAGGGCTTCTCCCCCAGCACCTGCTCGGCAACTGTCTCGACTCGGTCGAGTTTCGCCCGGTCAAGTCCCTCGCCCATCTCGATGCTCATCGTGGTGCCGCCGGTAAAGTCGATATCGAGATTAAAACCTCCGTTGACGACAAAGCCGATCACTCCGGCCAAAATGATTACGAGAGAGACAATGTAATAGATCTTTCTATTTTTGATAATATCAAACCGTATTTTCTTCATTTTTCTCTCCCCTCCTTACGCGCCGTATGCCTTGATGCTCTTAAGGCCGAGACCCACCAGACTCTTCAGCAGCAGTCTGGAGACGATAACAGCGGTAAACATCGAGGTAATTACGCCGATGAGCAGCGTATCCGCAAAGCCTACGATCGGGCCGGTACCGAGGAATTTCAGAACAATAGCGGCGATAATCGTCGTGATATTCGAGTCGATGATCGCTGCGAGCGCGCGTTTGAATCCCGCATCCACCGAAGAACGCACCGTTTTTTCCGCCCGGAGTTCCTCCTTGATGCGCTCAAAGATAATAACGTTCGCGTCCACCGCCATACCGATTCCAAGAATAATACCGGCGATTCCCGGCAGAGAGAGATTAATCTGGAACAGAGAGCAGAACAGCACTACAAGCGTCGTATAGGTCATCAGTGCGAGACTTGCAACCACACCGGACATCTTGTAAATCACGATGAGAAATACCATCACAAGCACGATACCAATCGCGCCGGCAAACAGGCTCTGCTCCAGCGCTTTCTCTCCCAGTGTCGGTCCGACAGAGGAGAGCTGCACCTCTTTGAGGGCAAACGGCATCTGACCCGACTTGATGAGGTTCGCCATCCACTCCGCATCCTCCTGGGAGTAGTTCCCGCTGATGACGCAGGTGCTCGAATTGATCTCCTCAGTGACCGAGGGTTGACTGACCACCTCGCCGTCCAGCGTGATGGCGATGTAGTTCTTGCCGTCGGTCTTCTGTGCCATGTTTTTGGTCGCCTCAGCAAACTTCGAAACCGCCTCATCTGTGAGCTCCAGCTCCACAAAGTGCTGCATTGCGCCTGCCTCGGTCAGCCGGCCGTACTGCGACGTCGCATTCTTGATGTCCGAACCGCTCAGCACCACGTTGCCGTCCGAGTCCACAAATTCGAGTTTTGCGGTGGAGCCCAGCTTCTGGACCGCCTCCTCCGGATTGGTAACCGCCGGAATCTCAACCGAGATCCGGTTGTCCCCCGCTCTCGCAACGGTCGCCTCCGTATAGCCGAGGTTGGTCAGCCGCTGCTGAATCATCGCGACACAGGAGTTCAGCCCCGAATCGATCTCCTCCGCGGAGAGCTCCCCCTCGATCTGCGCCTCGTAGAGAATCGAGGACCCTCCCGCGAGGTCAAGGCCTCTCTTGATACCGTTTTTCTCGTCTGTTACGCTCGCCACAATCGTGGTGTCCCCGATTGTGATTCCGAAAATTGCGGCACATGCGAGCCCCGCCGTAATCAGAATCACAAGCACGAGAGCAATAACGCTCTTGCGTTTGCTGTAACCCATTTTAAAACTTCCCTCCGATGATTTTCTATCCGTCCGAATCCTTTTGTCCCGGCACACCAGAAAGCCGGTTCACAAACATTCGAACAATTTTTGACGCGCTCCAACTCTCATTTTCGGAGAACCTCAAAAATCACATAGTAAGGTTTATTATACCAGTAAAACGATAAAAAAGCAACGAGTCTTTCCCCCTCTCACCAGGGAGGCGCCCACCTTCCAGCGCAAAAGACGCCGTATTTCACGGCGTCTTTTGGAAGGGCATCACTCCGCCCGCTAAATTTTCAGCTCCGAGTGGAGTCCGAGCTCCTCTCTGTTCGCCTCGAGCAGCGGATGCACAAGCTCCGCGAGGAACTGCTCCACCTGCCGGGATGCACAGCCGGTGTACTTCTCCGGCTCCAGAATATCAAGGATATCTTCTTTCGAGAGGCCGAACGCCGGATCCGCGGCAATCCGCTCGATCAGATCGTTTTTGAGTCCGTCCCGCTTGACCGCCATACCGGCCTCCTGCGCGTAGACGCGGATTTTCTCATGCAGCTCCTGCCGGTCGCCGCCGCGCTTGACCGCGTCCATCATGATATTCTCGCTGGCCATAAAGGGCAGCTCGTCCATCAGCCGGGAGCGGATCATCTTCGGATAGACCACCAGTCCCTCCGCCACATTCATATAGATATTGAGTACCGCATCGATCCCGAGGAACGCCTCGGCGACCGCGATCCGCTTGTTCGCCGAGTCGTCGAGCGTACGCTCAAACCACTGTGTCGCGGCCGTAATCGCCGGATTTTGCATATCCGCAATCACATAGCGCGCGAGTGATCCCATCCGCTCGCAGCGCATCGGGTTGCGCTTATAGGGCATCGCCGAGGAGCCGATCTGGCTCTTCTCAAAGGGCTCCTCCATCTCCTTGAAGTTCTGCAAAATCCGCATATCGTTCGAGAATTTACAGGCGCTCTCCGCGATCAGCGCCAGCGTATTTACCACCGCGCTGTCCACCTTGCGAGTGTAGGTCTGACCCGAGACGGGGTACACCTCGTCGAAGCCCATCTCGGCAGCGATCTTCCGCTCAAGCTCGGTCACCTTGCTGTAATCCCCCTCAAAGAGCTCAAGGAAGCTCGCCTGGGTGCCGGTGGTGCCCTTGTTGCCGAGCAGTTTGAGGCTTGCAATTCGGTGATCCAGTTCCTCAATATCGATCAGCAGATCGTGAATCCAGAGGGTGGCGCGCTTGCCGACGGTGGTCAGCTGCGCAGGCTGCAGATGGGTATAAGCGAGCGCGGGCATGTCCTTGTACTCCGCGGCAAAGCGGGAGAGCGACTCGATCACACAGAGCACCTTGCGGCGCACCAGTTTCAGCGCATCTCTCATGAGGATAATGTCGGTGTTGTCCCCGACATAGCAGCTGGTAGCCCCAAGATGGATAATCGCTTTCGCCTTCGGGCACTGTACTCCGTAAGCGTAGACATGGCTCATCACATCGTGGCGGCACTCCCGCTCGCGCGCCTCAGCGACCTCCAGATTGAGGTCGTCGCGGTGCGCCTCGAGCTCCGCCACCTGTTCAGCCGTCACCGGCAGTCCCAGTTCATGCTCCGCGCGCGCGAGCGCAATCCAGAGCCGGCGCCAGGTCTTAAACTTGCGGTCACTCGAAAAAATCTCCTGCATCTCGGCGCTCGTATAGCGCGAGGAGAACGGACTCTCGTACTGCTTCGACATCTGTTTCCTCCCTTATTTTACAGCGGCCTCAAGCGCCGCAATTTTTGCACAGACACAGAACAGCTCCATCGCCATCGTAAGCTCCGCAACCGGCGGGAAGCTCGGGGCGAGACGGATATTGCGGTCCTCCGGGTCCTTCCCGTAGGGGAAGGTCGCTCCCGCACCGGTCAGCACGACCCCGGCCTCCTTGGCGAGCGCCACCGTGCGCTTCGCGCAGCCCTTCGGCAGATTGACCGAGATGAAATAGCCGCCCTTCGGCCGGGTGTACTCCGCGATGCCGAGCGGCGCGAGCTCCTTGTCCAGCAGCTCAAGAACCGCCTCGAACTTCGGCCGCAGAATCGCCGCCTGCTTCGACATGTGCCGCTTGATGCCGTCCACCGTGCCGAAGAAGCGGACGTGCCGGAGCTGGTTGATTTTGTCCGGACCGATTGTCTGGTAGGCCATCTGCTTCTTAATAAAATCGAGATTCTTCTTGCTCGCCGCGAGCATCGCGACGCCGCTGCCCGGGAAGGTGATCTTCGAGGTGGATGCAAAGATAAGCGGCAGATCGGGGTTCCCCGCTTTCTCGCACTCCACAAGGATATCGAGAATCTCGTCCTGGTCCTCGTCATAGAGATGGTGCACCGCGTAGGCGTTGTCCCACATGATGCGGAAATCCTTCGCCGCAGGCTTCAGCCGTGCAAACCGCCGAACCACCTCGTCGCTGTAGGAGATGCCGTCCGGATTCGAGTACTTCGGCACGCACCAGATACCCTTGACCTTCTCGTCCTTCACCAGCTCCTCGACCATGTCCATGTCCGGACCGTCCTCCTTCATCGGGACGGTGATCAGCTCAAAGCCAAAGTACTCGGTGATGGCAAAGTGCCGGTCATAGCCGGGGGACGGGCAGAGGAATTTCAGCCCCTCCTCCTTGCACCAAGGGGTGCAGCCCTCACACATGCCATGGGTATAGGCTCGCGCGATGGTATCGTACATCATATTGAGGCTGGAGTTCCCGCCGAGGATGATGTTGTCCGCCGGTTTGTTAAAGAGCTCCTCAAACAGCTTCTTCGCCTCCGGCAGGCCGTCGATTCCGCCGTAGTTCCGGGAGTCCATTCCCGTGTTGTCGATGCAGTGTCCCGCATCCACACAGGAGAGCATCTCCTCCGAGAGCGCGAGCTGGTCGGCCCCCGGCTTTCCACGGGACATGTCGAGCTTCAGATTTTTCGCCTTCCACTCGTCGTACGCCCGGCAATTTTCGGCGAGCAGCTGCTCGCACTCCGCCTTTGTCATCTCAGAAATCTTTTTCATCTCTTCACTACCCTCTTTACTGTAATAGTCGCTATTCAAAAAGCGCGATTCGCGCATCAGATATCTTCGCACGGACGCCCCTTGCGGTGGACGAGCGCCGCCCCCGCCGCGGTGGCAAATTCCGCATGTTCCGGAATGAGAAACCGCACGCCGGTGACATCCGACAGCCCGTCGAAAATTCCGCGCGCCTGCGGTATCTTGGTGAGACTTCCCGTGAGCACTACATCTTTTCCGAGCCCGCGGGCGTTGAACGCCGCCATCATCCCAATCGTCTGAAAGACCATATTGATGATGCCGAGTGCGATGTCCGCCTTGGTTGCGAGATCGGATACCTTGCCGAAATTCGCCGCCGTGGCGCTCGGGGTGAGATTGTTCACACTCCCCTTGGTGATATCTTTGATAAAGAGATCGACCTTGTCGAGGTCTCCTCCCTTCGCCGTCTCCACAATGGTATCAAAGTCATGGAGCTGAAGCATGCTGCCCGCAAGCCCGATCAGAAGGCCTCCGCCCACTCCGGTTCCGCCCAGATGCCGCGCGCCGTCCGCGTCCGCATCCACAAAGGCGGTTCCAGTGCCCATGCTGACAATAATCGCCTCCGAGAGCCCCGTCAGATAGAGTCCTCCGAGCCCGATTGCCGTAAACTCATTGACCTTGGCAGTCGGCACCGCATAGAGCGGCGCGGTGAGAAACGCCTGTCCCACTCCGGTGACCAGGATCTTCTCAATCTCAGAGAGCGCCACTCCGTTCTCCGCAACAAACTTGCCGAGCGCACCGTAGACCGACGCGAGCGGGTCGTTCGCCTTGACGAAGAGCGGGCTTGTCATCCGTTCATCCGGGAAACCAACAATCTTTGTGGTGCTTCCGCCGACATCGATTCCGATGACCGTCCTCATTCCATCTCCCCTTTCAAAAACGCCTCATACACTGTGGCGAGGGGTACGCCGCGCTCTCTCGCCGCTTCCGCTGCGCTCTCATACTCGGGGTAGAGCTTCTCGATTCCGCGATAGGTGCAGCGCTTGCCCTCGAGCGGGCCAAATGCAGTCCGTACCAGCACCCGCTCCCGCTCCATCGTGCAGCGGGTCACCGTGTGCTCCCTCACGCCGATCGTCGTCGTCTCCGAAAAGAGAATCTCGATGAGCCCCTCTCTTTTCTCCGGCGTGCAGAGCAGAGTGAGCTCATAGGCCGGGCGCGACTTTTTCATCATGACCGGAGTGAAAAAGCAGTCGAGCGCCCCCGCGCCTAGTAGTCGCTCCTGCGTGTAAGCAAGTCGTTCTCCGGTGCAGTCGTCGAGATTGCAGCTGAGCTCCAGAACCTCGCTCTCCTCCCCCTCGCAGAGGAAAAGCCGCACGAGATTCGGCCGCTCGAGCTCCCGGTCCCCGGCGCCGAGTCCAATCTTCTTGATCCGCATCGGCGGCGCGCCGTATCCCGTCGCGAGTTCCGCTACGATAGCGGCGCCCGTCGGGGTGGTGAGTTCAAAAGGGAGTTCCGTCCGTACAAGCGGCGCGCCCACCTCCGCAAGAATATTCGCCGTCGCAGGCGCGGGCAGCGGCATCTCGCCGTGCGCGCAGTGGACAAAGCCCTGTCCCTCACAGAACGGACTTGCAATCACCCGGTCGGGCGCGAGCAGCGTCACAAGTACCGCAGCCGAGACGATATCTACAATCGAGTCGACTGCTCCGACCTCGTGGAAATGCACCTCATCCATTCCGCAGCCGTGCGCTTTGGCCTCCGCCCGCGCCACCCGCTCAAAGATGCGCAGCGCAAGCGCCTTCTCCTTCTCGGAGAGCGCACTCTCCGCAAGAATCTCACGGATATCCGAGAGATGCCGGTGGTGGTGATGTGCTTCGCCGTGATGATGCTGTCCGTGATGACGGTGCTCCTGCAGAGTCACCCGAAATTTTTTCGCCGCGATACCGCAGCGCTTTACTGTTTCCAGCGAGGTCTCAAACTCGCCCGGCAGCACTCCCGCAAGTTTCTCTCTCAGCAGTTCATAGCCGCCGGTCAGATCGCAGAGCGCGCCTGCGAACATATCGCCCGCAACGCCGCTGTTCATCTCAATATAGAGTGTCTTCACTGTTTTTCACCCCTATACGGTTGATCAGAGCCGCCTGATAGCCCGCTCCGAATCCATTATCAATGTTGACGACCGAGACGCCGGAGGCGCAGCTGTTGAGCATCGTAAGCAGCGCCGAGAGGCCGCCGAAACTCGCGCCATAGCCCACGCTTGTGGGCACCGCAAGCACCGGACAGGGCGCGAGCCCCGCCACGACAGAGGCGAGCGCCCCTTCCATTCCCGCGACGGCGACCACCGCGGACGCCCCCGCGATCAGCTCCGCCTTGGAGAGCAGCCGGTGCAGCCCCGCGACGCCCACATCGTAGCACCGCTCCACCCGCGCGCCAAAGGCCGCGGCTGTCACTGCCGCCTCCTCCGCCACCGGGATGTCCGAAGTGCCGCCAGTCGCAACGACAACATACCGCTCCGGCACCTCCTCCATCGGCTCGCCGAGCAATGCGATACGGGCCTTCTCAAAATAGTGCAGGCCGGACAGCCGCCCCTCGAGCCATCGCGCCCGCTCCGGCGCGAGCCGGGTGCCGAGCGCCGTCTTACAGCTGCCCGCCCGGAGATCCTCAAAGATGCGCAGAATCTGCTCGTCCGTCTTTCCCTCGCAGTAGATCACCTCCGGCAGACCGCAGCGCAGACTCCGCTGTCGGTCCACCTTTGCAAACCCCAAGTCGCTGTATGTGAGGGCACGGGCGGCCTCTTCCTCCGAGAGGAGGCCCTTCTTATATGCCTGTAGCAGCTCTCTGATCTCCACTGTTATACTCCTATATCCATACTCCCCGAGCGCAGCCCCTCGAGGTCCAGCGTGACATAGTAAAAACCGAGCGCATGACAGAGCGCCGGGAAGGTCTCGTCCCGCTCGAGCAGTGGAAACGCCGACCTCTCAACTTCCACCCGCACAAGCTCCCCGTGAATCCGGCAGCGGCAGGCGCAAATCCCCATGCCGCGCAGATGCTCCTCCAGCCGCTCCACCCGCCGCAGCTTCTCCCGGCTGAGGCAGGTCCCATAGGGAAACCGGGTCGCAAGGCAGGGGGCGGGCGGGCGTTTCGCCGTCTCAAGCCCGAGCTTTTCCGAGAGTGCAACGACTTCCGGCTTCTCAAATCCGAGCTCCAGAAGCGGCGAGCGGATGCCGAGTTCTTCGAGCGCCCGCCGCCCGGGGCGGTAGGCGCCAACATCGGACGCATTCGTCCCGTCGAACACCGGCGCTCCCGCCGCCTCCTTTAAAATCGTCTCAAAAATCTTCTTCTTGCAGTGGTAGCACCGGTCTCTCCGGTTCTCGCGCACCTCGGGCAGCTCGAGCGGATCGAGCCGCACCACCCGGTGCAAAATCCCCCGCGCGGCGCAGAATGCGCGCGCATCCGAGAGCTCCCGCTCACTCCCGAGCGGGGTCGCCGCCGTCACCGCCAGGACCTCGCCCCCTCTGCGCGCCGCCTCCAGCAGCAGGGCGCTGTCCGCGCCGCCGGAGAAGGCGATCACCGCCCGCCGCCCCTCAAAATAGGCGCAGAGCTCTGAAAAGCGGTCCATCTTAGAACTCGGCCTTTCCGATCGTTCTCGGATAGGGGATGACGTCCCGGATGTTCGAAATACCGGTCATATACATGATCAGCCGCTCAAATCCGAGGCCGAAACCCGCATGCTTCGCCCCGCCAAACCGGCGCAGGTCGAGATACCAGCTGTAGTCCTCCTCCCGCAGCCCGAGCTCCTGAATACGCGCGGTGAGCACATCCAGCCGCTCCTCGCGCTGACTGCCGCCGATGATCTCGCCGACTCCGGGCACCAGCAGGTCCATCGCCGCAACTGTCTTTCCGTCGTCGTTCTGACGCATGTAGAAAGCTTTGATCTCCTTCGGGTAGTCGGTGACAAAGAGCGGCTTTTTGAACACCTGCTCGGTGAGATACCGCTCGTGCTCGGTCTGTAAATCGCAGCCCCACTCCACCGGATACTCAAACTTGTCGGCGTGCTTTTTCAAAATTTCGACCGCCTCGGTGTAGGTCACTTTTGCAAAATCGCTCTCCACAATGAACTTCAGCCGCTCCAAAAGCCCCTTGTCCACAAACTGATTGAAGAAGGCGAGGTCCGGCGCGCACCGCTCCATTACTTCCGCGATGACCGACTTGATCATATCCTGGGCGAGCTGCATATCGTCCTCGAGATCGGCAAAGGCGATCTCCGGCTCCATCATCCAGAACTCAGCCGCATGCCGGGCGGTGTTGGAGTTCTCCGCGCGGAAGGTCGGGCCGAAGGTATAGATCTTACCGAACGCCATGGCATAAGTCTCGCCCTCCAGCTGACCGGATACGGTGAGATTGGTCGGCTTTCCAAAAAAGTCTTTTGAATAGTCGATCTCCCCGTCCTCAGTACGGGGCGGGTTCTGCGCAGGAAGGGTGGTCACACGGAACATCTCGCCCGCCCCCTCACAGTCCGATCCGGTGATAATCGGCGTGTTCACATAGACAAAGCCCCGCTGCGCAAAGAAGTTGTGGATGGCAAAAGCCGCTGCCGATCGCACCCGGAATACCGCCGAGAAAGTATTGGTGCGCGGACGGAGGTGCGCAATCTCGCGCAAAAACTCCATGCTGTGCCGCTTCTTCTGGAGCGGATAATCGGGCGGGCACTCCCCCTCGATCTCAACCGAAGTCGCCTTCAGCTCGAAGGGCTGCTTTGCCTCAGGGGTGAGCTTCACCTCTCCTTTTACACAAAACGCGGTCCCTACGCCGCACTTTGCAATCTCCTTGAAGTTTGTAAGCCCATCGTCAAACACCACCTGCAGATTCTGAAAGCAGGAGCCGTCGTTGAGCTCGATAAAACCAAAGCTCTTAAGATCGCGGATGGTTCTCGCCCATCCGCAGACAGTAATTTCCCCTGAAAAGGCGGACGCATCCGCAAATAGTTCTCTAATTTCAACTCGTTTCATCTCTCACTGCTCCTCTTCTTCAAATACATAGGTTTCCAAAAGCTCCGCCGCGTCCGCCACACAGCCGGAACATTCCCGCAGAACCGGGCCGCCCCCGATACCCTTGAGTTCCCGGCAGATCACCGAGCCATTCTTCTTCTGAAATTCACCCACAATTGTGCGAGCGAGCCGCGCAGTCCGCGGCCGACTTTTTCCGCCGATGCCTTCGCCCGCGTAGAGTGAGGCGAGCAGCACCGCCGCTGTCACTGCGCCGCAGGTGCCCGCAAGGCCACCCATACCGCTGCCGAACCCCTCGGTCACCCGGTAGAGCTGTTCCTCCGTCTCCCCCACAAGGTCCGCGTAGGCGCACGCCACACTCTGCGCACAGTTATATCCGCATCTGTGATTTTCCACCGCTTTTTCAGCCCGCGACTTCATTCGCCAGCCCCCTTACAGCAGCGTGATTCCGTGCTCACGGCAGACGGTTACCATCTCGTCGCTCCAGATGCTCGCCTGCACCTCGCCGATATGCGCCCGCTGCAGCAACAGCATGCAGATTCTCGACTGACCGATTCCGCCACCGATGGTGAGCGGGAGTTCCCCCGCGAGCAGCGCCCGGTGGAACGGCATTCTCGCCCGATCCTCGCAGTGTGCAGACGCAAGCTGGGATGCGAGGCTCTTCTCGTCCACCCGGATTCCCATCGAGGAGACCTCAAAGGCGATCTCCAACACCGGGTTCCAGATGAGCAGATCACCGTTGAGCCCCCAGTCGTCGTAGTCCGGAGCGCGCCCGTCATGCGGCGCGCCGTCCGAGAGCGGCGCGCCAATTCCCTGTAGGAATACCACGCCGTATTCCTTCGCCGCCTGGTTTTCCCTCTCTTTCGGCGTGCAGCCGGGATAGCGCGAGAGTAGCTCCTCCGTTTCAAGGAAGGTCACCCGCTCCGGCAAAAACGGAACGAGCTTTGGAAAGCTCTCACAGAGGACGCGCTCAGTCTCCCGCAGCGCAGCGTAAATCTGTTCCACTGTCTTTTGAAGGGTCTCTCTGTTGCGCTCACCGCGGGTGATCACTTTCTCCCAATCCCACTGGTCGACATAGATCGAGTGCAGATTGTCAAGAGACTCGTCCCGCCGAATGGCATTCATATCGGTATAGAGTCCGCTGCCCGGAGCAAACCCATAGGAGGAGAGCGCAAGCCGTTTCCACTTCGCAAGCGAATGTACGATCTGCACATTGTAACCGCTCTCCAGCAGATCAAAGGCGACCGGACGTTCCACGCCGTTTAGGTCGTCATTGAGGCCGCTCTCCGGGCGGACAAACAGCGGCGCCGACACCCGCTCCAGATTGAGATTTCGCGCGAGCTGTTTCTCAAATGTATCCTTGACCAGCTTGATCGCCTGCTCCGTCTCTCGGATGTCGTACTTCGGCTCATAGTGCTCGGGCAAAATCAGCTCTCGAACTCCCATGCTTCCAATCCCTCCGTCTCAAATCGCATATTAGCAACATTATATATAATTCCCTCTGGTTTTACAACAGCAAAAAGCGTTTTATGGACAAGTTTATGCAATTTTTCTATTTCGATCCTGCAAACTTGTCTCTCTCTTCAGAACTTGCTATAATGAGACAGAACTGTTATCCACAGAGAGGTAAAGCGATGAAGATTACAATTCTAGACGGGCAGGGCGGCGGGCTCGGCCGCGCACTTGTAAAAAAGATCAAAGAGACGCTCCCCTGCGTACTCTATGCCGTCGGGACAAACTCAGCCGCGACGGCGGCGATGCTCTCGGCCGGAGCCGACTTTGGAGCAACAGGCGAGAGCGCCGTCATCTTCGCCTGCAAAACCTCTGATGTCATCATCGCCCCGCTCGGAGCTGCAATGCCCTACTCCATTTTAGGGGAGATCTCTCCCGCGATGAGCGAGGCGCTCTGTCTCTCCGGCGCTCACAAGATCTATCTTCCTTATCAGAAGGGGTGCATGGAGCTTGTGGGGCTGTCCGAACTATCGCTCGGCGCACTGATTTCACTCGCGGTCGACCGGCTGCAGCAGTATATAAGCGTAGAAGAGGCTGTGGACCCCTCCACAGCCTCAAGGTGAGTTTGCAGGGCCGTCCCGCGTCGAAGGTGAGAGCGGCGGGTTGCAGCACTGCCTCTATGTTAGAAAATCTCTATTTTAATTTCTTATATTTTTCTCTGGTGGCGAGTCCGCCGCGCAGATGGCGCTCCGCTTTGTTCTTCTCCAGTACGCATTTTACTTCACTGTACAGCTGGCGATTGATATGCTGGAGCCGCTCGGTCACATCCTTATGTACGGTCGATTTGCTGACGCAGAAGTGTTTTGCCGCCTGGCGGACCGTCTCGTGTGTCTCTGCGATATATTCGCCCAGCATAATTGCACGCTCTTCCGGAAGACCTTTCAATCATAACACCCTCTTTTTCATCATGCTTGTTCCCATCCTATGCGTGAGGGTGTCATTATATGAAAAAGGAGAATGAAAATGATCCGACATGTTCTACTGATTAAGCTCAAAGAAAACAGCCCTGAACACTGCGAAAAGGTGCGGCAGTTGTTGCTCTCCATGGAGCACAAAGTCCCCACAGTCCGCGCCATCGAAGTGGGAACCGACTTTCTGCACTCGGAGCGGTCGTTTGACATCTGTCTTTTTGTCACGCTCGATAGTCCAGCCGCTCTGGAGGAATACCAGCGCGACCCCTATCACTGTGACGTGGTAAAAAGTTATATCGCACAGGCAAAGGAGCTCTCCTACGCCGTCGACTACGAGATCTAAAAAAATCCCGCGGGAATTCCCGCGGGATTTCTATTTGACCGGCAGCCAGATTTCCGCATGCCCTCCGGCGGCAGTGTTCTCCAGTTTCAGCCCGCCTCCACACCGTCTCGAAACACTCGACGCAAAATAGAGCCCCATCCCCATATGTCCCTCCTGGGGTCGGCTGTCATCCTCGGTATAAAATCCATGTCCCGCCCGCGCGAGCGCCTCCGCTGAAAAGCCCGGACCGCTGTCCCACACACCGAATATCAGCCGCTCCTCCTGCAGCTGCGCCGCAAAGGTCACCGTTTTGCCGCTCGGCGTATAGCGCACCGCGTTTCCAATCAGGTTCTCCACCGCACGTATCAACTCGTCTCCGCAGGCCGGGCACAACAGCTCAGGCAGTTGCTCGGACCGGTCCACAAATTCGATTCCTTCCGCGGCACACAGATCACGTCCCCGCGCAGCGCACTCCTCTACCAGCCGTGCAAGCGGCACCGGTTCACCCGTCTTTTGGAGGAGCTCTCCCGCGGTGAGCCTGCGCAGCCGGTACAGGTATTCCTCCGCATGCCGAGCGCTGCGCAGAATGGCCTCCGCGCTCTTGCGCTGCTCCTCCGAGAGATGGTCCTCGCACAGCAGCTCCGCATTTCCGCCAATCACTGTGAGCGGTGTGCGCAGATCGTGGGCCAGAGCCGCAAGCGCCTCGCTCCGCTCCTGCTCCGCCGCCCACTGCCTCTTGAGTGAGGTCGCGAGTTCCTGCCGCAGAACATCAATCGTGTGAAGCGCCGTCTGAAGTTCGCGCACCTTCGCCTGGCCGGGCACCTCATGGAGCGCCCCGCGCCGCACCGCATCACAGGCGAGCACAATCGTCTCCGCATCCCGCCGAAGTAGGCGGACATACCGTCTGGTCTGCAAAAATGCTACCAGTAAGAGTAAAAGAAGCAGAATCCCAAGATAGGTGATCTGAAAATCCGGCAGTGCTTTCTGGAGCTCAGGATCGGCATAGTAGACCGCATAGTCATACCGCAGCAGGCAGCGCCGTCCCTCCCCCAGCTCCACCATCCGGTCATACTGAGGATAAAAAAATTTGCGCGTGCTCCGCTCTCCGAGTCTTTCAATCTCACGGCGTTCCATATTGCTCTCCAGCACTGTACCGTCCGCTTCCAACAGCGCCCAGCGGTAATAGAAAGGGATCTCCTGCGGCTCAAACCGCTCCTGAACACGCAGAGCTGCCGCAGTCTCCTCCAGATGATTTGCCCCGGTATTTGCGGGTAATATCACCCCCATATTGATCAGAATTCGAATCAGAAAGAGCCACACAAGGCAGATCAGCGCCACAATGGCAGCGGTACTGAGCAGATAGCGCCAGAAAAGGCCGCTCAGTCTCACTGCGCGTCGTTTTTCCACTTGTATCCCACTCCCCATACCGTCTCGATCGGCGCCGCTCCCGCCGGTCTCAGCTTCGCCCGAATATTTTTCACGTGCTCAGTGATTGCGGAGGCGTCCGCCTCGCTCTCAAAGCCAAACACCGCCTCATAGATCTGCTCTTTGGAGAAGGTCTGCCCCATATGAATCGCGAGATATTCACAGATCGCGTACTCGCCCCTTGTGAATTTGAGGGCCGTCCCGTTCCAATAGATCGCCTTTTCTCTCAGGTCAAAGTCCAGCCCTCCCCGGCGGATACGGTTCTGCGGCACCCGGCGCTGTCGCCTGAGATGCGCGGTCAGTCTCGCCCGCAGCTCCGCGAGCCGGAACGGCTTTAAAAGATAGTCGTCGCCGCCGAGCCCCAGCCCGCGGATCACGTCCGCCTCCTCCGTCTTGGCGGTGAGAAACAGAATGGGGCAGTTCGCCGTCTCTCGAATCCGCGCACAGGTGGAAAAGCCGTCCTCCTCCGGCATCATCACATCGAGCAAGATGCAGTCCGCCCAGCGGCAGTGTGCCTCTGTAACATCGTTCCCGGAGGGGAGTAGCGTCACAAGATGCCCGTCCCGCGCAAGCGCTGTCCGGAGCAGTTCGCGCAGGTCGGCGTCATCGTCCACCACCAGAATATTGGCCACAAAACTCCCTCCTAGTTCAGTCTCAGCACCGGCATCAGCAGCCAGGACAGGGCATATAGTCCATAGATATGAGCTGGATAAAAGAGATAGAAAAACTTGCCGTATCCCGCTCCCCGCTCTCCATTATACCACAGTAGAAGTGGCGCCGCGAGCACACCGCCAATCCATTCATAATAGGTAGTAAACATCTGCACAAACGAGAAGCCCGGCAGTCCCCTCACCTGGAGATAGATCAGCACAAAATACCATCCAAAGTAACAGAGCGCAAGCGTAATCGCCTGGACGACGCGGTGCTTCCGCGTCAGGTAGAGCGCAATTCCCGTGATCAGAAGCGGTAGTCCCAGGTCCCCTGTGAGATTGACCATCGGCAGAACGGTATAGCCGAGAACCCCCAGTATTGTCGCGCTTGCAGGGAAACGCACCGTACACCAGCTTGCGAGAAACGGCCAACTCAAGAAAAAGAGAAGCAGCGCACCGCCCGCGAGCATCCGTTTCGGGTTACGGCTCCCGAGCATACTCAGCGCCTGAAAAAATCCGAGCAGCAGCACAAAAGTGGACATCATCGAATTCTGGGGATAAAATCCGTCCGGCCGCACGAGAAAGCCCGCATATCTCATAAAGAAGAGCAGCAGTCCCATCGGCACTGCAATGCCTAAAATTTTTAGAAAGTAGCGGCGCCTGTCATGGGTGTGGCAGAAGCCCTCCACCAGGCAGAACAAAAAGATCGGCGCCGCAAGCCTTCCCACCATACTGAACCACTCCGGAATCCATCCGGTGTAGCCGAAGAAATAGTGGATGTGATCACACAGCATACATACTGCTGCAAACACCTTCAGTCCGGTACCCGTAATCCCCTTCGGGCGGGCCGTCACACAGTTACTCATCAAAAGCACTCCTTTTTCGGGCGTCGCCCGTTTTTCACTTTTGATGATAGCTGATATTTCTAAGGATTTTCTAAAGTAACTATCATATATTTTCCGTTTTTTTCGTCTCCCCTCGGTAGTCCAACATCCGCCATCTTTCCATGTCAAAACAAAAAATCCGGCCGGGTCAATGTCCCCCGCCGGATTTTCATTTTTCCCTTTACAGCGCCGAGACGATCGCCTCGGTATCCGCCGCGATCATCAGCTCCTCGTTGGTCGGTACTACCAGCACCTTTATCTTCGAGTTCTCAGAGGACACGATGCGCTCCTCGCCGCGCACACGGTTCTTCTCCTCATCCATCTCAACCCCCATAAACTTAAGCGGCGCACAGCAGCGCACACGCAGATCGGGATTGTTCTCTCCGACGCCCGCCGTAAACACAATTGCGTCCAGGCCGCCCATCGCCGCAGCATAGGCGCCAATAAATTTGGTCACCTGGTACTCAAACATATCAAGCGCAATCTTAGCGCGCGGATTTCCCTCTTCAATCGCATTGTCGATGTCACGGAAGTCGCTCGACACACCGGAAATCGCGAGAATACCGGACTCCTTATTCATAATCCGGTTGAACTCCTTCGGCGGAATATTTTCCTTCTCCATCAGATAGGTCACCACTGCCGGGTCGATATCGCCGCAGCGCGTACCCATCATAAGACCCGCAAGCGGAGTAAAGCCCATCGAGGTGTCGATGCAGACGCCCCTGTCCACCGCCGAGATCGAAGAGCCGTTTCCGAGATGGCAGGTCACAATCTTGAGCTCCTCCGGTCTCTTGCCGAGCATCGCCGCCGCACGGAGCGACACATACTTGTGCGAGGTGCCGTGCGCGCCGTACCGGCGTACCTTGTACTGCTCGTAGTACTTGTAGGGCAACGCATACATATACGCCTTCGGGGGCATGGTCGAGTGGAACGCGGTGTCAAACACCACGACCTGCGGCACGTCGCCCATCACCTCAATGCAGGCACGAATCCCGATCAGATGCGCGGGATTATGCAGCGGTGCGAGCTCGCAGCACTTGTCAATCCCCTCGATGACCTCTTCCGTCACCAGTACCGACTGATTGAAAATATCGCCGCCGGAGACGATCCGGTGGCCAATCGCTTTGATCTCCGAGAGATCGCTGATGCAGCCGATCTCCGGATCAGTCAAAGCGCCGATCACCGTCTTGATCGCATCCGCATGGGTTTTCATTGGAACTTCCTTCTTGATGTCGGCGCGGTCTGTCTTGTGTTTAAATACTCCGTCAAGTCCGATCCGGTCACAGTTGCCCTTCGCAAGAGCGGTAGTGGTCTCCATATCGATCAGCTGATACTTGAGGGAGGAGCTGCCGGCGTTGATAACAAGAATCTTCACTTATCTTTCCTCTTTTCAAAACGATTTATATCCTGTAAGATATTATATAGGATTTTGGAAAATTTACAAGGTCAATCTCACACTTTTTCACAGAATTGCACAAAGGAGGTGGCGCGCGGATGCAAGTCGCCGGTATTGTCGCGGAGTACAACCCCTTTCACCGCGGCCATCTGTACCATATTCGAAAGACCAGAGAGGCAGGAGCAACCCATATTGTCGCCGTGATGAGCGGCAACTTTGTCCAGCGAGGGGATTTCGCCCTCTTTTCCAAGTGGAGCAGGGCGCGCGCCGCGGTCGAGGGAGGCGTAGATCTGGTGCTCGAGCTTCCCGCAGTCTATTCACTCGCCTGCGCAGAGCGGTTCGCCCGCGCCGCGGTCACGCTGCTCGACCGGTTCGGAGTGGTGAGCACCTTGAGCTTCGGCTCCGAGAGCGGAGAGCTCAGCCCGCTCTATGAGATACTCAATCATCTGCGCGAAAACTCCTCTCAAATTAAAGCGGGTCTCCGCCGTGGACTCTCCTATCCACAGGCGCTTGCCGGAGCCGCAGGCGCAGCGCTCACACCGAACAACATTCTGGGAATTGAATATTTACGCGCGCTCGAAGAGCTGCACTCTCCCATCCGTCCTTTTACGGTGCAGCGGCAGGGGGCTGCACACGACGCGGAGGAGCTCTGCGAGCTCCCCTCCGCCAAGCGGTGCCGCTCACAAATTTTGGAGAGCGGTTTTTCTACGGTATGTACTCATCTCCCCGCTCCTGCTTCTCTCGCTGAGGATATCGGGGCGGGTTTTGCCCCCTGCACGCTCGCACAGGCGGACCGGGCGCTGCTCGCACTGCTGCGCACAGCGGATTTCTCCCGTGCCCCCGGGATTTCGGAGGGGCTCGAGTATCGCTTTGTCCGCGCGCTTTCCTCCTGTGCGACCACCGCAGAGCTGATCGCCTCCGTCAAGACAAAACGCTACTCCGAGGCGCGCATCCGCCGCATCGCGCTCTGTGCCGCGCTCGGTATCACCGAATCGCTCCAGCGGGAATCCCCTCCTTATCTCCGGGTGCTCGCGCTCAACGGGCGCGGAGCGGAGCTGCTTCGGCTCACTCCGGCGGAGGTGGTCACCAAACCCGCCGTGCTCCTCGGCTCGGGAGAATGTTTCGAGGCGGAGCTTCGAGCGTGCGCACTGTTTGCGCTCTCCTCCCCCACGCCGCGTCCCGGAAATCTTGAGCTCATCAGCTCGCCTGTTTTTCTAAAAACCGTCAGATAAGGAGCTGTTCCCTTGCAGATTCACAGGAAATACCGGTTCCTCCGGTCAATTTTTTCTTTTCTGAAAAAGGACCCGGTCCTTCTCGTCGCAGCCGGCGCTGCAATTATTTCCGCATTTTTTGTCCCGCCGTCGCCCGCCTATCTGGCGGCAATCGATTTTCGGGTGCTCGCACTCCTTTTCTGTCTGATGGCAGTCATTGCAGGATTCCAGCAGTCCGGTCTCTTCGCAGCACTCGCAAGGCGGCTGCTCAGTGGACAGAAAACGCTGCGCCTGCTCATCTGGATTCTCGTCATGCTGCCCTTTTTCTCCTCGATGCTGGTCACAAACGATGTGGCACTGCTCACCTTCGTCCCCTTTGGCATTCTCATTTTACACACAATTGAGAAAAAGCGGCTGCTCGTTTTTGTCACTGTGCTGCAAACGGTGGCCGCTAATCTCGGCAGTATGCTCACCCCGGTCGGAAATCCGCAGAATCTCTTTCTATACGGACGGTTTGAGCTCACGCCTCTCCCCTTTTTCCGGGCGGTACTCCCCTTTGTGCTGCTCAGCTTTTTCGCTCTCTCCGCCGCTTCACTCTGCACCGGCGGCGAATCCGTCCAGGTTTCCTTTTCGGAGCAGGAGCACTTCTCTCCGCGGCAATGCCTCCTCTTCTCCGCGCTCTTCGCGCTCTCGCTGCTCTCAGTATTTCGGGTACTGCCATATCCGGTGCCCCTTGCCGTTATTTTTCTCTATGCCGCTCTTTTTAACCGGCCGCTGCTGCGCCGTGTGGATTACGGTCTGCTTCTCACCTTTGTCTGTTTTTTTCTCTTCTCCGGAAATATCGGCGGGCTCCCCGCTGTCCGCGCAGCCCTCGCCGCCGCAATGGAGCAAAGCAGCCTGTCTGTCTCCGTCCTCTGTAGTCAGGTGATCAGCAACGTACCCGCAGCAGTGCTGCTCTCCAACTTCACCTCCGACTGGCACGGTCTGCTGCTCGGCGTCAATATCGGAGGGCTCGGCACGCCGATCGCCTCTCTCGCAAGTCTGATCTCGCTCAAATTTTATCTCCGAGAGGAACCCCGCGGGCTCGGACGATACCTGCTTTTTTTCACTGCGATCAATCTTCTGGGACTGTTCTTGCTGGTCCTGCTCTCCGCACTTCTCTGAAGCGCCGCCCCAGAGGGCGGCGCTTTCTCTTGACAAACCGTTTCAACCTGCTATAATTGTTTTTTGCAAAACAGTTTTATTTATAACTTTCTAGGAGGCGGCTCCGTGACACAGCCCACCAGCTTTCTTGTCGGTATCCGGCAGATCTTTAAATTGCATGAGAATCTGCTTAAAAAGGTGTGCGAACAACATCAGCTCACTCTGACAGAAGGGACAATCATCAGTTTTCTCTACAACAACCCGGGCAGAGATACCGCGGGCGACATCGTTGAACTGCGCATGCTCTCCAAGGGAAACGTCTCTCAGGCGGTGGAATCGCTCATTCAAAAATCCCTGCTCCGGCGCAGTCAGGACAAATACGACCGGCGAAAGATCCATCTCACGCTGCTCCCGAAGGCCGCGCCGATCACCTCGGCAGTGGAAGCAGTGGGCGAGGAATTTCAGCGAGAGCTCTTTTCCGGGTTCTCAGAGCAGGAGCGTATGATCTTCCTCTCACTCAACCGGCGGATGCTGGAAAATGCCCAAAACGCAACTGGAAAGAAGGGTGCAGAATGAACAATCAAAAAGATTTCTTAGGGACGGAACCTGTGGGAAAATTGTTGCTTAAGCTGGCGCTCCCTACCGTTACCGCTCAGCTGATCAACATGCTCTACAACATCGTTGACCGTATTTATATCGGTCATATCCCCGACGTGGGCGCTCTGGCTCTAACCGGTGTGGGCGTCTGTATGCCGCTTATCATGATCGTCACCGCCTTTGCCGCCTTCGCCGGATATGGCGGCGCGCCGAAGGCCTCCATTTTCATGGGTCGCGGGGACTATGACTCCGCCGAAAAGACGCTCGGAAATTGCTTTCTTCTACAGATTCTGATCTCGGTTTTGCTCACCGGAGCGCTTCTGCTCTGGAACCGAGACTTTCTGCTCGCCTTCGGCGCAAGTGAAAATACCATTCAGTACGGTGTCGACTATATGAATATCTATGCGCTCGGGACGCTCTTTGTCCAGCTGACGCTCGGCATGAACGCTTTCATCACGGCGCAGGGATTTGCAAAAACCGGTATGCTCTCCGTCCTGATCGGCGCCGTGGCCAACATTATTCTCGACCCGATCTTTATCTTCGGTTTCGGTATGGGCGTAAAAGGCGCCGCGCTCGCGACCATTCTCTCCCAAGCCGCCTCCTGCGTCTGGGTGCTCCTCTTCCTCTTCGGCAAAAAGACGACGCTCAAACTGAAGCGGAACTACTTCCGGCTGCATCCCAAAGTCGTGCTGCCCTGTCTCGCGCTCGGTCTCTCGGTCTTTATCATGCAGGCCAGTGAGAGTGTCATCTCCATCTGTTTCAACTCCTCGCTGCTGCGGTACGGCGGGGACATCGCCGTAGGGGCGATGACCATCCTCACAAGCGTGATGCAGTTCGCAATGCTCCCGCTCCAAGGGCTCGGTCAGGGTGCTCAGCCGATCATCAGCTACAACTACGGTGCAAAGAATCCCGGGCGGGTAAAGGCGGCGTTCAAGCTGCTCCTCAAATCGAGCCTCTGCTACGCTGTGCTGCTCTGGTTGCTCGTGATGCTCTTCCCGCAGGTATTCGCGGCGCTCTTCACTGAAGACGCAGCTCTGATCGCGTTTACCCGTCCGGCGCTGCGTATCTATATGGCCTGCATGCTGCTCTTCGGCATTCAGATGGCCTGTCAGATGACCTTCACCTCGCTCGGCAATGCAAAAGCCTCGATCCTGGTCGCTGTGATGCGCAAATTCGTCCTGCTCATCCCCCTGATCTATCTGCTCCCGCTGGTGTTCCGCTCCAATCAGACCATGGCGGTCTACCTCGCAGAGCCGGTGGCCGATTTCCTCGCAGTTTCCTTCACTGCGGTTCTGTTTACCTTCCAGTTTAAGAAGTCCCTCTCCGCGATCTCGGAAGCGTAAAAGTCTGCTGCGCAATTTTAAAGCTGTTTTCAAACTTCTCTCCGCCGTCCACTGTTTCCACTCATGTCGCGTCTCAGCGTATGGCTACAGACCTGCGCCTATCAAATACCCGATTTTAGAAAACCGGCTCTGGGAGCTGACATAGTCCTGTTGCCACAATATGGCTGTATGCCTGCGCTATAAAAAAGCTGTGCGGAAATTCCGCACAGCTTTTTAAATCCAATATTGCAGTGTCTCCGTCCGGCTCTCAAAGCCTTCTCTTAAATAGAGGCGCTTTGCGCCCTCATTTTTTGTAAACACATTGAGTTCCACATAGTCAAGGCCGCGTTCCCGTCCCCAAGTCTTCACCGCCTTCAAAAGCGCTGTGCCGACCCCTCGATTTCTGGCCTCCGGTGCCACCGAGAGATCGAGCAGAAAACAGAACTCATGCGGCACCATACAGAGGTAGGGCGGCGTTTTTTCCTGCCGTACCAGCGCGAAACCAAGCGGGCGCTCCCCCTCAACGGCGAGCAGTACGTCTCCCTTCTCCCCCTCGATCGTCTCACGCAGGAAACTCTCGTCCTGCTCCACATCGCGCATGATCTCCGGCTCCAGCCGCTCCATCGCGGCAAACAGATGGTGATAGAGCGCCTTGATCGCCGGGATATCGCTCAACCCCGCCCTGCGAACTTGCATACCGCACCTCACATCATATCGTTCTTTTTGAGCACAAAAGCTGTAATTCCGACGGCAACTCCGATGAGCAGCAGCGCAAACCAGAAGTTGGGGAAGGGAAGTCCCGAGACATTCATCCCGTAGGCGCTTGTAATGATATTCGGAATCGCGAGCAAAATTGTGATCGATGCGAGCACCTTCATCACAATATTGAGGTTGTTGCTGATGACCGAGGCGAACGCGTCCATCGTACCGGTCAAAATGTTGGAGTAGATGTTACTCATCTCAATGGCCTGCTTGATCTCGATGAGCACATCCTCGAGCAGATCCTCATCCTCATCATACATCTTAATAATTCGGCCGCGGAGAATCTTCTCGAGCGTCAGCTCATCCGCCTTGAGTGAAGTTGAAAAATAGACCAGCGATTTCTGCAGATCTAACAGCTGAATCAGTTCCTTATTCCGCATCGACTTGTGCAGCTGCTTTTCCACATAGTTCGTAATTTTATCGATCTGGCGGAGATACTGGTGAAACCGGCTCGCCACCCGCAGCAGAATCGTGAGCAAAAAGCGGTTTTTCAGCGCGACATCAAGTCCGCGCACCTGACCGTCTGCAAATTCCCGGAGAACCGAGTTTTCCTTCAGCGTGATGGTAAAAAGCGCATCCTCATGCAGCACAATACCGATCGGCATCGTCGAGTAGATCAGCCCGCCGGACTCCTCCTGCTGGGTTACCGGCGCGTCGATAATCACCAGGCGCTGCTCCTCCTCCATCTCAATACGCGAGGTCTCCTCCTCGTCGAGCGAGGAGCGGATAAATCCCTCGTCCACTTCCCGCTCCTCTTTTAAATACTGGATCTCCTCCTCGGTGGGGTCCACCACATAGACCCAGCAGTTTTTCTGAAACTCGTCAATCTTTACCGTTGCGCCACCGATGGTGGCATAGTAGTTGATCATAGGCGCAATCCTCCCTATCGGGCCGCGCCTATCCACAGAGCGCGCGCCCGGCTGTTCTTTTTTTTACACAATCGTCCGGGGTCCGGGCTCATAAACGCTCTCCTCTCTTTTTAATCCTAATCTATTATAGTGCCGTAAAAGCTGAAATGCAACCGCTTTGCGCAAAAAACGTGCGATAATCCGCCGGTTTTGGCACATATCGCACGCTTACTTGCTCAGATGAGTCCGTACTTTATTTTAACCCGGTCCAGCTTCTCCAAAAGAGCCTGTCCTCCCACCATCAGGAAGAAAAAGGTCGCCGTACCGTGCACCAGGTCAAACGGCAGACCTGTGAGATAGGACGCAGCCATCATCTCCGGCGTGGGACTTCCCTGAAAAATGAGTACCGACGCGGGATTTAATATCCCTCCGTAGATCACCACTGTGCTCAAGAAACCAAATACCGCAAGCGGCCATCTCCGGCGCGGGAGCAGCCCCCGCCGTGCGAGAACTCCCGCCAAAAAACCGATCAGTCCAAAGGCGAACATCTGCCACGGCGTCCACGGTCCCTGTCCGAAGAAGAAGTTTGATACAAAGGCGCTCATCGCCCCCACCAGGAAGCCCGCCTCTCCGCCGAACGCCATCCCTGCAACGATCACCACAGCCGCCACCGGCTTGAATTGCGGCAGCCAGAAAAACGCCGTCCGCCCCGCCACCGCGACCGCACAGAGTACGGCGATCACCAGCAGCTCCCGCGGTTTTGGCCGCCGTCCTTCAAAACAGAGCGCGAAGGGGGCCATTGTCTCAAGAAGTACCAGCAGAGAGATAAAGTAGTATTTTCGATCTCCCAAAAAATGGATTCCAATATAGATGGTGAACGGCACCAGCAGCAGGCAGAAGGCCGAGGCCGCTACCGTCCGCTTCGACAGTCGCTCCCGCCGCATCTGCCGCTCCTCCCGCCGCGGCCCGCGCAGCAGAAAAAGCGCGCAGACCACGGCCGCACAGAGCAACACAGCTGCGCCGAGATAGAGCAGCTTTCCAGAAAGCGGAAGCGCGCCGCTTAAGAGGTCTCCGCCGAACAGCCGCTCTCCTCCTCCCATCAGGCACAGCGCGAGTAAAACCGCCGCCGCGAGCAGCATCCACGCCGCGGACCTGCGCACACGGGAGACTTGCACCTGCTCCGCAGCCGGCAGAGGGGTCCGCTCCGGCGCGGAACAGATCTGCTCCTTCCCGCCAAATGCCAAGATCAGTTCCGGAACGGTCACTGCCTCCGGCAATAACTCCCTTGCCATCCGGTTTGCCGCCGTGGTATAAAAATTGTTCCCCGCGAAAAAACTGCGCGGCGTGCCGCAGGCCGCAACCGCCCCGTCAAAGAGCAGCGCGCACCGGTCCGCCACCTCCGCACAGAACTCCACATCGTGACTCACCAGCAGGATCGTCGTTCCGCCCTCCCGGAGCTTGCGCAACAGGGCCGCAAGCCGCTCTTTGAAGTCCGCATCCATCCCCTTGGTCGGTTCGTCAAGCAGGAGCAGTCTGGGACGGGTGAGCAGCACCTTCGCGAGCGCCGCCCGCTGCTGTTCCCCGCCGGAGAGATCGTAGGGATGTAGCCGCAGCAGGTGCGAGATCTCGCAGAGCTCCGCGACCCGCTCCAACTCTTTCCTGCTCCCGGTCATCTCAAGAAGATCGAGTTCTACCGTCTTTTTCACAAAGAGCGCCCGCGGGTCCTGCGGGAGATAGCCTACTTTCGCCCGTGTCCCGCCGAAGAGGGTGACCGCTCCCCTCTGGGGGCGGCCAAGTCCCGCAATCAGGGAGAGGAGGGTGCTCTTTCCTGTCCCGTTTCCGCCGACCAGCGCGAAGAGCTCTCCCTCCCGCACGGTGAGCGACAGTCCTTTGATCACATCGGGCAGCTCCCTTTCATAACGGAAGAAGAGCTCTGTAAGCTCCACCGCAGACGGCGTCTCCGCTCTCCGCCGTTCAGGAGGAAGCGCCAGAGGGGGCCTCCCCTGTGCATATCGGCTCAAAAAGTCGCGCCCTTCCCGCACGGTGACCGGGCAGCGTCCCTCCCCCCGTAGGCCCGCAAACACCCGCACCGGCGCCGGCATCGCGCGGAACATCGGATGCCTTCGCTCGCTCACATAGCCTCCCACCTCAGCGGGCGAACCCACCGTCAGGAGCCGGCCCTCGTCAAGCAGCGCCACCCGGTCGGAGAGCGGCAGCGCCTCCTCCAGCCGGTGCTCGGTGAGCACCACGGTGGTTCCGAGTTCCCGGTTGAGCCGCGCCACCGTCTCCAGAAAGTCGGAGGCCGCAATCGGGTCGAGCTGGCTTGTCGGCTCGTCGAGAATGAGTATCCGGGGCTGCATCACCATCACTGAGGCGAGACTCAACAGCTGCTTCTGTCCGCCCGAGAGCTCGCAGGTTCTGCGGTCGAACCAGTCGGAAATTCCAAAAAAACTCGCCATTTCTGCAACCCGCCGCCGAATGGTATCATTCGGCAGCCCCAAGCTCTCGAGTCCAAAGGCGAGCTCATGCCACACCTTGTCGGTCACAATCTGGTTTTCCGGCGATTGCAGCACAAAGCCGATCTCGGACGCCTGCCGCTGCTCCGGCAGTAAATCGAGCCGCTCCCCTGCAAAATAGATGGCGCCCGTCCGCTCGCCGTGGGGCGCAAGGGCGGGTTTCAGCTGGCGCAGCAGCGTCGTTTTGCCGCAGCCCGAGCGGCCGCACAGAGTGAGAAATTCCCCCTCCCGGATCACAAGATCGATCCGATCAAGCGTCGGGCGCTTCCCCTCCGGATAGGCAAAGCTCAGCTTTTCCATTCGATAGAGTTCCAAAGTTGCGCCTCCCTCCCCTCCAGAATCAGCGGCGTCGCGCAGAGCAGAAAATAGACCAAAAGCGCAGCGCAGGTCAGTTTCCCGCTCCCGCCTGCGGATATGACCGGAAAATAGGTAAAATCAAACGCCCCGCGCAGCGCCGCCGCGAGCAGAAACAGAATCTCCGCCCCGAGCGCGCCGAGTGTCAGCGTGTCCCGGCTTCCAAAACGGTAGCGCGAAAAGGCCGTACGTCCCGGCAGCCCGTATCCCCTGCTCTTCATACTGTCCGCCGTGTCGATCGCATTTTCAAGCGCCCAGGTGACCATAATCGAGAGCACCCGAACCGCCCCCCGGATGCGGGAGAAGCTCCCCTCCCCCTCCAATTTTCCGAGACACTTTTGGCCATTTTGCACCACCCGGAACTGAGCCTGAAACCGCGGGACAAATCGGAGCGCCATCGAAAAGATAAGCGACAGCGCCGGAATCACCCGGCCAAACAGATAGAGAAACTTGTCCGAGGTCATCACCTCATTGTAGCAGGAGAACCACAGAATTATCCCCGCGAGCATCGCCGCCGCCGCACATCCGTAGGCGATCGACTCGAGCGTCAGCGGATTCCCGTCCGGGAAATACCAGAGGATGGTCGCCCCCTCATGGCTGAAGAGCGGGGAGAGCACCGCGGTCACCCCCATCAGCGGCAGCATGCCGCAGAGCGCGAACCGCACCGCCCGCCGTCCCTTGAGCAGAATCGACCAGCAGAGCGCCGTCCCACACGAGATCAAAAGGCACACCGGGTGCAGAAACCACATCCCAAACGCGAGCACCGCCCCGAAATAGAGAAAATTGACAGCGGGGTGGCACCGGCCGAATGCGCCTCCCATCAGTTGCCCCCCGCGGCCCAGGAGCCGCCGACGTCCCGTCCGAGGTCGCAGGTGTAAACCCACTCGACCACGTCGCCCGCCTTCAGCTGATACTTTGAACAGCCGTAGCCCGGAAATACCCCGTTGACCCGGTACATCCAGCCGGACTGCTCACCGCAGTCATACTCATAGAGGTTGCCAATCCCCTCAATATAGGCCGACTGGTAGAGCGGCGTATTCTCAAATTCCAGATGAATTTTCGCCCGCTTCATCTCCCGCTGGAGCAGATGAAATACCGACTCCCCGCGGTTTGCGACTACCTCTCTTGACGCAAAGAGCACCCCATCCTCCGGCAGCAGGGCGAGCTTCTCCGGCTTCAGCTTGTCCCTGTTTTGTAGGATGGTGTCGCACCGCACCGAGAGGGTCACGGTGAAGGTCTCTGGGTCTGGAGCCGGCTCCGGAGTGGGCGGGGTCTCGGGCTCCACAGGCGCCTCCGGTGAAGGAAGCTGCTCTGCGGGCTCCTCCGGCTCCGGCTGTTCCGTCGGATTTTTCGGCTGCTCCAAGAGGGGCTCCGACTCGGTATTTTCCGGCTCCTCTGGCTTTCTTACCGGTTCCTCCAAAGATTCCGCATCGGGCTGTTCCGCATTGGGTTCCTCCGGCGAGGGGGGCTGCTCTGCTGGCTCCTCCGGCTGTCCGATCTCCGCCTCTGCCGGAGGCTCCTGCGGAGGGGACGGCGCCATCCCGGAGCCCCCATCCGCAAGGAAAAAAGTCCCCGCCAGCAGGAGCAAAATCACCCCCGCCACGATCAGTTTTGTCCGGTGCTTTTTTAACATCCGACCGCCCCCTTACAGCAGATTGGCCCGCGCCAGCATGCGGTAGAGCATCTGAGCGATCTCGCAGCGCAGCACCGCATCCCGCGGCCGGATGGTAAGAGCCGAATCGTCCAAAATCCCGCCGCTGTAGCAGAATGCGAGCGCCTCCCGCGCCCAGTCCGCCACCGCCCTATAGTCGTCAAATTGCGCGAGCGCGTCCAAAATTTCCTGCTCCTCTCTACCGGTGTCCATTCCGCAGAGAGACGCCGCCCGCGCCACCATCACAGCCGCCTCCTCCCGGGTGATTGTCCCCTCCGGGTTGAAGGTTGTTTCGCTGTCGCCATAGACGATGCCGTACTCATTTGCCGCGCCGACAGACGCCGCATACCACTTCTCCGGCGTGACGTCGGCAAAGCGGTCGTTTGTCCGCGGTGAGAGGCCAAGCGCGCGCACCACGATCGTCGCGAACTCCGCGCGGGTCATCTTTCCTTCGGGGACAAATTCGCTCTCGCTCCGGCCGCCGATCACACCGCGTGCAGCGAGCGCCTCAATCGCCTCTCTGTCCGGATGGTCCGCAATATCCGCAAAGCTTTTCCCCGGCTCTCTCACAGGATTTCTGGTCACATCCGGGTGTTTCCCCGGCAGTCCTTCTCCCGGCGCGCCCCCATCCGGGACGAAGAGCGCGTCCTCCATGCGGTAGAGCGCACATTTTCCGAGGCTCTGGCGCTCAGCAGCCACCAGCGCGCAGAACGCCTGCTCGGTCGTCATCTGGTCGTCGCCCGCAAGGCCGTCCACATGGACAAACCCCGCTCCCTCGCGGTAGTAGCCAAGCAGGTTCCCGAGCAGTCCTTCCCCCTTTGCAAAGCGCGGGTCGTCAAGCGGTATGCCGAGAGTCCCGAGCGCTATTATCACCTGCGAGACACTCTCCGCGTTCTCCATCCCCCAGCTGGCAAAGCCGCCGCTCTCCCACTGAAGCGACGCAAGACACGCTACCCCTCGGCCGATCGCCAATTCTACCTCCGCATCTCCCCGGCTGCCCGAGAGCGCGACAAGCGCCATCGCCGTGAGATCCGGGTCGGCCTGATCAGAGAGTGAAAAGCCTCCGTCCGGCAGCTGACGCCCCAAAACCCATGCGACATAGCGCTCCCGCACCGCCGCCTCCTCCGACGTCAGGGAAACGCCGCCGCAGTCAAGCGCGATAAGCGCCCAGATCGGGCCGTTAATCCCCTGCATCGCGGTCTTCTCTTCGTCAAGCAGCGGCGCTACCAGGTCATATCCCGCAAAATTTCTCGGGTCTCTTCCAAGCGCGGCAAGGGTCAGCGCCGCTCTGGCATATGTGGTATTTTTCCGTGCGTCGAGCACTCCGCCCGTCTCCAAAAGGCGCTCTTCAAGCGCCCGACAGTACTCCTGATAGTAGCTCTCCGGCAGTGTTCTTCCACTGCGCGCAAGCCCCAGTACCGTCCACTCCCCGCCAATTTCTCCAACCGACGGATGCGGCACCTGCTCCCTAAGATAGGCCGCCGTGTCGTCAATCGCCGCGGAGAGTCCGGCCTCCGCAGCGGCGGAGTAGCCCGCCGCCGCTTCCACCGGGAGCGCCACGGCGGAGCAGATTCCTCCAAACAGCGCCGCCGCAAGCAGCAGCGCAACCATTCCATTCCCTCTCCGATTCATTCCGTCCTCCTAAAAAGCTCCGGGGGACGCAAAAAGCGGGGCCCAAAGAATGGACCCCGCAAATGGGCACACCTGTGCCCTCCCGTGTGCAGAGCTCCACCCCCCAGAGGTGCTGTGCAGAAGGACGCGCCCCGAGTATCCCGACTTGCGCCCGCAAGCGCTCACGGTTGCTGAGTACAGTGCCGGTCTCTCACCGGAGGGACTCTTCCCCGCCGCGCATTCCCTGCGCGGCCTTCCTCAAAAAGGTACGTCCTATTTCGTAACCTTATTATATTCACTTTGCAAATGAGATGCAAGAGCCCCGTCAGAACGGGGCTCCTTTTTTACCTGTATTTCTCGCGCGCCTGATAGGTGGTATGCAGAATGTCGTGCGCCCGATGGCTGCCCGGCTTCTCAAAATACTGGTCGTACAGCTCCTTGATGACCGGATTTTCGTGGCTCTTGCGCAGCTGCATCTCGCTGTCCTCCTTGTAGAGCCCCGCCGCGCGGATCGCCCGCACGTCGGTGAAATTGGTCACGCTCGCAGGCTGGATCGGCTGGCCTCCGCCGCCGACACAGCCGCCCGGGCAAGCCATAATCTCGATAAAGTGATACTGCTTCTCACCGCTCTTTACCTGGTCGAGCAGCTTACGGGCGTTGGCAAGGCCGCTCGCCACTGCGACATTCACCTGGGTGCCGCCGAGGTCGTAGGTCGCCTCTTTGATCCCCTCGCGTCCGCGCACCTCGTGGAACTCCACCGGCTCGCAGGGCTTTCCGGTCACGATCTCAGCCACCGTCCGCAGCGCCGCCTCCATCACGCCGCCGGTCGCGCCGAAGATGTGGCCCGCACCCGAGGCGACACCGAACGCCGGGTCGAACTCCTCGTCCGGCAGATCGTTAAAGCAGAGGCCCGCCCGCTCGATGAGTCTGGCAAACTCCCTGGAGGTGAGCGACACATCCACCGCCGGGAGACCGTTTACCTTCTGGTCGTCCCTCCGCACCTCAAACTTTTTCGCGGTACAGGGCATAATACCGACCACAAAGATGTCCGCCGGGTCGTAGCCGTACTTCTCCGCGTAGTAGGTCTTCATTACGGAGCCGAACATCGCCTGCGGCGATTTGCAGGAGGAGATGTTCGGAATGAGCTCCGGATAGTAGTACTCCGCAAACTTGATCCAACCAGGCGAGCAGGAGGTGATGAGCGGGAGCTTCCCGCCGTTTTTCAGCCGCTCTAAGAGCTCTGTCCCCTCCTCCATGATGGTGAGGTCGGCCGCAGTGTCCACATCGAACACCCCGTCAAATCCGAGCCGCCGCAGCGCCGCCGGGAGCTTCTTCTCCACGTTTGTGCCAATCGGCAGGCCGAAGAACTCGCCCATGTGCACCCGGATGGAGGGCGCGACGCCCACCACCACATGTTTCGTCGGGTCGTTCAGCGCCTCCCAGACGAGATCGGTCTCATCCTTCTCGTGCAGCGCGCCGGTCGGGCAGGCGACGATGCACTGTCCGCAGGAGACGCAGGGCACATCCGCCAGGTCCTTCTCAAAGGCGCAGGCGATGTGGGTGTCAAAACCGCGCTCGTTCGGTCCGATGACCGCGACGTCCTGGTGGGAGCGGCAGACCGCCACGCACCGCCGGCAGAGGATACACTTGTTGTTATCCCGGATAATAATTCCGGTCGAATCCTCGATCGGATACCGGTCGCCGGTCGAGGAGTCAAAGCGCACCTTGTCGACGCCGAGATCGACCGCGAGCTTCTGCAGCTCGCAGTTGCCACTGCGCACACAGGTGAGGCACTCCCGCTTGTGGTTCGAGAGGATGAGCTCCAAGGTCATCTTCCGCGCCTTCTGAATCGCGGGGGAGTTGGTCACAACCTCCATCCCCTCGTTTACCGGGTAGACGCAGGCCGTGACAAAGCTCTTCGCCCCCTTCACCTCGACCACACAGATCCGACAGGAGCCGATCGCATTGATCTCCTTCATATAGCAGAGGGTGGGGATGTTGATACCGACCGAGCGGCAGGCCTCGAGGATGGTCGCATCCTTCGGCACATCGTACTCGCGGCCGTTGATTTTGATTCTGACAGTTTCCATTTTCTCTTCTCCCCCTACTTCTTTGAAATCGCGCCGAACTTACACTTGGTCTCACAGACGCCGCACTTGATGCAGACCGATTTGTCGATGCTGTGCGGTTTCTTGAGCTCGCCCGTGATCGCACCGACCGGGCAGTTCTTGGCGCAGAGCGTACAACCGATACATTTCTCGGGGTCAATCTCATAGGAGAGGAGCTTCTTACAGACGCCGGCCGGACATCTCTTATCGACGATATGTGCGACATACTCATCTCTGAAATAGCGCAGAGTCGAGAGCACCGGGTTCGGCGCGGTCTGTCCAAGACCGCAGAGCGAGTTCGCCTTGACGTGGTTGCAGAGCTCCTCGAGGGTGTCGAGGTCCTCCATCTCCCCCTCGCCGCGGGTGATCTTGTCTAAGATCTCATAGATGCGGCGGGTACCAATCCGACAGGGGGCGCACTTACCGCAGCTCTCGTCCACGGTGAACTCGAGGAAGAACTTCGCGATGTCCACCATACAGTTGTCCTCGTCCATGACGATGAGGCCGCCCGAGCCCATCATCGAGCCGATCTGGATGAGCGACTCGTAGTCGATCGGCGTGTCGATGAGCGACGCCGGGATGCATCCGCCGGACGGGCCGCCGGTCTGCGCCGCCTTAAACTTCTTGCCGTTCGGGCAGCCACCGCCGATCTCCTCGACGATCTCTCTCAGGGTGGTGCCCATCGGAATCTCGACAAGTCCGGTGTTGGTGATCTTGCCGCCGAGCGCGAAGACCTTGGTGCCCGGGGACTTCTCGGTCCCCATCGACCTGAACCACTCCGGCCCCTTGAGGATGATCTGCGCGACGTTCGCATAGGTCTCAACGTTATTCAAAATGGTCGGCTTTGCAAAGAGACCCTTGTTCGCCGGGAAAGGCGGACGGGGCCGCGGCTCACCGCGGTGGCCCTCGATCGAGGTCATCAGCGCCGTCTCCTCGCCGCAGACAAACGCACCCGCGCCGAGACGGATCTCAAGGTCAAAGGAGAAGTCGGTCCCCATAATGTGCTCGCCGAGCAATCCGTACTCCTTGGCCTGCTCGATCGCAATTTTCAGCCGGGAGACCGCGATCGGATACTCCGCGCGGACATAGACAAAGCCTTTGGAAGCGCCGATCGCATAGGCCGCGATGGTCATCGCCTCGATGACCGCGTGCGGGTCACCCTCGAGCACCGAGCGGTCCATAAACGCGCCGGGGTCTCCCTCGTCCGCATTGCAGCAGACATACTTCTGGTCGCCCACAGCGTTCGCCGCGAACTGCCACTTCATGCCGGTCGGGAAACCCGCGCCTCCGCGGCCGCGAAGGCCCGAGGCCTTGATTACATCAATGACCTCCTGCGGCTGCATGGTCGTGAGCACCTTCTCAAGCGCCATATAGCCGTCGGTTCCGATGTACTCGTCGATATTCTCCGGGTTGATGACGCCGCAGTTGCGCAGCGCCACACGGATCTGCTTCGCGTAGAAGTTGGTCTCGGCGAGGCTCTTGACATCGTCCCCCTCGACCGTCTCCTGATACAGGAGACGCTTGACAATACGCCCCTTCAGCAGATGCTCCTCGACGATCTCTTTGACATCCTCCGGCTTCACCTTCGAGTAGAAGGCGCCCTCCGGATAGACAATCATAATCGGTCCGAGCGCGCAGAGGCCAAAGCAGCCGGTCATGACGACCTTGACCTCTTTATCAAGCCCTACTGCCTCAATTTCCTTGTTGAGCTCGGCGATCACCTCGTGCGAACCGGAGGAGGTGCACCCTGTGCCGCCACAGACGAGAATATGTGATCTTATCATCTTACCTCTCCCCCTATTCCGCAGCGCCGATCGTGTACTCGGTCACGACCTGGCCGTTTACAATGTGATCGTTTATGATTCTTCTCGCCTTCTCGGGAGTCATATGTACATAAGTTACCTTCTCTTTTCCCGGCTCATAGACCTCGACAATCGGCTCGAACCGGCAGACGCCGATGCACCCCGTCTGGGTCACCAGCACATCTTTCAGTTCCCGCTTCGCGACCTCCTCCGACAGGGTGGTCAGAACCGGCCGGGCGCCCGCTGCGATCCCGCAGGTGGCCATGCCGACGACAATTCTCGTCCCGGCCTCGCTCTCCTCGCGGATGTTCATCTTATTCTTCATCTGCTCCCTGATGGCCTGCAGCTCTGCAAGTGTTTTCATCTTACTCGTTCCCTCCGCGTGTTAATTCTCGTTCGTTCTCTTCTATCATTTCGCGCACAAAATTTGTCACCTCAAAGGACGAGAGCGGGATCTCTCCCATGATCTCCCGCAGCTGCCGGGTATCCACCGAAAACTCCGCCTCTCCCACCGCGCGGCGGTAGAGAAAATCCGTTTCCGGATAACCCGAGATCAGCGTCACCATCGTGCCCGCCATGTCCCCAAGTGGGGGGCAGTCGATATTGCGCGGGTCGAACGTCGCACACACCGTCGTGCCCACTCCCTCTTCCGACTCGATTCGGAAGGTCCCCCCGGCCATCTCCGCCGCCAGTTTAAAAAGCGGAATACCGAGGCCCACCTTTCTCGTCGTCCGGGTGGTGGTAAACGGGTCGATCACCCGCGCCAAAAACTCGGGAGCCATCCCGCAGCCGTTGTCCGCAATCGTGATCTCGAGCATCTCCCGCTCGAGAATCTCAATCGTGACAAGGCTCGCCTTTGCCTTGACCGAGTTTAGCACAATATCGAGTACATTCAGCGAGAGCTCTTTCATCCCGCCTCAGCCGCGCGATACTTCTCGATAATGCCCTTGACGTCGTCCGGCGTCAGACGGCCGTACACGTCGTCGTTCACCATCAAAACCGGCGCAAGGCCGCAGCATCCGAGGCAGCGGGTCGCGTCCAGAGAGAAGAGTCCGTCCGGGGTACACTCGCCGTTCTCCACACCGAGCACCTCCTTGAGCTTGTCAAAGACGCCTCCGGCGTTCTTGACATAGCAGGCGGTCCCCATACACACGCCGATCTTGTATTTGCCCTTCGGCTGCAAATTAAACTGCGCATAGAAGGTCACAACTCCGTAGATCTCGCTCATCGGGACGTCCATCTCGTCGCTGATCATCTGCTGGACCTCGATCGGAAGATATCCGTAGATCTCCTGCGCCTCCTGTAGCACCGGCATCAGCGCGCCGCCCTTGCCCTTCCACTCCCGCATCACCGCGTAGAGCTTCTCCTTCTGCTCCGCGGTGCCGGAGAATGGAATCACCGCTGTTTTGGAACTCATCTCTAGAACCCTCCTCCAAAATTCGTTTGCCTGTGAAAAAGTTCACAACCCATATCACTTTTTGAGCATACCACAAAATAGATGAAAACGCAATCGAAAATACTTCTTATTTTGTGCATTTTCCCCTCTATTTTGGGGGTCAAATTTTACGTTTTATCGCCCCCAGCACCGCATCCGGCGTGAGTTCCGGCAGTACAAGCGCGTGCTCCCGCTCCCGCATATCCTCCAGGCGGTGCGCGTCGGAGGAGCAGATACGCCTCAGTCCCTCCGGGCAGAGCGGCGCGACCCGCTCCCAGGCGTTCTCCTCCCATCCCCGCGCCGAGAGCTCCACAGCACGAAATCCCATATCCGGCGTCAGAAAACCGAGCACGGTGATCGCGCTGTAGGCGTCCCTGTCGATGTGCGCCGGATAGCAGACTCCGCCGAACCGGCCGACAAGCTCCGCCACCTCAAAGACACCTACAGCAGTCGCAGGAGTGAGCAAAAACGGCACCTCCTCCACCAGCTGATCCTCCCCGTCGAGCACCAGCTGGCGGCCAAAGATTTCCGGCCGGTTCGGCGTTTTTATCCGCTGCTCGGTGATCTTCCGCTCAAAGTCGAGCGCCGCCCGGAGCTCCGGAAAGAGGCAGACTATGTGAATGTCCTCGCTTGTAGTGAGCTCCATTCCCGGCAGTACGAGCACTCCGAGCTTCTCTCCCCAGTGCAGCGCGGCCGGGCAGTTTTTGCAGCTGTTGTGGTCGGTCAGCGCGATCACGTCGAGCCCGAGCAGCTTCGCCATCCCCACGAGATTTGCAGGGGTCATCTCGTCGTCTCCACAGGGCGAGAGGCAGGAGTGCAGATGCAAGTCATAGTAATACTCCGGCACACCTCTCCTCCCCTTCTTTACAGCACTTTTCCGAGCGCCGCTGCACACTCATAGGTTGAATGCGGCGAACGGATGATGCAGACGCCCTCTCCCTCGGCTTTCGCCCGGGTCTCCTCCGGCAGCTCACACCCCTCGGAGAGCAGAACACAGGCCACATCCGCCATCACCGCGACCGCCACAATGTTGAGATTGGTCATAATCGTAATCCAGACTTCTCCCTCTCTCGCTCTGCCCATCACCCAGCTTAAGAGATCCCCGACATAGCAGCCTCTCACCTCACGGTCCGGGCTGCCGCAGACGAGCTCCGCCTCACAGAGCTTCATGATATCTTTCACCGTCATATCTTCACTCCTTATCTCTTGGCCCATAGTTATCAAAATTTGAGAGCTCCTGATACATGCCAAATACCTTCCGCCGCAGAATGAAGATGCAGTCGGTCTCCTTTGCGCTGCCGCGCACGATGTCCTCCGCAAGCGCCCGGCAGGAGGGCGCCCCGCAGGAGCCGCAGTCAAGTCCCGGAAGCTGCGCCTCAATCTCGTCGATCTGCCGCCGCTTGTGCAGCGCGCTGCCGAAGTCGTCGTCGAGCAGGAGCGCCGGATTGAAAGCGGGTCCCTTCTCCCAGTGCAGCTCCTCCTCGCGGAGTTCCTCGGCGTTGTAGGCATTCCTCGACACCGGCAGACACCGGCGCAGAATTTGAAGCCGCGTCTTTGCGATAAACGGCGTTTCAAAGGCCAACGCGCCGCCGACACAGCCCGAGATACAGGCGTTCAGCTCTACAAATTCGCACTCGGGAAGCCGGTCGTCCTCCAGCTCTTCAAGCACCTTTTTGACATTCTCAATCCCGTCCGCTGCGAGATATTTGTCCCGCAGCAGTGCGGCGGCCTCCCCTCCCGATGAGGCCCATGAGATGCCGACGATTCCGCTGTGTGAGAGCGGCTCCGGCTCGGTGATCTTGTTCATCGCGGAGACGAGCTTTTTGTAGACACTGCTCATTGAAAGCACGCCGTCAATGTAGCTCTCGTGCATCCCGATCGGCGTACGGGCGCTTGTCACTTTGGCCGGACAGGGCGATATGAAAAAGGTTCCGATCTCGGAGGGCGACAGCCCTGTCTTTTTCGCCGCCTCCCGTTTGGCAAGCTTTCCCGCAAGCTCCGCCGGCGTGAGAACCGGCAGCAGATTCGGCAGCAGATCCGGAAACTTTACCTGGATCAGCCGCACAACGGCCGGGCAGGCCGTACTGATCATCGGCCGCTTCACTTCAAGCGCCGTCTTCCCCGCCAAAATCCGGCGGGTGTAGTCGCTGACAATTTCAGCCGCTGTCGCCACCTCAAACACATCGTCAAATCCGATGTGCTTGAGTCCGGTCAGCACATAGTCGACGTCGTCTAAATTGTTAAACTGGCCGTAGAGCGAGGGGGCGGGCAGCGCCACTGTGTATTGAAACTTTCCATCAAAGTCGCTCTTCCGGTCATAGACCGCTTTTTTCGCGTGATGCGGACAGAGCCGGATACACTCGCCGCAGTCGATGCACCGCTCCGAGATGATCAGCGCCTTGCCCTCCCGCACCCGGATCGCCTCGGTGGGACATCGCTTGATACAGTTGGTGCAGCCCATACATCTGTCGCGGTCGAGCGTCACCGAATGGTAAACTCTCCTATCACCCATCTAACCACCTACTTTAATTGTCATGGTCACCGTCGTACCGACGCCGAGCTCGGTATCGATCGCAATGGAGTCGGTATAGCGTTTCATGTTTGGCAATCCCATTCCTGCTCCAAAGCCGAGGGAGCGCACGTTGTCCGGCGCGGTAGAATATCCCTCCTGCATCGCGAGCTCCACATTCGGAATCCCCGGCCCGTGATCCGTAAGCACAATCCGAATCTCCTCGCTCGAGATCTCGACGTCGGCTTCGCCTCCGCCGCCATGGATTACCATATTGATCTCCCCCTCGTACATCGCAATGGTCACTCTTCGGACAAGTTCAGAGGGAAATCCCATCTGCTTTAGGGCCCGCTTGACCTCACTCGACGCCTCGCCCGCCGCGGTGAAATTGTCTCCGTCCACATCGTAGTGCAGCTTTACTGTCTCGCTCATCAACTTACCCCCTTTGTCCCCTCTCAGACGTGCTCCTCGCTGTTCTCTCCGAGCCCCGCCGAGTAGAGCCGTCCGCAGGCGGAGTACATCCGCAGTCTCGTCTTCACAAGGACGATTCCCGCCTCTTTCGCAAGCTCAATAATCGTCTCATCCGGCTCCTTGCCGCGGACAAAGACGATACAGCGCATATCCATCATCTCGGCTGTGCGCACCGTCTGCGGGTTGCAGAGCCCGGTCAGCAGTACCGACTGATCCTTCACATACGCCAAAACGTCGCTCATCATATCGCTGCCGCAGGCCGAGTGTACGTCGCTCTCCAGCCGCTCCTCGCCGCAGAGCACCTCACCGTTTAAAATCCGAACAACCTCTTGAATTTTCATAAGCCCTCCATTTGTTACATTGTAACATATTGCAAACATTATATTACATATTTATTGTGAAAGTCAAACATCAAAGACCGGTTTTCTGTGTTGTACTTTCGGAAGAAAAGTGCTATACTGATCTATATATCTGAGGTAAGTATTTTTTAGGAGGAGAGTATGAATAGAGTCTACAATTTTTCCGCCGGCCCCTCTTGTCTGCCGCTTGAGGTGCTCGAGAAAGCGCAGAAAGAGCTCGTAAATTATGGGGATGCCGGGATGTCGGTCATGGAGATGAGTCATCGCTCCAAGGCCTACGAGGAGATCATCACCGGCTGCGAGGCGCTGCTGCGCGAGATCATGGGTATCCCCGACAATTACAAGGTGCTCTTCCTGCAGGGCGGCGCATCGCTGCAGTTTGCGATGGTACCGCTGAACCTGATGACCGGCAGCGGCAAGGCCGCCTTCGCGGTCACCGGTCAGTGGGCGAAAAAGGCGTATGAGGAGGCCGGACGGCTCGGCGAGGCGATCTGTGTCGCCTCCTCCAAGGACAAAACCTTCTCCTATATCCCCGAGGTGGACCCCGCCTCCATCCCGGCCGACTGCGATTACTTCCACATCTGTGAGAACAACACCATCTACGGTACCAAATGGTGGAAGCTGCCCGAGGTTGGCGACATTCCGCTCGTCGCGGATCTGTCCTCCTGCATCCTCTCTGAACCGATCGATGTCTCGAAGTATGCGCTTATCTACGCCGGCGCACAGAAGAATATGGGACCCGCAGGACTTACCGTCGTCATTATCCGTGAGGACCTGATCGGCAAGGAGCGCGAGGGCACTCCGACCATGCTCAAATATTCCACCCACGCAAACGCGGGTTCGATGTACAATACGCCCCCCTGTTACTCGATCTACATCTGCAAGCTGGTGCTCGAGTGGATCAAATCGCTCGGCGGACTCGAGGAGATGAAGCGGCGTAACACCGCAAAGGCAGAGTGCTTCTACAGCTTTCTCGACAGCTCCGAGCTCTTCAAAGGGACGGTCGTCAAAGAGGACCGCTCGCTGAT
>CAJFTX010000091.1 GCA_904420075.1 uncultured Clostridia bacterium | reverse complement strand
CCCACCGCCGCACCCGCGAGCCCGGCGCAGGCGCGCCGGTCCGGCCGTACCCGGAAGAAGATCGCGCCGACCACCGGGATGAGCACCGCATAGAGATTGTTGATAAAAGCGCCCTTCGCCGCCGTAGTGTACTGGAGTCCCGCCACCTGTAAAATCATACCGGCGCCGCAGATCAGTCCGCAGAGCAACCCTCCCCGTACCGCCGCAGGCGCAAAGAACGCTCTCACCGAACCGCCCCTGCGCCACTCACGCAGCGCAAAGACGAGAAAGATCGTCGCCGCCCCTGTGCCAAACCGCACCGCGAGCAGCGGCAGCGTATCCGCATAGCCGAGCCCGATCTTCACCAGCGGAAACGAGATCCCTCCCGACAGCAGCATAAAAAGCGCCGCAACCGCGACAAATCCGTCTCTTTTCATCCCACTCCCCCCAAGAACCGTTTTCGAAAACCATTCTCATCGGGGCCTCACGCCCCGCAAGGGTTACAGTGTTGTTCCTCTGCGGCTGTCAACCATTTCTTCATGCCGTTCTATCGCTCCGCGCCCGCCTATATAGCTACAAAAAGCGGACGACAGGGCGCAAATCCGATCCATGGGCAATTTCAAAAAAATTGCACCACAATTTTTATAGCGGAATAAAATAGCGTTTCAAAAATATACAGATTTTCTCTATCCACGAGGAGCAGTAGCGATACGGCCCATTCTTTGCCGGAGCGGTAATCACCGTTTCAAATATGAAAAAACAGATTCTCTGCCTCGCCCACAGACTCTATGAGTTCAGTTTGTATCACAGAGTAAAGTATAAGGCCGCCCACCTCGCGCCCGCGGGTGCAAGAGATTCAGATCGCATTTTACAGCAGGCCAAAGCGGCCCCGGAAACTCTATCTTTCCGGCATCTATAGATACGCGGGAAATCGGGCTGCCGTCATCCCATTGCGAAGGAGACTTCTCTCGGGAATTCGTCCTCAAGCGCCACCGTCTCCGCGGTAAAGGTCACCACGCCGCCGCTCACCGTCTCCGCGTGGAGCGGCAATCCATATTTTAGCGAGAGATAGTAGTTCTCCACCTGGTCGAGCTCCGGAAAGCGATAGCTCACATAGAGGCAGTCATATCCCTTGTAATCCACAATCTCCGCTTTCAGAAGGTTTTTCGCATCGCAGTTCAAAAAGAATTCGATGTCGCTCATCTGCAAAATCGTCTCCGGCTTGTAGAGCTCCAGATTGCTCACCGTCCGGCTGCCCTCCGGCGTACGCACAAAGACGCTTCGCCCGTTCGAGATCGCCGTCTTCAAGAGGCTCCCTCCCGCACTGTAGAGCTCGGTCCGGGTGGAGGAACCGCTCTGATAATAGCGGCCGCTGGTGCGCTCCGAGCCGTTCGGCGTACGCATCGAGGTCGTCACCTCCCAGTAAAGCCGCTCCGGCGGCCGGATCGCAGCGATGATCTGCTGGCAGTTGTTCCGGTCCACCACCGGGACAGTGAGCGACCCGTCCTCCGCCCGAAAGAGCACCGGATTCTCCGCAAATTCGCTGTCCGGCATCAGGATGATCTCCTTCTTGGGTTCGCTGATTACCCCGTCTGAGCGCAGCATCACATAGATCAGCGCGACGATCAGAAGAAGGAACACAATTCCAAAAATCTTCCCAATCCATCTGCGCACCCTCATTTTTCGTCACCGCCTTTCTGTCCGTCTCCGCCGCTCTGTGCGGCAGTCCGCCGGGGCTGTCCACCTCTGCGAGCTCTCCCCGCCGCGCAGAAGCGCTCCGAAAGCGGCCCTCACGCTCGCCTCCGTTTCAGGCGTCCGCGCCTCGGCCTAAAATGCGCCCTGCCCCTTACATCCGGGCTCCCGTCAGCCTCCGGTCCGGCCGCCCCGCACATGCGGAGAAAGCCTCCCACTGCGCCCTCAGCCGGGTCGTCGCCTCATATCCGTACGTCCGCTCAGGCGCCGAAGGGCTCAGGCGCCTTCCCGCCGCGGTAGACCGCAAGCAGCGCCTCCGCGATCCGGCGGGATGCCTCCCCGTCGCCATAGGGGTTGACGGCATGGGCCATCTCCCGGTAGGCCTCCGCATCGTCGAGCAGCTCGCGCGCGTCGCGGTAGACCGCGTCCTCCGCAACGCCGCTGATCTTCACCGTGCCCGCAGCCACCGCCTCCGGCCGCTCGGTCTCGGTCCGCAGCACGAGCACCGGCTTCCCGAGCGCCGGGCCCTCCTCCTGGAGACCTCCCGAGTCGGTCATGATCAGGTAGGCCCGATCCATCAGGTTGTGCATCTCCGCCGTATCGAGCGGGTCAATGAGCCACACGTTTGGAAGTCCGGCCAGAATCTCGTGCGCGGGCTCGCTCACTCTCGGGTTCGGGTGTACCGGATAGACAAAATTCACCTCCGGGTATTCCTCCGCGAGCCGCTTCACCGCCCGGAAGATCGCCCGGTGCGGCTCGCCGAGATTCTCCCTGCGGTGAGCGGTGAGCAGCACCAGCCGTCGGCCATCCGCCGTCACCTCGCGCAGCACCGGGCTCTCAAACCGGTAGTCCGGCCGCACGGTGTACCTGAGCGCGTCGATCACCGTATTTCCGGTGATGAAGACCTGTTTTGTAATATTCTCTCGCGCGAGATTTTTCACATTGTTCTCCGTCGGCGCGAAGTGGATATTCGCGACGTCGCCGGTCACCAGCCGGTTGAGCTCCTCCGGGAAGGGCGAGCACTTGTCCCCGGTGCGCAGTCCCGCCTCCACATGGCCGACCTCGCACCCGCAGTAGAATGCCGCAATCGCCGCCGACATGGTGGTGGTCGTGTCCCCGTGGACCAGCACCACCTCCGGCCGGAAGTCCGCGATCACCTCCTCCATCTTCTCGATCACCCGGGAGGTGATCCCGCAGAGGGTCTGCCCCTTCTTCATGATGTCAAAGTCGTAGTCCGCAGCAAGTCCGAAATTCTCCATCACCGTGTCGAGCATCCCGCGATGCTGCGCCGTCACGCAGATCTTGCAGAGGAATTCCGGCCGCCCCTGGAGCTCCTTTGCCAGCGGCGCCATCTTAATCGCCTCCGGCCGTGTCCCGAATACCAGCAGTACCTTCAGTCGTTCCATCTTTTCACCTTTTTCGTCCTTTTTCAAAACAGGCGGGCGCCGCCCGGCCGCTCTTTTTCAGCCTTGCACGACGCCCAAACGCTCTATCTCCCTTTTTTCTTAGAAGCGCTTCTCGAGTCGTGCTTCTTCTTTGCCGTGGTCTTGAGCTTCGGCACCGCGGCTCCATGCTCCCCTCCGGGGATGTGTACCGTCGCCCGTTTCTCCGCCGGCACTACCGGCGAGAAGGAGGGGTCGTCCCCATAGATCTCCTCGTAAATCTCCTCGTCTGCAAGAATGCTCTCCCGTCGTTTCTTCTCGTCCGACTGGGCGCGCGCCGTCTTGCCGAGCGCCCGGGCCGCAAAGAGCCCCACAATGAGCGCCGCGAGCACCAGAATTGCCGCCTTCGCCGTACCGGTCGTGGTCAGCACCACCGCCGTCATCCCGAGGATGGCCGACAGCGCGTACAAAATCGCCACCGTCTGCTTCTGGGAGAACCCCATATCAATCAGCTTGTGGTGGAAATGGCCCCGGTCGGCCTGCATCGGGGATTTGCCCGACGCCACCCGGCGCACAATCGCGAGCACCGTGTCAAAAATCGGCAGCCCCAGAATCAAAAACGGCACCGCAAAGGAGACCACCGTGTAGAACTTGAACAGTCCCTGCACCGAGATGGTCGCCAGAATAAAGCCGAGAAAGGTCGCCCCCGTATCCCCCATGAAGATCTTCGCCGGATTCAGGTTGTAGGGCAGAAAGCCGATGCAGCTGCCCGCCAGCGCCGCGATAATCGTCGCCGTCACCGGCTCTCCCACCGCGATCGCGATAATCAGCAGCGAGAAACAGGCGATCGAGGACACCCCGCACGCGAGACCGTCCAGCCCGTCGATCAGGTTGACCGCGTTTGTGATCGCCACAATCCAGATCACCGTCACCGGAATGGACAGGAAGCCGAGATTGATAAACGGCTGATCCGAAAAGAAATTGAAGTTGGAGAAGATATCGATCCGCACTCCGCAGAGCACCGGCACAAGCGCCGCGCCGATCTGCACCACGAACTTGAGTTTTGCGGAGAGAGCCATTACATCGTCGATCACCCCGAGCACCACGATAATCACCGCGCCGATCAGAATGCCTCTCATCTCCGCATCGATGTCGCAAAAGACCAGCACCGAGCAGAAAAAGCCGAGGAAAATCGCAAGTCCTCCGAGCCTCGGGATCGGCTTTTTGTGCATCCGGCGGTTGTCCTTCGGCACGTCGATCGCGCCGATCTTATGCGCAAAGCTCTTGACGAGCGGAGTGGTCACAAACGCGATCACCCCCGCGGCCAGAAACGCCGCGACCAGATAGATAATGCTTTTTACTTCCACCGCTTTTTCTCACCTGATCTTTCCGGCAAAGCCCACCTTGCGCTTCACCTTGTCAAGTGTCCGCACCGCAAGCCGCGCAGCCTTCTCAGCGCCTGCCTTGTAGCTCTCCTCAAGATAGTCCTTATTCTTGAGGAGCTCCTCGGTCCGCTCGCGCACCGGACGCAGCAGCTCCACCGTCGCCTCGCCGACCGCCTTTTTAAAGTCGCCGTAGCCGCGGCCCTCGAACTCCGCTTCGACCTCCTCCGGCGTCTTGCCCGCCGCCACCGAATAGATGGTGATGAGGTTGCCTATCCCGTCGCGGCCCTCGCCGCGGCGCACGGTGCTCTCGCTGTCGGTCACCGCGCTCTTAAACTTTCTCATGATCTCGTCCGGCGAGTCCATCAGCAGCACATAGCTCTTCGGATTCGGGTCCGACTTGCTCATCTTCTTCGTCGGGTCGGAAAGGCTCATGATCTTCGCCCCGCTCTTCTGCATCAGCGGCTCCGGAACCGTGAAGGTCTCGCTGTAGAGCCCGTTGAACCGTCCCGCGATGTCGCGGGTCAGCTCCACGTGCTGCTTCTGATCCACCCCCACCGGCACGAGGTCGGTCTGGTAGAGCAGGATGTCCGCCGCCATCAGCGCAGGATAGGCGAACAGCCCGCAGTTGATATTGTCCGCATTCTTCGCGCTCTTATCCTTGAACTGGGTCATCCTGGACAGCTCGCCGAACATCGTATAGCAGTTTAAAATCCAAGCGAGCTCCGCGTGCTCGGCCACATGGCTCTGGATGAAGAGAATGCTCTTCTCCGGGTCGATGCCGGAGGCGAGCAGCTGTGCGTAGAGGGTGAGCGACCGCTGCCGCAGCTCGGCCGGATTCTGCCGCACCGTGATCGCGTGCAGATCGGCCACACAGTAGAGGCAGAGCCCCTCCTCCTGGAGCGGCGCCCAATTTTTTACCGCGCCGAGATAGTTGCCGAGGGTAATCCTGCCGCTCGGCTGAATGCCGGAAAAAATAACCTTCTGATCTTTTATCATCGCACTCTATCCTTTCAGGCTCCGGGTCAGCTCCCCGAGGATGGCAACCCCTTTCTTGATCTGTTCATCCGACGGGGTGGAGTAGTTCATCCGGAAGGAGCGGCAGGGCGCGCTCTCGTCGGTCATAAAGGTGCTGCCCGGCACCACCGCAACCTTCCGCTCGATCGCCCGCTTCACAAAGGCGGGCATATCCGCCCCCTCCGGCAGCGTCACCCAGAGGAAGAGTCCGCCCTCCGGCCGGGTGTACTGCACGCAGTCGGCAAAGCTCTCGTCCATCCCGGCGAGCATCAGCCCGCACTTTCTGCGGTAGAGCGCGCGGATCTTCTCGATGTGCGCATCCAGGTCGCACTGCTCGAAGAAGCGCGCGGCGAGCATCTGGTTGTAGATCGGGGTGTGCACGTCGGTCGTCTGCTTGACCACCACCGCCTTCCCGAAGATCTCGGGTGCCGCCGCGATGAAGCCGATGCGCAGACCCGCCGAGAGTATCTTCGAGACCGAGCCGCCGTAGACCACGCAGCCGCTTCTGTCCAGCGACTTAAGGGTCGGCACTTCCTCCCCCGCAAAGCGCAGCTCACCGTAGGGGTTATCCTCGAAGATCACCACATGGTACCGCTCCGCGAGCTCTAAAATCGCCTTTCTCTTCTCGAGGCTCGTAGTGCTCCCGGCCGGATTCTGGAAGGTCGGGATGAGATAAATCAGCTTCACCCGTTTGTCGGTCTTTAAAATCTCCTCCATTACCTCTAGGTTCGGGCCGTCCTCCTCGAGCGGCACCCCCTTGAGATTGCAGCCATAGGAGCGGAAAGCGTTGAGCGCGCCGATAAAGCTCGGCTCCTCGCAGATTACCGTATCCCCCTCGTTGCAGAGGATCTTGGTCACAAGGTCGATCCCCTGCTGGCCGCCGGTGGTGACCAGCAGCTCGTTTTGGGTCATATCGATCTGGAACCGCTCAGAGAGCCGTTTTTTCAGCTGTTCGCGCAGCGGGGCATAGCCCTCGGTGACGCTGTACTGCAGCGCCGCCCCCGCGTCGTGCGCGTAGATGTCGTCCGAGATCCGGCGCAGCTCCTCCACCGGGAAGCTCTCCACCGCCGGGTTCCCAGCGGAGAAGGAGATCATCCCCGGATCCCCGGCCGACTTCAAAATCTCACGGATGGCCGAGGGTTTCAGCCCCCCGACTCTATTTGAAAAGGTGTAATCCATAGTATCGTCTCCCCTATCTAAAAGATACAGAATTTATTTTATCACAGCCTTCGCTCCTTGACAACTGCGGTGTAGAAAAGTTAAGATGAGTACAAAGGTTTTATAAGGAGTTGTACTGCTTTGAAAATACGGACTAGATTTGCCCCCAGCCCCACCGGCTACATGCACGTGGGCAACCTGCGCACCGCGCTCTACGCCTATCTCATCGCGAAGAAGGACGGCGGCGACTTCATCCTGCGCATCGAGGACACCGACCAGGAGCGCCTGGTCGAGGGCGCGACCGACATCATCTATCAGACGCTCGCGGAGACCGGCCTCGTGCACGACGAGGGGCCGGACGTCGGCGGCCCTGTCGGGCCTTATATCCAGAGCGAGCGGCGGCAGATCTACATCGACTACGCCAAAAAACTGGTGGAGCTCGGCGGCGCCTACTACTGCTTCTGCGACAAGGAGCGGTTGGACGAGCTGCGCGCCATCCACGAGGCCTCCAAGGTCCCGCACAAGTACGACGGTCACTGTCGGAGTCTCACGCCCGCAGAGGTGGAAGAGAAGCTCGCCTCCGGCATTCCCTATGTCATCCGGCAGAAGATTCCCGAGGGTACCACGACCTTCGACGATGTGGTCTACGGCCGCGTCACCGTCGACAACTCGACGCTCGACGACAACATTCTCCTAAAGTCGGACGGGCTGCCGACCTACAACTTTGCAAATGTGATCGACGATCACCTGATGGGCATCACCCATGTGGTACGCGGCTCGGAATACCTCTCCTCCTCCCCGAAATACAACCTGCTCTATGAGGCGTTCGGCTGGGAGCCGCCGGTCTACATCCACTGTCCGCCGGTCATGAAGGACGCGAAGCAGAAACTCTCCAAGCGCAACGGCGACGCCTCCTATCAGGATCTCATCGCCAAGGGCTACCTAAAGGACGCGGTGCTCAACTACATCGCGCTGCTCGGGTGGAGTCCCGGCGGCGAACAGGAGAAGTTCACTCTTCCGGAGCTCGTACAGGCGTTTGATATCAAGGGGATCTCCAAATCCCCCGCCATTTTTGACATCCAGAAGCTCGACTGGCTCAACGGCGAGTACATCCGCGACCTCTCGCCCGAGGCGTTTTATGAGAAGGCCGAGCCCTATCTCTCCCAGGCGATCAAGCGCGATATCGACAAGCGGCGAATCGCGGCCCTGCTCCAGCCCCGCTGCGAGAAGCTCTGTGATATCCCGGAGCAGGTCGATTTCTTTGACGAGCTCCCCGACTACGACACCGCCCTCTTCGTCCACAAAAAGATGAAGACGAACGAGGAGAACAGCCTCTCCTCTCTGCGCGCCATCCTCCCGGTGCTCGAGGGCCTCTCCGACTTCTCTGAGACCGCGATCCACGACGTGCTCTTTGAGCTGATCGCGGAGCTCGGGGTGAAAAACGGGCTTATCCTCTGGCCGCTGCGGGTCGCCGTCTCCGGTAAGGCGTTCACCCCCGGCGGCGGAATTGAGCTTGCGGCGCTGCTCGGCCGCGACGAGACGCTCCGCCGGATCAAAATCGGCATTGAGAAGCTCGAGGCGTAAACCGAAAATAAAAAAGCGGCAGGAATATTCCTGCCGCTTTTTCTATGCGCCCATCCCTCGGGACCGCTTCGCCGCCTCTCCTCCGAGAGCGTTTTGGAAAAGAGCCCCCTGCCCTCCCGCCGCTTCGAAATCCGGGCGACGCCGGGCGGCCGCTCAAACGTCCGCCCGCGGCTCCGCTCGTCGGGTTCTCTCCCCATCTCAGTCTCCATTCTGTTGTTCGTACCGTCCATCTAAAATTTTTGTAAAACAGATGCAGCCTTTTCGAGCCCCACAGGGTATTAGAGAGTGAAAGGAGGTAAGCACTTGGAACAAATCGTCCGGAAATATGCCGATATGGTGTACCGTCTCGCCTGCTCACAGGCGCAGAACAGAAGCGACGCGGAGGACATCTTTCAGGAGGTGTTCCTGCGCTATCTGCGCAGCGCGCCCGAATTTGCAAGTGAGGAGCATCGCCGTGCCTGGCTGATCCGAGTCACCATCAACTGTGCAAAGAAGCTGCGCGCCTCCGCCTTTGTCCGGCACACCGTCCCACTCGAGGTGGAACTCCCTTTTAAGACGGAGGAGTCACTCGCGCTCTACTCCGAGCTCCGGCGCCTTCCCGCTGCGGACCGAGCGGTACTCCATCTCTTCTACTACGAGGATCAGAGCGTCCGGGAGATCGCTCACCTTCTCCATAAGAAGGAGTCCTCCGTCCGCTCACAGCTCACCCGCGCCCGCCAGAAACTCAGAAAATTGTTAAAGGAGACCGACTATGTTTAAAGAGGACTACCGCAAATTAAACGACGAACTCACCCCCTCCCCCGAACTGCTCGCAAGAACGCTCGCCCAGGCCCAAAAACACCCCCGTACGGTTCACCGCCTGCGGCGCTCTGTCGCCGTCGCCGCGGCGCTCTGCTGCCTGCTCGCCGCAGTCCCGGCGCTCGCCGCCTCTCTGCCCGCCGCGAATGATCTCCTGTACCGGGTCTCCCCCGAACTTGCGCAGCTCTTCCGCCCGGTGCAGCGCTCCTGTATCTCAAATGGGATCGAGCTTGTCGTCCACTCCGCCTACATTCACGGCGACACCGCCGAGATCTATCTCTCTCTGCGTGACCTGGAGGGCGACCGGGTGGACGCCACAACCGATCTCTTCGACAGCTACTCCCTCCGCCGCCCGTTCGACAGCAGCGCCACCTGTCAGTTCGCGGGATTCGATGAGGAGAGCCGCACCGCCTTCTTCCTCGTCCAGGTCACCGAGTGGGGGAACCATAAAATCGAGGGGGAGAAGCTCACCTTCACCCTCAGCCAGTTTTTGAGCGAAAAGGAGGAGCAGGAGGGCCTCTCTGTCCCGCTCGATCTCGGCGCGCTCCCGGCGTCCGTCCCCACCCGCGAGGCCTACTCCACCGGTGGCGGCGGCGAGGGTTTTCTCTCCTCCGACGACTCCCATATGTTGCTGCCCGCAGACCCGCCGCTCGTCTCTCCTGCCGCCGGAATTGATATCACCGCCGCAGGCTATCTGAACGGAAAGTTGCACATCCAGACCGCCATGCACGACAATTTAAAATATGACAATCACTGCTCTCTCTATCTTATGGATCGCTCCGGCGCCCGCTACGACTGCTTCTACAGCCGCTCTTTCATCGACAAGACCTCCGGGGAGCGCGTGGACTACTGCGAGTTTGTCTTTGATCTGCCTCAGGAGACGGCGGCCGACTGCACTCTCTACGGCGACTTTGTAACAAGCAAACGCCTTACCCAGGGGGAT
>CAJFTX010000090.1 GCA_904420075.1 uncultured Clostridia bacterium | reverse complement strand
GTTCATGTCGAGCACCCGCTTTATCACAATTCGCCGGGTGTCGATCCCGAGTGCGTTCCCCTGCTGGATGTGATTATCGAGCATCGCACAGAGCAGATTGTTCGCCGCGGTAATCGCGTGCATATCCCCTGTGAAATGGAGATTGATGTCCTCCATCGGTACCACCTGGGAGTATCCGCCGCCCGCGGCCCCCCCCTTGATGCCGAATACCGGGCCGAGCGAGGGCTCGCGCAGCGCGAGCGCAGAGGACGCTCCAATCCGGTTGAGCGCCTGTGAAAGTCCCACCGAGACGGTGGTCTTTCCCTCGCCCGCCGGCGTTGGGTTGATCGCTGTGACCAGAATCAGTTTTCCGTCCGGCTTTTTTGAGAGTCTCCGAAGCGCCTCCTCCGAAACCTTCGCCTTGTATTTCCCATAGAGCTCCAGCTCATCTTCCAAGAGGCCGCACCGCGCCGCAACCGCTCCAATCGGCTCGAGTTTTGCATTTTGCGCAATCTGAACATCCGACAACATAGCAAATTCTCCTTCTGTCTGGGCGACAGGACCCGCCCCACTTCTCACTATATATAGTGAAATTTTAGCATATTTACCCCCATCCCTCAACCTTTTTCTCTCACTTCTGGACAGATTATACTTTATTTTCCCTATCCTTATTGGTATAATAACTTCACATAGCTCGATTTCAATCGCGGGCCCATTTCGTGCTCCGCGCTGATCTTCACCCTCAACCGTTTGGAGTACACATGGAAAAAGTTTTCGGAGCAATTAAAAAATATTTTCGCGAGATGGACAGGATACTCTTTCTGCTCTCCTGCCTTTGCACCCTCTACGGCCTGGTGCTTGTCTACAGTGCGACGCTCAGTTTCGGCACTCATCGATATGTCATCATTCAGGCCGCAGGCGCGCTGATCGGCTTTGTCGGTATGGTGCTGCTCTCTAAAATTGACTACGACTGGTTTTCCGACGTCTGGTGGATTCTCCTTATCCTCTCGGTCGGAGCGATCGGCGTCACGCTGATCTTCGGCCACGGTCCGTCGAGCGATCCGTCAAACCGCAACTGGTTGAGTCTCGGTTTTGTGGACATTCAGCCGTCCGAGTTCGTCAAGCTCGGCTTTATTCTCGTGTTTGCCAGCTTTTTGAACAAAAATCACGAGACGCTCAACACCTTGAAGGGCCTTCTCAAATCCGGCGCCCTGCTGCTCTTCTTCTTCGGGCTCATCGTTCTACAGGGCGACCTTGGCAGCGCACTCGTCTTTCTCTTTATCGCGCTTGTCATGCTCTTCGTCGCCGGGCTGTATCTCCGCTTCTTCGGCATAGCGGCGCTGCTCGTTCTCCTCGTCTCGCCGCTGGTATGGGAGTACGGGCTCTCCGGCTATATGAAAAAGCGAATTCTCTTCGGCTTCACGCCCGAGCTCGACCCGCAGAACTACGGATTTCAGGCGATTCAGAGCAAAATCGCGATCGGCTCCGGGCAGCTCACCGGCAAGGGATTTACCCACGGGACGCTCGTACAATACGAATTGCTCCCCGCAAAGCAGACCGATTTTATCTTTGGCGTCGCCGGGGAGGAATTTGGTTTTCTCGGCGCATCGCTTCTGATCGCGCTGCTTGCGCTCTTTCTGGTCCGAACACTGATCATTGCACGGCGCTCTAAGGATATGCTCGGCAACCTGATCGCAATGGGCGTTTTCGGCATGTTCTTCGCGCAGATTTTTGAGAATCTGGGCATGGCGATGGGGTTTCTTCCCGTCGTAGGAATCACCCTTCCTTTCTTTTCTTACGGCGGTTCCTCCATCGTCTCCTCCTGGTGGGCGCTCGGTCTGCTTCAGAGCGTCTATATTCATCGGCGCGCAAACCTCTTCTCTCCCCTTGATTAAACATTTTCTAAAAAGGCACACAGAGCGCGTCTGTGCGCTCTGTGTGAATGGTGAAACACGATGCCGGCTGATATGAAGGAGTCTATCGCCAAAGCGGTAAGGAAACTCTTAACTGAAAAAAATGTGAAGAAGCTGACCGTCAAAGATATCGTGGAGGAGTGTCAGATCACCCGACAGACATTCTACTACCATTTTGAGGATATTCCCGATCTCTTCCGCTGGCTTTTGGAGCGGGGCACCGAGAGAATGCTGCAGGAAGCAAAAGCTCAGGGAAGCGCCGAACAGGAGCTCCGCTATTTTTTTCTGGTTGCCCTCAACGCGGCCCCCTATGTCAAGCGCGGCATGCAGACCAACTACCGCAGTGAACTGGAACATCTTCTCATCGAATATGCTCTCCATTTTTTTGAGCAGATTATCGAGGCGGAACATCTCTATCAGAATTACACATACTCAGAAGTAAGACTGATCTTACGCTATCACAGCTGGGCAATTATCGGCATTCTCCGAGAGTGGACCGAGGAGGATACAAAAAATCTGGACCGGATCGTACATCAAATTTATCTTCTCATCTCGGGAAAAGTCGTACCGTGAGAAAAATAAAAGTTTATGGACAGAAGAGCCGGAGTGTAAAAATTTTTTACACTCCGGCTTTTCTGTCTATACACGGGAAAACTGTTGACAGTTGAGAAAATCACTCCAATAGATACAATAAAAATATCCCCGGGCCTTAAATTTCAACGGAGGTGTCCCTATGGCAGATGAAATTCTCTCGGTTAAACTGCGCGAACTGGATGACAAAATCACAACACTGCACCGTAACATTCAGCTCGGTGAGTCCGGCATCCCCCGTCACGTCAAAGCGGGACTCGCCCCATTGAGAGCGGAAATCACAGAGACTGAGCTATTGCTCCAAAAAAAATTAGAATGTTCCAAATCCAGCGCCGTCGTCCCTCTCTCCGCCGCCTACCGTGAGATAGAGGCGGTGATTCAGAGAACCAGAGCCAAACAGGCGCTCTCGTTCTCTGCTGAGGAGAAAATTCTGGTGGCGGAGTATGCTCTTGATTTTGCTCTACAGGCCGCCGATCGCGCGCTTTTAAGCGCGTTAGAGGCAATCTCCGCCGAAACAGTACAGCGGGAAACGGAGGTATAAAATCACTATGAAAGAAGTAAAATCACCGAGGAAGCCGCTCCTTTACTACTATCTGATTGCGATCGGAATCATCTTTCTCTTTAACATTCTTATCGTCCCCATGCTCATGCAGGGGCAGATATCCGAGGTGGACTACGGCACCTTTATGCACATGATCGAAGAGCAGGATATCGGCCGTGTTGAGATTGAGGATTCTCAAATTGTGTTTACCAACAAGGATAACACCAAACTCTATAAAACCGGTTCCATGGACGATCCCACCCTGACCCAGCGTCTCTACGAATCCGGCGCAACATTTTCAAAAGATATCCAGCAGACCATATCCCCTCTGATGAGCATTCTATTGACAGTTGGGCTCCCTCTGCTTATCTTTATTCTTTTGGGCCGGTATATGAGCAAAAAGCTGATGGAGCAGGCAGGCGGAAAAAACGCTATGGCGTTTGGCATGGGAAAGAGCAACGCAAAAGTATATGTGCAGTCCACCCAGGGAATTCATTTCAGCGACGTGGCCGGTGAGGACGAAGCAAAGGAAAATCTCGCCGAAATTGTCGACTACTTGCACAATCCGCAAAAATATACCGAGGTGGGAGCCTCCATGCCGAAAGGGCTCCTCCTCGTAGGCCCTCCCGGAACCGGTAAAACAATGCTCGCTAAGGCCGTTGCCGGCGAGGCAGATGTCCCCTTCTTCTCCATCTCGGGCTCTGAATTCGTGGAGATGTTTGTAGGAATGGGCGCCTCAAAAGTGCGCGATCTTTTTAAACAGGCAAAAGAAAAAGCGCCCTGCATCGTATTTATTGATGAAATTGACGCCATAGGCCAGAAGCGAAATTCCGGCCGCCTGGGTGGCAATGATGAGCGCGAGCAGACGCTCAATCAGCTGCTCACGGAGATGGACGGCTTCGAGGGAAATACTGGTGTCATCATTCTGGCCGCAACCAACCGCCCGGAGACGCTGGACCCCGCGCTGACCCGTCCGGGCCGTTTTGACCGCCGCGTGCCTGTAGAACTGCCTGACCTCCTCGGAAGAGAGGCCATTTTGAACGTCCATGCAAAGAAAATCAAAACAGCGGAGGATGTCAACTTTCACACCATCGCACGGATGGCCTCCGGCGCCTCTGGTGCAGAGCTCGCCAATATCATCAATGAGGCGGCTCTGCGCGCCGTGCGAAACGGCCGCACCGTCGTCAATCAATCCGACCTGGAGGAGAGTATCGAAGTGGTGATCGCCGGCTATCAGAAAAAAAGCGCAGTTCTCTCGGATGAGGAAAAGAAGGTGGTGGCTTGCCATGAAATCGGCCATGCCCTGGTCGCCGCCATGCAGTCCCACTCCGCCCCTGTCCAGAAAATCACTATTATTCCCAGAACCTCCGGCGCTCTGGGGTACACGATGCAGGTGGATGCGGGGGACAAATACCTTTTGACCAAACAGGAGATGGAAAACAAAATCGCCACCTATACCGGCGGACGCGCGGCCGAGGAAGTGATCTTTGGGGAAATTACCACTGGGGCCTCCAACGACATCGAGCAGGCAACCAAGCTTGCCCGCGCAATGGTCACCCGCTACGGTATGAGCGAACAGTTCGATATGGTGGCCATGGAAACGGTAAACAGCCAATACCTGGGCGACGACACCTCGCTCTCCTGCTCCGCAGATACCCAAAAAGAGATCGATCAAAAGGTCATAGAGCTCATCAAAAGGCAACACGAAAAAGCGAAACAAATCCTGACCGAAAACCGTCAAAAATTAGAGGAACTGGCACAATTTCTTTATGAGAAAGAGACGATCACGGGCGAAGAATTTATGTCGATTCTAAACGCGGGAGGGGAATCACTATGAGAGGGCGCTCAATCTTTGGATGGTTGGAACTGGCAGTGGGAGTCTTTCTCATTCTGCTCGGTATTTTTACATTTGCCCGCCCCGACAGCGCACTGACCGGGCTGATCGTTTTCTACGGCGCGATCGCCGCTCTCACGGGCGTTGCGGACCTTATACTCTATGTGAGAGTAGAGCGGTACACAGGGTTCGGCCCCATGGTGTCGCTGATCTCCGGAATTTTGAGTGTGATGTCCGGCGTGATGCTGCTGGTCTACCCGAACGCGGGAAAATGGATTTTATCTCTGCTCTTTCCCATCTGGTTTATTGCTCATTGTATCTCCCGGCTCTCCCACTTGAACACAATTCGCGTCATAGCGGGAAACCCGTTCTACTACTGCACGCTGGTTCTCAACGGCATCGGACTTATTTTGGGAGTTCTTATGATCTTCTGTCCGACGCTCTCACTGATTTCCGTCAGCTACATTGTCGGGTTTTGCCTCATCCTGCTGGGTGTCGACAGCGTGATTATGGCCTGTAGTAACCTGGGAACAAAGCGATAACTTCCGTTTTCTATCCGCTTGTCGGAATCTCCCGTCCGTCACAGTAAGCCGGGAAAATTCGAAGTCAAACAGTGCTTCGCATCTCAGGCGTTCCTCCAGAGCTCTCCCGGTTTCCTGTCATCCGTCCAGCGCAGCTCTTGCGATACGCAAAGGCGAAGCCCTTTGCATATCGCGCACTGTTTTCTATCGGCACACCCAGTTAACAGGGCAAATACTTCCACCTGTCCCCCGGAAGCTCGTCCGCACTCCGGATCAGAGCTTTCCACAAGACTCTATACACTACAAATAAGGCGGTGATTTTCATAGAGAAAAATACAAAACGAATCCTGGCCGGAATCGGAGCAGCTGCAGGAGTTGTCACAGCTGCCGGTCTCACGATTTATAGAACTGCGACAGCTTTGGTCTCCCTCGCACTGGACCGCGAGATCTCCCCGGGCATGGCGCGCGCTAAGGAAAAGGTGTCCGGAAATTCCGACCGCAGCGCCTTTTTGCAGGCAGTGGAACAGGCCGCTCAGAAGTTGAGGCAGGTCGACTGCGAGGAGATCCAGATTACCGCACAGGACGGTATCTCTCTGACCGGACATTGGCGTCCCTGCGCGGATGCCAAGCGCACCATAATTGCCGTACACGGATGGCGCTCCTCCTGGGCGGATGACTTTGCTCTAATCTCCAATTTTTGGTATGAAAATAGCTGCAACGTCCTCTATATTGAACAGCGGGGCCAAAACAGCAGCGGCGGCGACTATATGGGCTTCGGGATGTTGGAACGCTACGACTGTCTGGACTGGGCACGCTGGGTCAACGAACAGTGCGGCACCGGATTACCGCTCTATCTCGTCGGGGTCTCCATGGGCGCCGCCAGCGTTCTCATGGCCTCCGGCCTCTCTCTTCCCCCCAATGTCTGCGGCATCATCGCGGACTGTGGCTATACCTCCGCACATGAAATCTGGAAACACATCGTCAAAAACAATCTGCATCTCTCCTATGATTTGCTCCACTCCACCGCAGATACACTCTGTAAGAAAAAGATCCATGTTGAAGCAGATTCCTACTCAACACTGGACGCTCTGCGGGAAAACACCATCCCGGTTCTGTTGATTCATGGTACAGACGACCGTTTCGTCCCCGTGGAAATGACCTACGAAAATTATCAGGCATGTACCGCTCCAAAGCGGCTTCTGATCGTCCCGGGGGCCGACCATGCAATGAGTTACTACACCGAGCCTCGCCGCTACGAGGCCGCTCTACGCGATTTTTGGACGGAATTTTGTTAAACACTTCAAAGAGAGGCGTCTTAAAGCGTCTCCTTGCAGACTTGCCGTTTATCCAATCGGAACTGCCTTTAAAACCCACCGATCCAGATGACGGCTGCGGCGCAGAGAAGCAGCGCAGCGAATACAATCGCCGGTATCCCGATCAGCACACAGAGATAAAAAAGAGCGGGTCGTCTATACATCGTGCGCACAAGCGCGGTCTCAATTCGATCTATCCATTTATGAAGAATACTGGGCATACTTCCCCCTCCTTGCTGTTTTTATTGTAGGAGCATCGGGATTAAAACGGTAAAACAAAAGACGGCAAGCGCTTAAAATCGTGTTAAGAGCAGAGCATGAGAAATTTCTCTTGACAAATATCACATTTGATGCTAGCATATTTCTATATTGAAAAACCGTTGAGGTGGAGATAAAAACCGCTGTGCACTCACAGAGAGTCCGGGGCGCTGGGAGCCGGATAGAACGCAGGCAGTTAAATGGACCACTGAGGGCGCGGTCAAAGGCTTTTTGCTCAGTACACCGCGACGTAAGGCATACGTCAGTTGCCGGGGATATGTTGGTATTCCGCAAAGCGCGCAGAATTTCTGCGAATCAAGGTGGCACCGCGGGTGGATTTTCTCCCGTCCTTGACAGAGATTGTCGAGGGCGGGATTTTTTATTTGTATAAAAGCCCCGTCCGAATAGATTTCACAGTGTAAGGAGGCTTTTATGAAACGGATCACAAAAGAGGAGGCGCTGCGCCTCGCCGGCGAGGGCTTCGGGCGTATCCCTCTCGTGCGCGAGCTCTATGCCGACACGCTCACGCCGATCAACGTACTGCGTATTCTGAAGGGCGTCTCGCGGCACTGTTTTCTGCTCGAGAGCGCTGAGGCCTCCAAAAAGTGGGGGCGCTACACTTTTATCGGCTTTGATCCGAAGCTGGAGCTCACCTGTCTCGACGGTGTGCTGCGCATCCGCGAGGGCACAACCTGCACCGAGCGCGTCGCGCATCCGGGCGAGGCGATCCGCCGGATTCTCTCGGAGAATCGGGCGCCGAGGCGCCCGGAGCTTCCGCCCTTTTCCGGGGGACTTGTCGGCTACTTTTCTTACGACTATATCAAATACAGCGAGCCCACCCTCAAGCTGGACGCGGCGGACAGCGAGTCCTTCCAAGACGTCGATCTCATGCTGTTCGACAAGGTGATCGCCTTCGATCACTTCCGGCAAAAGGTGCTGCTGATCGTCAACATGCCGACCGGAGAGCCCGCCACAGACTATGAGCGCGCCGTCGCAGAGCTCGACCGGCTGGCCGGTCTGCTGCAAAGCGGCGCCCCCGCGCCGAATCCGCCCCTGCGGCTCAAAACTCCCTTCGCCCCTCTTTTTGATCGCGCATCCTACTGTGCGATGGTGGAACGCGGCAAGCGATATATCCGGGAGGGTGATCTCTTTCAAGTGGTGCTCTCCAACCGGCTGGAGGCGGAGATGGAGGGCAGTCTGCTCGACGTCTACCGGGTGCTCCGCACCCAGAATCCCTCACCCTATATGTTCTATTTTACAAGCGACGAGATCGAGATCGCCGGCGCCTCCCCGGAGACGCTCGTAAAACTGGAAAACGGCGTGCTGCACACCTTTCCCCTCGCAGGCACCCGGCCCCGCGGGCGGGCCGAGGCGGAGGATGCGGCGCTCGAGCGGGAGCTGCTCGCCGACGAGAAAGAGCGCGCTGAGCACAATATGCTCGTTGATCTCGGCCGTAACGACATCGGTAAAATAAGCGCGCTCGGCTCAGTCGAGGTGGAGCGCTATATGGAGGTGCTCCGTTTCTCCCACGTGATGCACATCGGCTCCACCGTCCGCGGTCAGCTCGCCGAGGGGCGAGATGCGGTCGATGCAATCGATGCGATTCTCCCCGCCGGCACCCTCTCCGGCGCACCCAAACTGCGGGCCTGCCAGATCATCAATGAACTGGAGAACAACAAGCGCGGCATCTACGGCGGTGCGATCGGCTATCTCGACTTCACCGGCAATCTGGACACCGCGATCGCCATCCGGCTCGCTTTCGCAAAAAATGGAAAGCTCTTCATTCGCTCGGGCGCCGGAATTGTCGCGGACAGCGTGCCCGCGACCGAGTATCAGGAGTGTATCAACAAAGCGCAGGCGGTCGTCTCCGCCTGCGAGATCGCGGAGGGAGGGCTTGATCTATGATTCTGCTGATCGACAACTACGACAGTTTTTCTTACAATCTCTATCAGCTCGTCGGAGCGCTGAATCCCGATATCCGGGTCATCCGCAACGACGCACTTACACCGGAGGAGATCGCATCGCTCTCTCCCGAGGCGATCATTCTCTCCCCCGGCCCCGGCCGCCCGGAGAATGCGGGCATCTGTATCGACGTCGTGCGCAAGCTCGGCGGACGGTTCAAGCTACTCGGCGTCTGTCTCGGACATCAGGCGATCTGTAAGGCGTTCGGCGGCGAGGTGACCTACGCAAAAACGTTGATGCACGGTAAGACCTCCCGCGCGCTGCTCGACGTGCGCAGCCCGCTCTTCTCCGGCTTTCCTCCGCAGATCGAAGTCGCGCGGTACCACTCGCTCGCCGCTCCCGCGGAGTGTCTCCCCGCCTGTCTGCGCGTCATCGCAGAGACGGCGGACGGCGAGGTGATGGCGGTCCAGCACCGGGAATATCCGATCTACGGCGTCCAATTCCACCCCGAGTCGGTGCTCACCCCACAGGGCGCCGCTATACTCAAGAACTTTTTGGAGGTATCACAATGATTTACGACGCGATTCTGGCCCTCTCGAAGCGGGAGGACCTCTCCTATGAGACTGCGCAGGCCGTCATGGACGAGATCATGGGCGGCAAGGCCTCCCCCGTTCAGATGAGCGCCTATCTCACGGCCCTTTCGATGAAGGGCGAGACGATCGACGAGATCACCGGCTCCGCGGCCGGAATGCGCGCCCATTGCGTTAAGCTGCTGCACGACATGGATGTGCTCGAGATCGTCGGCACCGGGGGCGATGGGGCAAACTCCTTTAATATCTCCACCACCGCCGCGCTTGTCATTGCGGCGGGCGGGGTTCCGGTCGCGAAGCACGGCAACCGCGCCGCCTCGAGCAAGTGCGGGGCGGCCGACGTGTTGGAGGCGCTGGGGGTCAATATCTCCCTCCCCGCCGAGCGGAGCGCGGCGCTCCTCTCGGAGATCGGCATCTGCTTCCTGTTCGCGCAGAACTACCACATCGCAATGAAGTATGTCGCCCCGGTCCGCCGTGAGCTCGGCATCCGCACCGTGTTCAATATTCTCGGCCCGCTCTCCAATCCCGCGGGGGCAAATATGGAGGTCATGGGGGTCTATGACCGGGCGCTGGTGGAGCCGCTCGCCCGCGTGATGGCAAATCTCGGCGTCAAGCGCGGTATGGTCGTCTACGGAGAGGACCAGCTCGACGAGATCTCGATGAGCGCGCCGACCGCCGTGTGCGAGATCCGGGACGGCTCCTTCCGAAGCTACTCCGTCACCCCCGAGCAGTTTGGCTTTGCACGCTGCGACAAATCGGAGCTCACAGGCGGCTCCCCCGCCGAGAATGCCGCGATCACCCGTGCGATCCTCGCAGGCGAGAGCGGTCCGAAGCGCTGCGCCGTCGCTCTCAATGCTGGAGCTGCCTTCTATGTGGCCGGGCGGGCAGAGACGCTCGAGGAGGGCGTGCGCCTGGCGGAGCAGCTGATCGACAGCGGCGCCGCCAGCAGAAAACTCTCGGAGTTTATCTCCCGCTCAAACGAGGTGAGTGTATGATTTTAGATCAGATCGCCGAAAAGACACGCGAGCGGGTCGCGGAGGAACAGCGCCGTCGTCCGCTTTCGGAGGTGCGCGCCGAGGCGGAGGCGCGATGTGCAAAAGAGGGTATCTTCCGCTACCCCTTCGAGCGTGCGCTCTCCGTTTCCGGTATCTCCTTTCTCTGCGAGGTCAAGCGCGCCTCTCCCTCCAAGGGGCTGATCGCGCCCGACTTTCCCTATCTCTCGATCGCCCGCTCCTATGAGGCGGCCGGGGCCGCGGCGATCTCCTGCCTCACCGAGCCCTTCTATTTTAAAGGGCGGGACAGCTATCTCCGCGAGATCGCAGAGACAGTTTCTATCCCTGTTTTGCGCAAAGATTTCACCGTGGACCCCTATATGATCTACGGTGCCAAGGCGCTCGGCGCGAGCGCCGTGCTTCTCATCTGTGCGATTTTGGACGATGTGGAACTGCACGACTTTTCACAGCTCGCCGAGGAGCTCGGGCTCTCCGTCCTCGTCGAGGCACACACGGCGGATGAGGTGGAGCGGGCGCTGCGCGCGGACGCGCGCATCATCGGGGTCAACAACCGCGACCTGCAGACCTTTGAGGTGGACGTCACCACCAGCATCCGTCTGCGTCCGCTCGTCCCCGCCGACCGGCTCTACGTCTCGGAGAGCGGCATTCTCACCCCCGGGGACGTCGCCCGCCTGCGGGAGAACGGCACCGACGCGGTGCTGATCGGTGAGACGCTGATGCGCGCGCCCGATAAACAGGCGGCGCTCGAGGCGCTGCGCGGAGGGACCCCATGAAAAAGATCAAGCTCTGTGGGCTCACCCGTCCCTGCGACATTGAGGCCGCGAACCTCTGCCGCCCGGACTACATCGGATTTGTCTTCGCCGAGAGCCGCAGGCGGGTGAGCGTCTCCACCGCCCGGGCGCTCCGCGCCCAGCTCGCCCCGGGCATCCTGCCGGTCGGTGTCTTCGTGCGGGAGCGGCCGGAGGTCATCGCCGGACTGCTCGAAGAGGGTGTGATCGAACTTGCTCAGCTGCACGGCGGAGAGAGCGAGGACGATATTCTCCAACTCCGCGCTCTCACCGACAAGCCGATCATTCGCGCCGTCCGGGTCAGCTGTGCGGAGGACATTCAAAAGGTCTCGAAAACAGCCGCCGACTTTCTGCTGCTCGACAGCGGCGGGGGCAGCGGGAAGGTCTTTCCCTGGGAGCTGATCGGGCACCCGGAAAAGCCGTTCTTTCTCGCGGGCGGACTCTCGGAGGAAAATCTCTCCGCCGCGCTGCGGACCGGAGCCTACGCCCTCGATCTCTCCAGCGGCATCGAGACAGAGGGTAAAAAAGACGCGGAGAAGATGCGTCGTATTGTTACTAGAGTGAGAGAGGAGATTTCATAAATGTCAAACGGACGCTTCGGCATTCACGGCGGGCAGTACATGCCTGAGACGCTGATGAATGCCGTCATTGAACTGGAACGGGCCTACCTCCATTACAGGGAGGACCCCGACTTTAACGCGGAGCTCACCGAGCTGCTAAATGAATACGCTGGGCGCCCCTCCCGGCTCTATTTTGCCCGTCACATGACGGACGATCTCGGCGGGGCAAAGATCTATCTCAAGCGCGAGGATTTAAACCATACCGGCTCCCACAAGCTCAACAACGTGCTTGGCCAGGCGCTGCTCGCCAAAAAGATGGGCAAAACCCGCCTGATCGCCGAGACCGGCGCCGGACAACATGGAGTCGCCACCGCGACGGTGGCCGCGCTGCTCGGAATGGAGTGCGAGATCTTCATGGGAAAGGAGGATACCGTCCGCCAGGCGCTCAACGTCTATCGGATGCGGCTGCTCGGAGCGACGGTTCACCCGGTCACAAGCGGCACCGCAACCCTCAAGGACGCGGTGAGCGCGACGATGCGCGAGTGGAGCTCCCGCATCGAGGACACCCACTATGTCCTCGGTTCGGTGATGGGGCCGCACCCCTTCCCCACCATCGTGCGGGACTTTCAGGCGGTCATCTCACGTGAAATTAAGGCGCAGCTTCTCGAAAAAGAGGGGCGGCTTCCCGACGCGGTGCTCGCCTGCGTCGGCGGCGGCTCAAACGCCATCGGCGCTTTCTACCACTTCATCAACACCCCCTCGGTGGCGCTCATCGGCTGCGAGGCCGCCGGGCGCGGCATCCACACGGCAGATACAGCGGCCACCATTGCCACCGGCCGGCTCGGTATCTTCCACGGCATGAAGAGCTACTTCTGTCAGGATGAGTTCGGCCAAATCGCCCCGGTCTACTCCATCTCCGCCGGTCTTGACTACCCCGGTATCGGCCCGGAGCACGCCTATCTCTACGATACCGGGCGCGCCCAGTATGTCCCCGTCACCGATGAGGAGGCAGTTGACGCATTTGAGTATCTCTCCCGCACCGAGGGGATCATCCCCGCCATCGAGAGCGCACACGCCGTGGCATACGCTAGGAAGCTCGCCCCCACGATGGAAAAAGGCCAGATCATTGTCATCAACATCTCGGGCCGCGGCGATAAGGACTGCGCCGCGATCGCCCGCTATCGCGGGGAGGATCTCCATGAGTAAGATAAAAAAAGCGTTTGAATCCGGCAAGGCCTTCATCCCTTTTGTCACCTGCGGCGATCCCTCACTCGACGTCACGGAACAGCTCGTCTATGCGATGGCGGAGGCCGGAGCCGACCTTATTGAGCTCGGTATTCCCTTCTCCGATCCCACCGCCGAGGGGCCGGTCATCGAGGCTGCGAGCGCACGCGCCCTTGCGGGCGGCGCCACTACCGATAAAATCTTTGAGATGGTCGCTCGCATTCGCCAAAAGAGTAACATTCCGCTCGTTTTCATGACCTATGCAAACGTCGTCTTCTCTTACGGCTCCGAGCGTTTTCTCTCCCGCGCGGCGTCTCTCGGGATCGACGGACTCATCCTGCCAGACGTCCCCTTCGAGGAGAAAGCGGAATTCGACCCGCTCTGTAAACGGCACAATATCGATCTCATCTCAATGGTCGCGCCGACCTCACACGAGCGGATCAAAATGATTGCCGCCGAGGCCTCGGGATTTATCTACTGCGTGTCATCTCTCGGTGTGACCGGGGTACGCAGCGAGATCAAAACCGATCTCTCCGAGATGGTCGGTCTCGTCAAATCCGTCAGACCGCTTCCCTGTGCGATCGGCTTCGGCATCTCCACCCCGGAACAGGCCAAACAGATGGCCTCGGTCGCAGATGGCGTTATCGTAGGCTCCGCTATTGTGAAACTCTGCGCCCAGTACGGCGACCAGTGTGTCTCCCCTGTGGCTGACTATGTCCGCTCAATGAAGCGGGCACTTTCGGAATAACGTATGATAAAAGCGGGATTGCCAGACGGCCATCCCGCTTTCCATTATCACTGATCACGGTGCAGCATAGGAGGTCTCCCATTCAATCCAGCGAATCCACACCGATGTTCTTGCACCGCCATTTGAAATAAATGAGCGCACCTCACACAGCGACCAAAGTTTGGGGGCCGGATCTTGCTGTCGGATTTTCATAGAATGCTCTTCCTGTGACTGGCTGTAGACAATATCATCTATTACAAGTTGCCCGGTAATCTGAGTATTGTCCACAGTTTGTGCCTCTACAGCCCCCGTACCATAAATACTAGCTCTACGGATATCTGCCAAAATTGGAACAGAAGCGTTCTTAGGACGAATGCTCATTCGTACTGCGCTCGTAGAGGTGTTTTGAATTGTCAAAGTTAAATTAGCAATTGGAATATTAACTGCGCTATTTAACTGGGACAAATTTACACTGTAGTTTGTAATCGGGCCATAGAGATTTGGACTCGTAATTTCCTGATCACCGGTTTTAAAATGAACTTTATAGCTGACCGGGGTATTTTCAGCGACAGAGACCTCCGCAGATGCTCCCGCCTCTCCGGTATCCCCTTTTTCTCCTTTGTCACCCTTTATACCAGCCGCTCCTATTGCGCCGGTATCCCCTTTGGCCCCTGTAGGTCCTGTATCGCCCTTTGCGCCAGTTGGGCCTACGGCTCCCTGCAGGCCGGTAGGCCCCTGGGCCCCAGTGTCTCCCTTCTCGCCTCTCGCGCCTGTCGCGCCCTGTGGACCAGTAGGGCCTATGGCCCCTTTCTCTCCGACTGGTATTACAAAGTCAAAAGAAACCCCTGTATCTGTCGGATTTGCTATTACGCTAGCATTCTCTCCGGAGATCACATTTCCAACAGCAACACTCGGTATCAGTCCCTTTTCTCCAGGTTCTCCCTTCGCGCCAGCGGGGCCTGTCGGCCCTTGAGCCCCAGTATCTCCCCTGTCACCTTTTATCCCAGTCGCACCTCGGGGACCAACAGGCCCTGTAGCCCCCTGCGGACCAGTAGGGCCTTGAATTCCGACGTCCCCCTTTTCGCCTTTTACCCCCGCGGGTCCCTGCGGGCCGGTGGGGCCGGTCGCACCTGTTGCACCTACCGGCCCTTGAATACCCGTATCACCCTTCGGCCCTATCCGTCCCTGATCTCCAGGAATTCCCCGAGTTCCTGCAATTCCTGGATCACCTTTCGGTCCTTGCTCACCTGGAATTCCCTGTGGACCGGTCGCGCCTGTCGGCCCTGTAGGCCCTGTATTTCCCTGTATTCCTTGAGGCCCCTGTGGACCTGGAATACCTGGAATGAGCTGCATTGGAGATTCTAAATGGCAAAGACAGTTACAGTCCCTATTTTTACAGTTATTCCTAAAGAAATTCACACTGTTAACCTCCCCTAGCAAAGGTCTTGTACAGTAGTTTATGCACAAAACTATGTCCTTGCTATTTCTCCTCAGCAATAAAATGATTTGAGTTTTCTATTGATTTAATAAACGAAAATCATTTTATAAAACTTTGAAAACATCTATAGAAAGCACTTAAAATAAGGATTTTTCGTATATTTCTAGTTATTGCTTTCTAACAGCCGGTTTTGTAAGGTTGGGTATCATTTTAGCGCCACAAATAAGACAATTAGAACCGATGTTAGCATTATTTGGCACCAAAGCGGCAAAATCATTGTTTTTCAGTGCTTTGATCCGCAAAGATCTCAGTATTTGCAGAGCTTTTCACAGTCACAAATTCTCGCAATAGAAAAACTAATATTATTTTTTAACTGTTGCGCTATACAACAGACATCCATCTGCTCTCACGCATAGTATAAAAGTATGGGGAGTCTCTTCTCCTAAATAAACTTTTCTCATTTTGATTCGTTATTAGAGGAGGAATCTCTTTGAATAATAGAAATCGCTGCTTTCCCTGTCCCCCATCTCCACCTCCGTTCCCTCCGAGTCCAATCGGCGTCACAGGCCCCACAGGTCCTACCGGGCCAGCAGGACCTGCTGGAGCGACTGGTGCAACGGGTCTGCAAGGTGCCTCTGGGATTCCAGGTGCACAGGGCGCTACCGGTGCAACCGGAGCGCGAGGTCCTACTGGAGCGACCGGCACAACTGGCGCACAGGGCGTAACCGGAACCACCGGCGCAACCGGAATACAAGGTTCTATCGGGGTCACTGGAGCAACTGGTGCAACCGGAGCGCAAGGTGTAACCGGAGCCACCGGTGCAACTGGAATACAAGGTTTTATCGGAGCTACCGGCGCAACTGGCGCACAGGGTATAACCGGAGCTACCGGCGCGACTGGTGCTACAGGAACTGCTGGCGCTACCGGCACGGCCGGAGTAACAGGAGCCGATGGAGCACGGGGTGCTACAGGAGCAGATGGCATCGATGGCGCTGTCGGCGCTACAGGGGCAACTGGTCCCACCGGCCCGGCCGGTCCGGCCTCCAGCGGTTTAAACGCTTACGGCGGGTTATATCACTCCACCGTTCAGTTTGTTACGTTTCCCGAAATCGGAAGCTATGTCCAAATCCGTTTAAACACCACACTCCCATTAAAAAATATAACAGCTCCCGGCAATAACACGCTTGTCATTCAGGAAAGTGGTCTATATGAGCTCAACTATAATATTTTGATCTCTGCCAATCAGGCTGCGGATATTGCCGTCTCAGCCCGGGCAAATAATGTAGTGCTTCCACAGACACGCGGCTCACAAACCCTTGCTGTTGATTCCACAACTACGCTCTCCTTCGATGGACGGCTATCCAGCAGCAGTTTTGTTACACTCCAAGCAGGAGATGTCATTGATCTTACGATCAG
>CAJFTX010000089.1 GCA_904420075.1 uncultured Clostridia bacterium | reverse complement strand
CTCCGTCCGCCCAACCCCACCGTTTCTCACAAGTACTCCCACACCCCCGCCGCGCTTTGATCTCGCCTCCACCTCGCTCGACCGGGACGGCTTTGATTTCACTCTCTGGCAGCGCTATCTCAAAAGCGCCCTGCGCTCCCGGGAGCGTCTGCTCTCCTACGGCGAGCCCCAGGGGGAGTATGATCTGCGGCTCGCCGTCTCACACTATGCCGCCGAGAGCCGCGCCGTCGCCTGCGCTCCTGAACAGATTGTCATCGGCGCGGGTGTCCAGAGCCTCCTCCATCTGCTCTGCGCCCTCCTGCCACAGCGCGAGGTCGCATTTGTCGGAGACCCCTTTCCCCGCGGGGAAGCGATCTTCCGCGACCACGGCCTGACCTGTGTCGCAGCGGGAGAACACTTCCAACAAATTCCGTCCGACAGTCTCATCTATGTCGCGCCTTCCCACGGCACCCCGCTCCGGCCTCCAATGCCGGTGCGCCGCCGCACCGAGCTTCTGGAGCTCTCCATCCGCCGCCGTTGTCTGATTCTCGAAGATGACTACGATAGCGAATTCTCCTTCTACGGCAAACCGGTCCCCTCCCTCCAGAGTCTTGACAGCGGCGGTCAGGTGTTATACGTCGGCACCTTCTCAAAGCTGCTGCTCCCCTCCATCCGCATCTCCTTTCTCGCGCTGCCCCCCTCCCTCTGTCCGCAGTACCAGCGCATCGCCCCGCTCTACAATCAGACCGCCTCCAAAACCGAGCAGCTCGCCCTCGCCGCCTTTATCCGGGACGGCCGTCTCTCTCTCCAGATTCGCAAGGCGCGCAAGCACTATCTCTCCAAAAATCAGCGTTTCTCCGCCGCGCTGCAGGAGGCTCTCCCCGGGGCCGTGCTCGAGGAGAGCGGCGGCATTTTTCAGCTGCTCCGGATAGATACTGCGCTCACCCCGGAGCAACTCACAGAGCGCGCCGCAGTCCGCGGACTGCGCCTCGCTGTGCCGCTCGCCGCGGAGGGCGGACTGCTTTTGCTTCTCTCCTGCTCCACCGTCCCTGTCGAACAGCTCTCCACCGCTGCCGCACTGCTCGCCTCCTGCTTTTGACAGCTTTCGCCCTTGGCAGCTCCAGCTTTCTGTTATATAATAGAAAAATAATAAAATTGCCGCTCAATTTTTGAGCCTGTTCCCGGGGTATGTCCCTTCTCCCGCCGGCTCCGCCGCGCAGATTGCGCTCCACAGTCGCACCTCCCGGTGTAGAAGCTGCGGTATCCTTCTTGAAAGTTTGCCCTGCTCCAAACTGCGTTTGACCCGGAGCTCGGTTTCTTTTTCATACCCCCGTCTGTTCTTTCACACAATCATTACAGAAGAAAAGAGAGAATGCTATGAGTCTTGCCATCACAATTCCCGCAACTGTTATTTTGGGAGCGCTCTGCCTTTTTGTCCTGCTCGGCGCAAAACGTCAGGGGATCGTTCCCCTCTGTTTCTTTCTCGCCGGGGTGGGCTGTACCGTGCTGCGCATCGCCGTAATGAACACCTCGGTCGACCCTGCGAACGGTTTCTACATCGAGACGCCGATCCTCACGGTATTTAACGTGTGTATCGTCGCGGTGCTCGCTGCGCTGTTTCTGCTCTTCTTTTTCACGCGGAAGCGGAGCGTCTACCGGCCGGCGGGGCTGCGCGTCCCCTCCGATCTCACCGCGCTCTTCGGCGCGGTGGGCTTCGCCTTCGCGGTGCAGTACTGCCTCTCGCAGCTCTTTCAGGCCCCGAAGATCAATATCGCCACCGCCGGGATGCTTTTCTGCGCCTTTGTCTCCCTCTTTACACTGCTGATGACGCTCGCCACTTTCGAGCGCAAGCTCTCCCCGGAAGCCTCTCTCGCGTTCCTGGGCCCGGTGCTGTTTTCGGCGATCCATCTGATCTCCTCGTTTATTGAGCACATCACTCTCGCCTCCGTCTCGGAGTATCTCTACGACGTCGGCATGTTGATCTTCGTGCTGCTCTTCTTCTTCTACGATGCGAAGTGCCGTCTCACAGGCGGGGGCCACGCGGGCATCCTGCGGGCGCTCGCGCTGGGCGCCTCAATTTTCACAATGGTCGTCTGCCTGCCGAAGCTCTACTTCTCCGGCAGCAGCGCCGCAGTCTTTACCGAGGCGTTCACTCCGCTCTACGCGTGTTATCTCTTCCTGTTGCCCTATTTCCTGCGCCGGAGCTGCGCCGTCGCCACCGGTCCCGCACGCGCGGCCGGCAGCGCGGAGACTCCTCCCGCCACGGACGCCTAATCCACTTCTTAACTCTGAACCAAAGGAGGACATTCCACCATGCAGAGCGCGTTACTCTGGGCAGCCATCGGTACCGGTTTCACCTTTCTTATGACCACGCTCGGCTCCTCCGTCGTCTTTCTCTTCCGCGGCCGCATCACAGCGGGCATTCAGCGTCTGTTTCTGGGGTTCGCCGCCGGCGTAATGATCGCAGCCTCGGTCTGGAGTCTGCTCGTCCCCGCCATCGAGGAGGCGGAGTCCGCAGGCCAGATCGGCTGGCTTCCCGCCGCCGGAGGATTTCTGCTCGGCGTCGCATTCCTGATGCTGCTTGACTCGCTGCTCCCACATCTCCATCCGGATGCCAAAAAGCCGGAGGGACTCTCCTCCTCCCTGCACCGCACCACGATGCTCTGTTTTGCAGTCACGCTGCACAACATTCCCGAGGGGATGGCGGTGGGGCTCGCCTTTGCGCTCGCCGCGCAGCACGGCGGAGATCTCGGCTTTGGCGCCGCGGCGCTCGCGCTCGCCGCCGGCATCGGCATTCAAAATTTCCCGGAGGGCGCGGCGCTCTCCCTCCCGCTGCGGCAGGAGGGCCTCTCCCGGCCGAAGGCGTTTCTCCTCGGCAGCCTGTCCGGACTTGTCGAGCCCATCTTCGGCATTCTTGTGGTACTCGCGGCCGGGACGATTCAACCGCTCATGCCGTGGCTGCTCTCCTTCGCCGCAGGCGCGATGATCTACGTTGTGGTGGAGGAACTGATCCCGGAGGCCCACCTCGGCGAACACTCCAATATCGGCACGCTCGGTGTCGTCGCCGGCTTTGTCATCATGATGATTCTTGACGTAGCCCTCGGCTAAAAGGGGCCCGGAAATCCGGGCCCCTTTTAATACCTCCTGGGAATTGCAAAAAATCCGGAATAGGCATTAGACTTTCCCCCCGCTCTTCTCTATACTAATCTTATGAAAAGCTCACAGAAAGGACGAACGATGCATGGACGAGATACGCTCGCTGAACAAAGTGCTCAAAGAGGTGCGCAAAGCCGTCTCCGGCAAGGACGAGGTTCTCGTCCGCGTACTGCTCGCAATCCTCGCCCGCGGCCACGTACTGCTGGAGGATATCCCCGGCGTAGGAAAGACCACACTGGCGCTCGCCTTCGCCAGAGCGCTCCATCTGCAGTTTCAGCGGGTCCAGTTCACTCCGGACGTCATGCCCTCCGATCTGACAGGTTTCTCCATCTTCAACAAATCTACCGGCAAGATCGAGTATCAGCCCGGCGCGCTGCTCTGCAACCTCTTTCTCGCGGACGAGCTCAACCGCGCCACCAGCCGCACCCAGTCCGCCCTGCTGGAGGCAATGGAGGAGGGACAGGTCACTGTAGACGGGATCTCCCATCCGGTCATGCAGCCTTTTCTTGTCATCGCCACTCAGAATCCGTCCGGCACCTCCGGCACCCAGCCGCTGCCCAGCTCACAGCTCGACCGTTTCGCGCTGCGGCTCTCAATCGGCTATCCGGACCGTGCTGCCGAGGCGGACATCGTCCGGCGCCGTCAGAGCGGCAACCCGCTCGACACAGTGGAGCAGGCGCTCTCCCCCCGGGAGCTGGAGGCGCTGCGTGCCGCCGCAGACCGGGTCTATCTGTCGGACGAGGTGCTCGACTATCTGCTCCGGCTGGTGGACGCCACCCGAAGTCACCCCTCGATTCTCCAAGGGGCAAGTCCCCGGGCGACTCTGACTCTGGCCGCCGTCAGCCGCGCCATGGCGCTGACGCGCGGCCGGGACTACGTCATTCCGGAGGACATCTCGGATGTCTTCCCTGACGTCATCGCCCACCGTCTGATCTATTCCGCGCCGCTCCTGGAGCGCAGCGCGGAGTCCGCCCTGCTCATCGACCTTGTCTGCTCGGTCGAAGCGCCGCAGCTCAGGTAAGCCTATGACAAAATCCCGCCTCCTCTATTTTTTGCTGCTCCTCACGTCGGTTCTCTGTCAGATTTTCTTTGACACCTATCCGGCACACCTTCTGTTTTTGATCTCCGTGTCGCTGCCCCCGCTCTCCCTGCTGCTCAGTCTGCCCGCTGTTCTGCGGTTGCGGCCGCAGCTTCAGCCGTCCGTCCCCTCCCCCGCCCGCGGGGCGGAGGCGAAGTGGCTGCTGTGCTGGTCACACCCTTCTCGGTTTCCGCTTGCGCGCCTCTCCCTCTCTCTTCGGCTGCGAAACCGGCTCACCGGCGAAGAGCAGCACACCGCCTTTGAACAGACCGGCCTCTCCTGCACCGCCTCTCTGACCTTTCCGATGGACACCCGCCACTGCGGGCATCTCGAGTGCCGCGCGGAGCACCTGCGTGTTCTGGACTACCTCGGTCTGTTCTCTCTTCCCATACGCTCCCCCGGGGCCGCCTCAGCGCTGGTGCTTCCGCTGCCCACGGCTCCGCTTCCACTCCCCGAGCCGAACGGCGTGGCCATTCTCTCCTCCTCCCCGCTCACAACCCCTGACGAGGGGGAGTACGACCCGCGCCCTTACCGACCGGGCGATCCGCTGCACGCTGTCCACTGGAAGCTCTCGGCCAAGCGAGACGATCTCATCGTGCGCGAGCCGCTCTCCCGCCCGCGTCCGATCCCGCTTCTGTTCTGCGACTGTCCCTCCTCACCCGACGCACTCGACCGGACGCTCGATCTGCTCCAGGCCACCTCGGCGGCCCTGCTCCGGCGCGGCCGACCGCATCTGATCCGGTGGGGTGAGGCGACGTTCTCCGTAAGCTGTCGCGAGGAACTGCACCGGGCGCTCGCAGCCGTGCTCGCAGCGCCTCCATCCTCTCCCGCCCCGCCAGAGAACACTTATTGTATTCGCATCGCTGCAACTCCGGAGGAACCGCTATGAACTCCTCTCAAAAATTCAAAACACTCTCCCCCCTGTCCCTGTTCAGCAACGGCATTCTCCTGTCGCTCGCTCTCTTCGGTGTCCTTCTGTTTGTCATAAATACCTACCACATCCCGGTGGGGCTTCCCCCTCTCTTGGCAGTCGCCGCTCTGTCCACCCTAATTTCTCTGATTCTGTTCTCTCTGCCCCGGTACCGCACGCCCCTCTCTCTGCTGCTGTGTGTAGCGCTCGCCGTCACCGCATGGCAGAACTGGTCCGTGCTCCGCGACGGCGCACTGCTCACCTACAGCGCCGTAGCAGAGACGCTCACCCGCGCCGTCGGATTTCCCGGCGCGTTCACCCCTCAGATCTCCCGCTCCGCGGAGTCCGCCCGCTTCGCCGTTTTTTTCTTTCTCTCCCTTTTTACCGCTTTGGAAAGCTGGGCGCTCGGCTGGTCTATTGTCCGCCGTCACGCGCTTCTTCCCACCTTTCTTCTCACATTTCCGCTCCTTCTGCCCGCCTTTCTCGCGGAGCTCTCTCCCCCGTGGCCCTGCCTGGTCGCGGTCGCCGTCTGCTGGCTCGCGCTGCTTTTCACCAGCTTATCCAGAAAAGGGGCTCCACGCCCGGCCGCGCGGCTCACGCTGCTTGCGCTGCCCGTCTCCGCCGCCCTTCTCTCCGGCTTTCTTCTCCTCTCTCCCCCGGAGAACTATACCCAGCCGGCCTGGGCGCTACGCGCCCAGTTGCTCGCACGTGATCTGCACGTCCGCCTGAGCGGGGCTGTCTCGGAGGGGCTCTCCATCCTACCGCAGAGCGCCGCCCGGCCCGACGCACAGGTGAACCTCAGCTCAGCCGGCCCTCGGCACTATACTGGCCGCCCCCTCTTTACCCTCACGAGCGAACTCCCCGGAACGCTCTACCTGCGCGGCGTCTCCTCCGCCACTTACACCGGTCGCTCCTGGGAGCCGCTGAGCGAGAACGCCCTTGCCACTCTCGCCGCACTTTCGGAGGGAAGCCCGCTCGTGAGCGTCTCTGCGCTCCTCCCTGCCGCCGCCAACTTTTCAAGCACTCGGTATACCGTGACGCTCACTCCGCAGGGCGCCCCCACCCGTCTTATCTATACTCCGTACCAGCCGGCCGAAATCGACCAGGCGCTCTTCACCGACGACTCCTATTTTCTCTCCGACTCCCCTCTCTCGGAGTACAGTGTCTCCTTTTTCTCCCAGAGCGAGGTTCCCACACCCCAGCCTCACCCCGCTTCCGCCGAGGAGGAGCGGTACCGTCAGTTCGTCTATCAGCAGTACCTGGCCGTTCCGCCGGAGCTCACTCCCGCTCTGCAGCGCTGGACCGCCGCCGCAGAGCGGGAGGCTCTGCACGCCGGCGGCCCCGTCCGTCCCTCCGGGGGATCGGAGTACACCGATCGCATAGCGCTCGCGCAGTGGTATGCCGGCCTACTCGAGCTCACCACCGAATATGACCTCGAGACGCCGTTCACTCCGGACAGCTTTGACTTTGTCTCCCACTTTCTTCTGACCAGCCGCCGCGGCTACTGTGTACACTACGCCAGCGCCGCCGTCCTGCTGCTCCGCTCCGAGGGTATCCCCGCCCGCTATGTCAGCGGCTACTTGGCGCAGGTTCCGCTCTCCGGCAGCACCGTCGTCCCCGACTCCGCCGCCCACGCCTGGGTGGAGCTCTATCTCGACAGATACGGCTGGTATCCGGTGGAGGTAACCCCCGCCGCAGAGGAAGCGCCCACAGAAGAGCCGCCCGCGGAAGCTCCTGCCCCTCAGGTTCCGGCGGAGACGCCTCCCCCCCAATCCCCTCCGCCGGAACCTGAACAGCCGCCGGAAGCCTCGACCCCCGCCGCAGAGCAGCCCTCGGAGCACACCGCTCCGTCCTATTTACTCCTGCTGCTCATTTTGCCGCTTCTCCTGCTGCTCTATCGCGTCTCCCTCCATCTGCGGTGGGTTGTGCTCCGCCGCGAGCGCGACTCCAACCGAGCCGCCCGCCTTCTCTACGGCTGGTTCCTGCGGCTCGCCCGCTTCGGCGGCCGCACAGACCCGCGGGTGCTGCAACTTGTCCGCAAGGCGCGCTTCAGCCAGCACACGCTGACCTCCGCGGAACAAGACGAGCTATTTTCTCTGCTCCTGCTGGAGATCGACCGCTGCGCCCGGGCGCAGCCTCTCTGGCGGCGCCCCATCTTCGCCTATCTCTTCCGGTTCCCCTCCGGAAACAAAAGTGCCCCGCGGTCGGGCTGACCGCGGAGCACTTCATAAGAAAAAGCGGACAGTGTGCTGTCCGCTTTTTTATTAGGAGAGTTCCAGCGCGCCGGTGTAGAGCCGGTAGTAGGTCCCTCTTTTTGCGATCAGTTCCTCATGTGAGCCCCGCTCGATAATTCTCCCGTGTTCCAGCACCATAATCGCGTCGGAGTTGCGCACCGTCGAGAGTCTGTGCGCGATGACGAACACCGTCCGTCCGGTCATCAGGCCGTCCATTCCCTCCTGTACAATCGCCTCCGTCCGGGTGTCGATCGAGCTTGTCGCCTCGTCGAGGATCAGCACCGGCGGGTCCGCCACCGCAGCCCTGGCAATCGCAATCAGCTGCCGCTGTCCCTGCGAGAGGCCGTCTCCGTCGCTTGTCAGCATCGTGTCATAGCCGTCCGGCAGATGCCTGATAAAGAGATCGGCGTTGGCGAGCTTCGCCGCCGCATAGACCTCCTCATCGCTCGCGTCCAGCCGGCCATAGCGGATGTTCTCCCGGATCGTCCCGGTGAAAAGGTGGGTGTCCTGCAGCACCATTCCGAGCGAGCGGCGCAGATCCCCCTTCCTGATCTTGTTGATATTGATCCCGTCATACCGGATCTTTCCGTCCTGCACATCGTAGAATCGGTTGATCAAGTTGGTGATCGTCGTCTTTCCCGCGCCCGTCGAACCGACAAATGCGACCTTCTGGCCCGGCTTTGCATAGAGGCTGATATCGTGCAGCACGAGCTTCTTCTCGTCGTAACCAAAATCCATCTTATCGAAAGTCACTTCGCCGCGCAGCTGCGTGTAGGTGACCGTCCCGTCGTGATGCGGATGGCGCCAGGCCCAGATGCCGGTCCGCTCCTCCGCGGGGACAAGGTTGCCCTCTCTGTCAAACTTTGCGTTCACCAGCGTGACATATCCCTCGTCCTGCTCCGGCTCCTCGTCCATCATGCGGAAGATTCGCTCCGCGCCCGCCAGCGCCATTACAACGGCGTTCATCTGCTGCGCGATCTGTGAGAACGGCAGATTAAAGCTTCTCGTCAGCTGTAAAAAGGAGGCGATGCCGCCGAGGGTGATTCCACCCATGCCGCTGAGCGCGAGTGCGCCGCCCACGACCGCGACCAGCACATACTGGAGATATCCGATATTGCCCATGATCGGCATCAGAATATTCGCAAATTTGTTGGCGTTTTCCGCACTTCCGCGGAGTTTCTCGTTGAGCTTGTCGAAGTCGGCCTTCGTCTCCTCCTCGTGACAGAAGACCTTAATCACCTTCTGTCCGCTCATCATCTCCTCGATAAAGCCGTTGAGCGTACCGAGGTCCCGCTGCTGCGCTACAAAGTACTTTCCGCTCCGTCCGCCGACCGACTTTGTCACAAACAGCATGACGCAGACCATCGCCACCGCGAGCAGCGAGAGCGGCAAACTGATGCTCAGCATCACAACAAAAACCGCAATGACGGTGACCAGCGCGGAGAACGCCTGCGGAATGCTCTGTGAAATCATCTGCCGCAGGGTGTCCGTATCGTTGGTATAGAGGCTCATCAGCTCGCCGTGCGCGTGGGTATCGAAATACTTGATCGGCAGCCGCTGCATCTTTTCAAACATCTCGTCGCGCACCCTCTTGAGCACGCCCTGGCCGATGTTGACCATCAGCCGGTTGTAGATATAGGTGCAGAGCACCCCGAGATAGTAAATCGCAGCGAAGCTGAGCACCATCTTGAGCAGCAGCGCGAAATCCGCCTGGCCGCTCTCGGCCATCGGCCCGATAAAGTCGTCGATCAGCGCCTGTAAAAAGAGCGGACTTGCGACCACTGCAATCGCACTGATGACGATCGCAACACATACCACCACAAACTGCAGCTTGTAGGTGCTCACCACATAGCCCATCAGCCGCTTGGCCGTCCGGCCGTAGTGGTGATTCTCCTTCGCCGGTTTCCTGCCGTTATTTGTCATCTTCGTTTCCTCCTTTCTTCTGCGATTCATACACCTCTCTGTAGATCGGACTCGTCTCATAGAGCTCAGCCGGGCTGCCGAACGCCACAACCTTGCCGTCGTCGAGCACAATAATCTTATCCGCGTCCTCTACCGAGGCGATCCGCTGCGCGATAATAAATTTGGTCGTATTCGGAATCTCCTCGCGGAACGCCTTACGGATCAGCGCGTCGGTCCGGGTGTCCACTGCGCTCGTCGAGTCGTCCAGAATCAAAACCTTCGGCTTTTTGAGCAGCGCCCGCGCAATACAGAGTCGCTGCTTCTGTCCGCCGGACACGTTGGTGCCCCCCTGCTCGATCATCGTATCATAGCCGTCCGGGAAGGAGCTCACAAATTCGTCCGCCTGCGCGAGCTTGCACACCCGCACAAGCTCCTCGTCTGTCGCGTCCTTCTTGCCCCAGCGGAGGTTCTCCTTGATCGTCCCGTGGAAGAGCACGTTCTTCTGCAGCACCACCGCGACCTGATCTCGCAGCGTGTCGAGATCATACTCCCGCACGTCCACGCCGCCGACCTTCACACAGCCGCGCGTAACATCATAGAGCCTCGGGATCAGCTGTACAAAGGTGCTCTTCGCGCTGCCCGTACCGCCGATAATCCCGACCGTCTCCCCCGAGCGGATGGAGAGATTTACTCCCTCGAGCGCGAGCTTTTCCTCGTCTCCCACATAGCTGAAATCCACCCCGCAGAACTCGACCGAGCCGTCCGCAAGCTCATACTTCGGGTGCTCGCAGTTCTGCATGTCGCTTCTCTCATCGAGCACCTCGACGATACGCTCCGCAGACGCCTCCGCAATCATCACCATCACGAACACCATCGAGAGCATCATGAGACTGCTCAGGATCTGCGAGGCGTAAACGATCATGCTCATCAGCTCGCCGGTGGTCATTCCCCCCGCCACGATAAACTGCGCCGCAAACCAGCAGATCAGAAGAATCACCGTGTAGATTACAAATTGCATCAGCGGCGCGTTCAGCGCCACGATCTTCTCCGCAATTTTAAACCGGTTGTAGACATCCTTCGAGATGTGGTGGAACTTCTCCTCCTCCTTCTCCTCTCTCACATAGGCCTTTACCACCCGCACCGCGGTCACATTCTCCTGTACCACCTGGTTTAACGTGTCGTACTTGCGGAACACCTCCTCAAAGTGCGGATGCGCCTTGAGGGTAATCGTCAGCAGTCCCGCCCCCAGCACGACAATCGCCACCAGGAAGATCAGCGACAGCCGCACGTTCACCTGCATCGCCATCACCATCGCAAAGATCATCATGATCGGTCCGCGAATCGCCACTCGAATGAGCATCTGATAGGCGTTTTGCACGTTGGTCACGTCGGTTGTGAGTCGGGTCACAAGGCTCGGCGTAGAAAATTTATCGATGTTGGAAAACGAAAAGCGCTGAATGTTGTAGAACATATCCCGCCTCAAATTTTTGGAAAAGCCCGCTGCAGCCGTTGCCGCGAACTTTCCCGCAAGCACGCCGAAAATGAGCGACAGAATCGACGCTCCGACCAGAATAATGCCCATCTTCCACACAAACGGCATATTGCCGTTTGCGATTCCCTCGTCCAGGATCTCCGCCATGAAAAACGGGATGAGCACCTCCATGACGACTTCCAAAATGACAAAGAACGGTGAGAGCAGCGACTCTTTTTTATAGGTCCCTACCTCCCGCCAGAGTTTTTTAATCACAGTTCTCCCTCCTAGTCTGTCTTACCAAATTCGCACAGCCAAGTACCTACTCCAGATTTTCAATCATCTTTAAAATCACAGAAAAAAAGAGATCGAGTTCCTCCGGTGCGATCCCCTCCACCAGCATATCCTCGATCGATTGCAGCGTCCTCGCAATCTCCTGTTTGAACCGGATCCCCTCCTCGGTTACCACAATCCGCTTCAGCCGCGCGTCATAATCCACCGGCTCCCGCCGGATCAATCCGTTTCGCTCCATCAGCTGGAGCGTCCCGGTCGCCGTCGAACAGCGCAGGTGAAACTCCTCCTCAATATCCCGCTGAAAGATTTCCCGCTCTGCGCAGTTGTCCAGAATAAAGTGGAGAATCCGCCCCTGCACACCGGTCATCGTCCCGCCGAGCTCATGGTCCGCCCTGCGTTTAATCCGGTGCGCCAGAATGTTCACCACCCGTCCGACGCTCTGCTCCCGCTTCAATCGCCACGCCTCCTCCAATAAATACTTAGCTTCCTAAGTATTATAGGGGAGATTTTTTTGTCTGTCAACCAAAAAATGCAACTCAGAGAAAACTTGAGGACCGCCCCTTTCGGAGTGGTCCCCTTCTCTTTTATGCGGTCATCGCGCGGTCCCGGGTGAGATTTTTAATCCACTTGTTCCCTTTCTGCCGCCAGAGGGTAATCCCCATCTTCACAAGTTCGTCGCTCTTGAGACAGGCGATCACCACAATCGGGGAGAGCTTCAGCCAGAAGGCTGCCGCAAGCCCCAGCGGAATTGCGATCAGGTACATTGTCGAGAGATCAACAACCATTACAAACTTTCCATCTCCACCGCCGCGCAGCGTCCCCATGATCGGCGGAATAATCGAGCACTGGAAAAACGCCGCCACCGCATACACAAGCATCAGTACATTGGTCAGCTGGGCGGTCTCCGCCTCAATTTTATAGATGGAGAGCACCGGGTCGCGCACCAGCACCAGCACCGCCGCCATAATCACACCCATTCCGATGCTCAGCACCTGAATGGTGTAGGCGTACTGCCGCACCTTGTGTTCCTCCCCGGCGCCGATCGTCTTGCCGATCATCACTCCGGCGGAGCTCGCAATCCCAAGGATGAGTACCATTGAGAGCTGCTGAAGCACCATGCAGATGGAATTTGCCGTCACGACCATCTTATTGATATGTCCAAGGATGACCGCGTGGATGGAGGTTCCCATCCCCCAGAGCAGCTCATTTACCACAACCGGCATACTGTGGCGCACGAAGTCGGCCGTCAGCGTCCGGTCAAACCGCAGCAGATAGGCGGGGCGGAACTTGATCTCCTTCTCGATTGCGAGCATATAGACAAGCGCCATCACAAACTCGCACCCTCTCGCAATCAGCGTGCCGATCGCAGCTCCCGCCACCCCCATCTCCGGCGCGCCGAACTGTCCGAAAATAAATATGTAGTTGAAAAACACGTTGATAAAAAAGGATGAGCCAAAGATCACGAGCGACATGATCACCCGCTCCACGCTGCGCATCACCTGCAGGAAGGTGTTGGTCATCCCGTAGAAGAAATAGGAAAATGCGACATACCGCAGATACCGAGCCCCCTCGTAGATGACGTCGGTCTCATTGGTAAAAATCCGCATCACCTGTTCCGGAAAGCAGAGCACGCCGATGGTGATCGCAAGTCCGATTACAAAAGCGAACCGCATAACAATCGCGATCACCCTCCGGATCGATTCTCTGTCTCCCCTGCCCCAGTACTGGGCCGTGAGCACCGAGGCCCCCGCCGCGAGTCCGCCGGTCAACAGTGTGAAGATAAAAAACGGCTGGTTTGCAAGGCTCGAGGCCGAGATCGCGAGATCCCCGAGCTGGCCAAGCATAATCGTATCCATCATATTGACGCCGGTCGAGATCAGATTTTGCAGCGCGATCGGCAGCGTAATCGCGAGCAGCGTCTTATAAAAGCTTTTCTCCCGTACGAGTTTCACTTCATAACTCCCCCAAAAAGCGGGGCGGCTCCCGCCGTCCCGCTTCTTTTATAATTCCATCAAAATCGGCAGAATCATCGGGCGCCTGCCGGTCGCCGCATAGATATAGTTGGAGAGCGCATCCTTCACGTTGGTCTTGATCGCGCTCCAGTCTTTGATCCTGCTGTCCTCGCAGCGGCAGAAGGCGTCGTAGGCGACCTTCTTCATGTCGTCCATGATCTGCTCCGCCTCACGCACATAGATAAACCCGCGCGAGACGATGTCCGGCCCGGACTGGAGGGTGGATGTCGCCCGGTCGAGGGTCGCCACCACCACGATCACGCCGTCCTCCGAGAGAATCTTCCGGTCCCGGATGACGATATTGCCGACGTCGCCGACTCCGAGCCCGTCAATCAGCACCTTGCCGGACGGCACCGCCGCCCCGAGCTTGATGCTCTCCCGGTCGAGCTCGATCGTCTTCCCGAGCTGCGGGATCAAAACATTCTTCTCCGGAATTCCGACTGCGAGCGCCGTCTGCATGTGCTTGCGCAGCATCCGGTACTCGCCGTGCACCGGGATAAAGAATTTCGGCTTGGTCAGCGCCAGAATGAGCTTCTGCTCCTCCTGGCAGGCGTGCCCTGACACGTGCACCTCCGCCAGCGACTTGTAGATGACGTTCGCCCCCAGTTTAAAGAGGTCGTTGATCACGTTCGAGACCGACTTCTCATTACCGGGAATCGGCGAGGCCGAAACCACGATCAGATCCCCCGGTACAATCTGAATCTGTCGGTGGTCGGAGCGGGCCATCCGGTAGAGGGCCGACATCGTCTCCCCCTGGGACCCGGTGGTGATGATCACCAGCTGGTCGTCCTTGTAGCGCTTGATCATCTCGATGTCAATGAGCACGTTCTCCGGGGGCTTGATCACCCCGAGCGAGATCGCCGTCTCCACATTGTTGACCATGCTGCGCCCCGAGACGGCCACCTTCCGGCCGTATTTTTTCGCCGCATCCAGAATCTGCTGAATCCGGTGGATGTTCGAGGCAAAAGTCGCAATGATAATCCGGCTCTGACAGCTCTTAAAGATCGAGTCAAATGTCTCGCCGACATTCCGCTCACTCATCGTGTAGCCGGAGCGCTCGGCGTTGGTGCTGTCGCTCATCAGCGCGAGCACTCCCTCGCGCCCGAGCTGGCCGAGTCTTGCAAGATCGACCATTTCGCCGATGATCGGCGTACTGTCGATTTTAAAGTCGCCGGTGTGTACCAGGATACCCAGCGGAGTGTGTATTGCGAGCATCACCGCGTCTGGAATCGAGTGATTGCTCTCGATAAATTCCACCTTGAAGCAGCCGAGCTTCACCACGTCGCCCGGCCGCGTGAGAAACAGCTTTGCGCTGCTCGCAAGCCCCGCCTCAGTGAGCTTGTTTTTCAGAATTCCGAGCGTCATCCGGGTGCCGTAAACCGGCACATTGAGCTGCCGCAGCACATAGGGCAGCGCCCCGATATGATCCTCATGTCCGTGCGTAATCACAATGCCCCGGATCTTTGACGCATTTTTTACAAGATAGGTGATATCCGGGATCACAAGGTCGATTCCGAGCATCTCGTCGTCCGGGAACATCAGTCCGCAGTCAATGAGTATGATATCGTCCTCGTACTCGATCACCGTGAGATTTTTTCCGATCTCCTCGATACCGCCGAGCGGGATGATCTTGAGCTTCCCGCGCGGGGTCTTCCCCCCGCGCTTCTCTCCCGCAAGAGATACCGTCGGTGCGAGCGGCGCGATCTCCACATCGCTCGTCGTCACTTTCGAGAGGCTCTGCTTCCCATTTCTTACCCCAGCTCTTCCACGCTTCGCCGGAGTCTTGGCCGGCGCTTTTGCAGCCGACTTTGCACCGCTCTTCTTCTTTTGCTTTGCAGGTTCCGCAGTGGATGCAGTCTCCTTCTTCGCCGACTTCGCGGCATACCGCTTCGGCGCCGGGATGGTCTTCGCCGGTTCCGCCTTCGTCCGGCCCCTGCCCGTGCTCTTCGCAGCGCCCTCCTTTGCGGGGACTTCTTTGCTCCCCTTCTCCTTCGGCGCCTTGGCACGTCCGTTCGCCGCCTGCCGGGTACGTTTGCTCCCCTCGCTCTGCGCGCTTTTTGCCGGCCTCTTCTCCGCAGTTCGGCTCTCGCTCTGCACAAGCTCCGCTTTCGCCGGTTCCGCCTTAGCTCCGCTCAGCTTTTCTTTCAAAAAAAGCTGACTAAAATTTTCCACTTTTGGCAAGTTCACTACCTCTTTTTCTTTTAAATTTGTTTCATGTTGTTCAATACTCCGGCAAAAAGGCAGATCAAAGGAAAGCCCTGCACTTCGCGCACAAGGCAACACAGTAAAACGGGTGCAACTCCGCCGCATTTTCACGTCCATGCAGACGGCCCATCCGCTTTTTGTCGGTAGATATTTTTATAACAAAATGGCACAAAATTCGCGCCAAGAAACTCATACTAATTGTTTTTCAGTATAGTATACTCCCGGAAAAAAGTCAAGCATCCCTATTTTCCCACCGTCTCACAAAAACTATACGCAAAAAGGGCCGGAGAACTGCTCCCCGGCCCTTTTTCAGTCTCGCAAAATTTTCCCCGGCACCGAGTTAAACTCCCCGCTTCCCGGTAGAAAGGGATACTTCTCCCGCACCTTTTCCGAGAGGGTGATCCCGAGCCCATACGTCTCCGGCGGCAGTACCCGCCCCCTCTCCATGCGGAAACTCTCTCCGATGATCTCGCTGTGCAGCGGGCCGTAATCGGGCGCAATCTCCAGAATTTCTGTGTTCGGCGCGGCAAAACCCGCGTGGACGTTCTGCATAAAACCGCCGCCCGCGGCCCAGGAGTGAGTCGCAATCCGGCTGCCCCGCCGGTCGAGCGAGCACGCAATCCGCAAAAATTGGGAGAGTCCGCCGACATAGGCGGCGTCCGGCTGCCCGATCTCGAAGCAGCCGTCGTAGTAGGGCTCCCACTCCGCTTCCCCCGCCAGCGCCTCCCCGCCGGCAATCGGTACCGGGCTCTCCGCGCGGAGCGCGCGGTAGCCCTCCCGGTCGTTGTAATGGAGCGGCTCCTCAAAAAAGAGCAGCCCGCTCCCCGCAAGCGCCGTCATCACCGCGCGCGCCACAGGCAGCGTCCACACCGTGTCGAAGTCCGGCCAGTTTCCCATGTGGCCGTCCAGCATCAGCGTAAACTCCCCGCCGAACCGCCGCCGGATCGCGGTCACCTTCTCATACTCGATCTCGGCCGCCTTCTCCGGTATCCGCGAGGTGCGCGTCCTCCCCTCTTCAAACTGTCCCGCCCCGATCTTTGCCGCCGTAAAGCCGAGCGAGCGGTAGTACTCAAGCTTCCGGTAGAGCTTCTCGAGCGGATAGTTCGCAGGTCCGCCCGTCGCATAGCAGGGCAGGCTCTCCCGCCGGACCTCGGAGAGCAGCCGGTAGACCGGCAGCCGCTCACACTTGCCCCGGATGTCCCAGAGCGCCGCCTCAATCGCCGAGAGCACCTGCAGCCCTACCCCCGTACGGCACCAGAAATTCCCGCAGTGGTACATCCGCCGCCAGAGCAGATCGATCTCCTCGGGGTTCTGTCCGACCAGAATCGGCTCAAAAAAACGCACAATCTCCGGCACGATCTCGGGAATAAAATAGCCCGCATAGGTCTCGCCGAGTCCTGTGATCTCCGTATCGGTCAAAATCTCGACAAAGGCGGCGCTCCGGCGTTTTCTCGCCTCAGAGAGATAGGGGTCATTCGTACAGGGCCCGGTCAAAAGCACCGTCTTGACAGCCGTAATCTTCATATCAGTCTCCTATTCCCCCGCGAGCTGGGCAGGCGTGAGCTCGTTGAGCAGCGGCTCTCCCGCCGCATACCGGCGCAGGTTCTGCGCGCAGATGTCGTAGATCCGCGGCAGAAAATTAGTCGATAGAGTCGAGCCCGAGATGTGTGGCGTTAAAATCACGTTCGGGAATCGCCAGAGCGGGTGATCCGCCGGCAACGGATAGCGGTAGTGCGCGTCGAGCGCAGCACCGCCGAGGTGTCCGTCCCGCAACACCGCGAGCAGCCCCTCCTCCTCGATGAGCGGTCCCCGCGCGAAGTTCAACAGGCAGGCTCCCCGCGGCAGCATCCGCAGCATCTTCTCGGTGATGATCCCCTCAGTCCGCTTGGTCAGCGGCACCGCCACCGCCAGAAAGTCGAGCGTCTCCAAAAAGGCCCGCTCCTCCCCCGGCAGAAAGAACCGGTCGGGCAGCTCGCAGCGCGGATCTCCCGTCCCCGGTACGCTGTAGTAGTGCCTCCCTGTAAAATCCGCCCGTTCGCGGTCGTAGGCGTAGATACGCATCCCCATCGCCTTCGCAAGCCGCGCCGACTCTCTCGCGAGCGACCCATAGCCGAAAAAGCCGAGCGTCTTCCCCCGCAGCTCGGTCTGAAACCGCGCGTCTCTGTCCCAGATTCCGGCCTCCGCGTTGCGGAGCATCGAGCGCAGATCACGGTTCAAGTTTACCAGCATCGCCGCCGTCCACTCGGCGATCGGACAGTCAAATTCACCCCGCCCGTTGCAGGCGCGCACCCCGCGCTCCACAAGTCCCAAATCAAAAAGCTGGGAGTACCCGGTCGAGGAGATCTGGATCAACCTCAGCTTTTTCATCTCCCGGATGTTGCGCGGCGGCAGCTCGCAGAAGAGCACCTCGGTCTCCTCCGCGACCTCCTCCGGCAGCAAATAGTCCCCTAAATTCTCCGGCAGTTCAGCGGTGAGCGTATCCGCCCCCGCGCGCCGCAGCAGCTCCAGCAGCTCCGGCGTGTGCGCAATCGCAACATGTACTCTCACAGACTCTCCTCCAGTTCCACTAGAAAAGCAAGAGCACAAAAGACGCGGACGTCAAGCGCGCCCCTGGCTTTTGTGTTTTGGCATCCTCTTAAATCACTTGAATCCCCAATACTTCAGCGCTTCGCGAAGCGGCTCCCCAAAATTCCGGCGGCAGACGCCGTCTCCAAAGCTTTCCAAGCAGGTGGGCTCCTGTGCGGTCGAAGCCTCCGGTTTCTTATCCGCTTACGAGGTCAGTATATCATTCAGCGCCCTCCCGGCCAATCCTCTCCGAGGCCAAATTGTCACTCTTTCTGTCCGCTTCTCGCAACTTTTCCAGGTGTCTCCCCGAAGAAGCGACGGAACGCATGACAGAAAGCGCTCTTTTCCGCATATCCGAGCCGTTCCGCCGTCTGCGCAACACTTAGTCCCTGTTCCAGATAGAGTCGCGCCATACTCATCCGCTGTTCGAGCAGCAGTTCCCGGAAATTTCTCCCATATATCATTCGCACCCGCCGCGACGTATTTCGCTCACTCATGCCAAGCCGCCGTGCAAGCCCCCCAATTCCCTCCCGGCAGGCGTGCTCCCCGTGGATGTAGTCCTCGATCATCCCCCGCTCGCTCCGCTCCGCGCCCGGTTCCCGCCGTGTCCCTCCCAGCGTCCGGCAGAGGTCAATTACAAGCAGTTCGCAGAGTGCGCGCGCGCGCAGTTTTCCATACGGTTTTCCCGACACGAGCTCCCGCCGCAGCTCCTCCGCTCTCACTCCGCCTCCGAAGTCGTCCTTTAGAATCCGTACGGTCTCCACCGCGAAGAGCTCGCCGAAGAGCGCAGCTCCGGCCCGCGGCGCTGCCAGAAACGCGCTCCGGCGCGCTCCTTTCTCGAGCGGCAGAAGGGCGTGCGGCGTCTCCGGCGGAATCACCAGCAGCTCTCCCGATTCCAGAACCCTCCGCTCCCCCTCCGCGACAAGCTCGCTCCGGCCCGCCCGGATAAAATGCACCTCCCAAAACGGGTGCCGGTGTATATTTCCCGGCGAGCGAAACGAGCTGTTCTCCAGGCCGTCTCCGGCGATCACCGTCAGCCCCGGCAGCACAAGCTCCAAACTCTCCTGTCCCATCTGCATCCCCCCTTTTTTATTTTACCACCCTGTTCCGTCCTCCGGCAATCCTCTCCAAAAACGCCACACATTAAAATAAAACTTGCAATTCCTCCTCTCTCTGTCCTCCGCTCATTTACGCGATATTTACATATTTATATTCATTTTTATCAATGTGCATAAAATTTATTTTTTGTATTTTTTGAAAGTTTATAAAATAGATATTGCATTTTTCCGATTTTTCAGTACAATAGATATCAGTAAGAGCTCATCGATTTGAATTATTTAGAAAGGATGGCTATACCAATGCTCAAAAATTCTTATCTTCTCTCGGTCTATGATGAGACCAAAAAGCGTAATCCCGACCAGCCCGAGTATCTTCAGGCGGTTCTCGAGGTGCTCGAGAGTCTCGAGTGCGTCGTCGAGGCGCGTCCGGAGATTGAGCAGAACGGTATCATGCAGCGCATCGTCGAGCCGGAGCGTGTAATCCAGTTCCGTGTCTCCTGGGTGGACGACAAGGGCGTTGTTCAGGTCAACCGCGGTTACCGCGTCCAGTTCAACTCGGCGATCGGCCCGTACAAGGGCGGCCTGCGCTTCCATCCGTCGGTCAACGCCTCGATCATCAAGTTCCTCGGCTTTGAGCAGATCTTCAAGAATTCGCTGACCGGTCTGCCGATGGGCGGCGGCAAGGGCGGTTCCGACTTCGATCCCAAGGGCAAGAGCGACGGCGAGATCATGCGCTTCTGTCAGAGCTTCATGACCGAGCTGTGCAAGCACATCGGCGCGGATACCGATGTCCCGGCGGGCGATATCGGTGTCGGCGGCCGCGAGATCGGCTATATGTACGGCCAGTACAAGAGACTGCGCAACGAGCACACCGGCGTACTGACCGGCAAGGGGCTCACCTACGGCGGCTCGCTCTGCCGCACCGAGGCGACCGGTTACGGCCTGCTCTACTTTGTAAACGAGATGCTGAAGGATCACGGTGACTCGCTCGAGGGAAAAACTGCTGTGATCTCCGGTTCGGGCAACGTCGCGCTCTACGCGCTGCAGAAGGCGAATCAGTTCGGCGCGAAGGTCGTCGCGATGAGCGACTCTCAGGGCTATATCTACGATCCGAACGGCATCGATTTCGCACGCATCCGTGAGATCAAAGAGGTGAAGCGCGGCCGTGTCAAAGACTATGCCGACGCGGTTTCCACCTGTACCTTTACCGAGGGGTGCAGAGGCATCTGGACAATCCCGTGCGATGTCGCGCTCCCCTGCGCCACCCAGAACGAGCTGGACGGCGAGTCCGCAAAAGTACTTGTGAAAAACGGGGTCAAGCTGGTCGCCGAGGGTGCGAATATGCCCTCTACTCCGGACGCCGTGCACTACCTCCAGCAGAACGGCGTGCTCTTTGGCCCGGCGAAAGCCGCAAATGCGGGCGGCGTTGCGACCTCCGGTCTTGAGATGAGTCAGAACAGCGCGAGACTCAGCTGGACCTTCGAAGAGGTCGATGCGAAGCTGCAGCAGATCATGGCGGATATCTATAAGAACGCCTCCGCCGCAGCTGAGGCCTATGGTTTCAAGGGAGACCTGGTCAAGGGTGCGAATATCGCCGGCTTCAACAAGGTCGCCGACGCGATGATCGCCTACGGCGTCGCATACTAAGTTTTCAATATTCCTTCGCAAAAAGAGAGGGCGCGCCAATGGTGCGTCCTCTCTTTTCGCCATAATATTCCTTTTCAAATCCGCATTTCTTTGCTATAATAGATTATCAATATCTATTCATCTAAGCAGCTATCTTTTTCTCATCCGCGGGTCTCGTTTTGCCTCTTCGGCAGCGGGGCGCCGCTTTTCCGCTTACACTCCCGTCCGATAGGAGATTTACTTCTATGAATTCAAGCAAAAAAGGTGCTTCCATCTTTCTCAATCTTCTGCTCGGCTTTCTGGGGCTGGCCCTCCCATTCTTGTCGGAAAGCCCGACGCTCTTTCTGCTGCTCATTCCCTGTCTGCTCTATTGCGCCGTCTGCCAGCTTGACCCGCTCGGGCTCTCCGCGATCTTTCCGGCCGCGCTGCTCGCCGGTGGACTGCTCAGCGGACATCTGTTTTTCTCCTGCGCCGTGCTGCTTGTTTTACTGCCGGGGGGACTGCTCTCCCGCCTCTTTCTCCGCCGGAGATGGGGATGGAAGCGTTCGGCACTGCTCCTCTCGGGCTATTTTTTCCTGCTGATCTGCGCGGCGGTCTGTACCGCCACGGTTCTCTCCCGCGGAGCGCTCACTCCGCACGCAATCTCCGGCTTCCTCGGTGACTGGATGGCCGGACTCTGCGAGAATTACAAGGAGCTCTATCTCTCCGGACTCTCCCAGGGTCAGAGCGCGCTGATGGCGCCCGCACTTGAGGAGATGTTGACCGCGGCCCGCGCTTTCTTTGACCAGTGTTTTGTGGGTCTATTTGCCGCGGTGTCGTCGGTTCTCGCTTTTTTCTGTCTCTTCATCGCGCGTTTCGCCGCCTCTCTCCGCACCGGAGACCGCACTCTGCGCGACGTCTCCAACTACAAGGTGTCCAAACCCGGCGCAGTGCTCTTCTCGCTCTCGCTGCTGCTCTCTTTTTTCGGCGGGCGGCTCGGAATCTTCGGACGGAATCTCTGTTATGTGCTCACTCCTGCGCTCATGCTGCAGGGCCTCGGGTTTGTCAGCTTTCTGCTCGCCCGCCGTCGTGATTCCGGACGCGGCCCGGGACTCTACTATCTACTCATTCTTTTGCTGCTGCTCCTCTTTCCCATAGAGGCCGTCGCAGTGATCGCGGGTATCTTCGGCGTGGTCGACACTTTCACCTCGCTGCGGCAGACCGCTGAATAAAGGGGGCTCTACCATGCAGAACAAACTCAAAATTCCCGGCAGCTCCGGGCTGCTCGCACTGCTCGTGTCGGCGCTCGTGCTCGCCCTGATCTTCGCGGTGATCGACGGGCGGCTCGCCGTCGGTGCTGCGCTCATGTTCATCCTGATTTTGATCTTTTATTTCGGGCTCTCTCTGCGGCGCGGGCTGCGCGTGTCCAAATATCTCGACAATCTGCTCGACGATATGAAGCTCGCCTCCCGTCGCTCACTGCTCGATATTCCGCTCCCCGTCACCATCCTGCGCAAAACCGGTGAAATTCTCTGGACCAACGACCGCTTTGCGGAGCTCTCGCGCCGCACAGGGCTCGTCGGTTCCAAAATCGAGGAGCTCTCCCCG
>CAJFTX010000088.1 GCA_904420075.1 uncultured Clostridia bacterium | reverse complement strand
TATTCTAAGCTCAATAAACCGAATTTGGGGAATTTGGGCTTAACAGAGACTGGAACGTTTGGAATAAGAAACAGTGGAGCGAATTACCATAGTTCAGGAAATAGTGGAGGTTCCGGTTTAAAATCTGATGCCTCTGTGGTCGGTGAAACAATAGGCGGCGTAGCTGGTAAATTAATAGGAAGTGCAGCTGGAGGTCCGATTGGAGCTGTAATTGGTCAAACAATAGGCAGCCTTTTAGGGAAAACGATAGGAAGTGGAATAGATCAAGAGATAAATGAGGCAGAGAAAAAGAATGCTGCTTTTCGAGAAATTGTAAGTGGGCGTTATAATGCCGCGCAGAATACAAAACAACAGCGAGTGGCAAAAGGTTCAGCGCTTGCGATGAATGAAGGTGTACAGAGTAAGTTCGATCAATTAAATAACTTGGAATCTGGTCTTGATCTGATAGCTGGAGAGGAATATAACAATGAGGTCGAAGCTGGTTTAGACAGAAAGATTTCGTTTATTCAAGAAAACCAGGAACCCCTGGAAAAAATATATGGACTGATCGGGAAAAATGCTGGACATGATGTTAAAGCGAAAATGTTTGCAGAAGTAGCCGCACTGGAAGATGTCTTGCAAGATCCGTTTTTTAAAAAGAGCTTAGAGGCTGGAGACAGCTATGTAGTGGAGGAACGCTTTACTACCGGAATGGCAAATGCAGACGTATATTATGAAAGAACAGATGCAGCGCGTGAAAAGAGGAATATGGACCTCAACACGTTTAAAGGAATCAGTGCGGAATATGTCTGGGATTTTAATCGTTCGCTCTACGATTATCAGAATGAGTTCAGCACATGGGGCCAGGAGGATGCGAAACGTCACGGTGATTGGCTCCTTGATAATTTTAAGATTCCCTATCTTGGCTTAGAGGGTCAGGAAAAATGGACTATGAAAGACTGGGCCGAAAAAGCGAGCCAGGAGTGGGTGGATTCCACCCCCTATGACGGTAAGATGGCCCCCACCGGCGGCTATTTTTTGCAGCGGTATCTGGAGGAGCAGGACGGGCCCGCTTTCAATTATCCGGCAGTGGGTGAAAGCGCTGACGGGATCGGTTCAGGAAAAGAAAACACACAGGCGGGTCTCTATATTCTACCGGATGAGTTGGCGAAAAGGACACTTCCCTATCAGTTAGGACTTACGTCCACCGCTCAACCCGCCTATGTCTCACCGGAGATACAGCAAAAGACAGAGTCGCAGCCGACCAGTCAGACGATGCACTACAACGCGAATCTGAATGTATCTAAAATGGAGGTTATGGATAAGGCGACTGTCCAAAAGGTAGTGGATGAAATGCTGGTTGCGCTTGCTGCCACATATCAGGTAACTCCGCAGGGAATTCCCCTCTAAAAAGGCCGCATAAAGTGGCGCGAATAGAAGTTCTAAAAATTAGTTTTGGCTCAGAGACTGTTTGAAGAAGGGAGCATAGTTTAAAAATCATTTGCCGCTGCATGATGGTGTTACCATGAGTTTTGAAAGTAAAAAGGATGGTCTCTAATGAGAAATATTTTAAATGGCTCAGACAGTAGCAAAAATGATAGAATTGTGCTATCATATCCTTATACTGGAAAAGGAGTGGTGAGAATGAAACGGTTATCTGTCGTATTTCTGGTTTTGGCGCTGGTTGTGTTCCCTCTCTCAGGATGTGCCGAGGAAATTCCGCAGCCTACCGCGGCGGGGGACTTCGGCCTCACGATGGAACAGTTTGAGGCATATATGGAAGGGTCCCGAATCAAAATTGGTGTCATATATGGTTTTATCCCTGATCCAGAGGGAGGAAAGCTGGAATTTCGGGAAAAAGAGATGGATGGGATTCAAAAATACACGGCGAAGAGCGACGGGGCGAAGGTGGAAGCGTTCTGCAAGGACGGAAATGTCTATTGCGTGAGAGTGTCGGGAGATGTTACAAAAAAGACGTTTCACGATGTAAACCCAGATGTAAAATGTTATGGGATATATGCAGAATATACTCTAATGAGGGAAAGGAACACCCCAGCGATACAGCAGACCGACCCGATGCCTTTTGGGGAGGAAGCGCGTATGTTTGATTTTTCAGATGGAGAGACGAAGGACTTGAAAGGAAGTGGGATCGTTTTTCACGGGGAACGAAAAGGGGATAAGGTCACGATGGTGTTTACCCCAAGTGAAAACCGGAACGAATTGGAAGATCAGGAGTTTAAGTTCGCTGAATAAAGGGAAAAGCAACCTTGTAGTGCACAAGGTTGCTTCTTGTATATGTGTGTAGTATAGCTTTTGGGGAAACGGAGTAGAAACAAACATGGAGAGGTGGTATACTATCTTCATATCAAAAGAGAAGGGGATTGTATGATATGAAAAGAAAATTTTTACTGCTGACAATGTTGTGCTGTATTTTTTGCTTTACAGGTTGTGCTCCGAAAGAAGAGTTGCAGACCCCGATGCCGAGCAATCCCCCGGTTTATTTTTCAATGACTTCTGAAGAATTCAAGTCAGCATTTGATAGCGAATTATCAAATTCGATTTTTTCTTTTATCCTTTATGTAGAAAGGACAGAGCAGATACCTTTTGCTGGAATTGAAGACATCGCTCCGTATTTGGAAAAATGGGAGTTTGGCAGTGATAAGAAGTCGGAGCTTGAGCAGGGCATTGAGTTGGTCGGCACGGAAAATGATGGAGTAAAATTTGAATTTTTCTGTCAGAATGGTAAGGTTTACTGTATTAGGATTTCTGAAGATTCTAAGAGAAAAGCGATATTTAGTGAAAAAATGGACAATTTTACATATTATGGATTAGCTGCGGCTAAGGTTTTTGGAGAAGATGAAGGAATTTTTGAGGGAGAATATTACAATAAACTTGCTCTGAAAAAAGGTGAAAAAAAGAGCGTAAAAGGTGCAAAGTCAGGTGTTCATTTTGAGTATCAGCGGATAGGGGATACTTCTACGCTTACCATTACTCCGCCGGACGTTCAGAATTAGTGTTTAAGAGTGATAAAAAGCAACCTTGTAGTGTGCAAGGTTGCTTTTTATATACGTGTGCAGTATAGCTTTTGGGGGAAATGAAGTAGAAACAAACACAAAAAGACGGTATAATACCCTTAAGCATTTGGAATAGGGAGTGATAGCATGAAACAAGTTCTGAAGCTAGTATTGCTGTGGCTATGTGTTGCAGTTTCTCTGACGGGGTGTGCAGAAAAGGTACCAATGCCTGAAGATGGAAACGATTTTGGTATAACCGTGGAACAATTGGAAGAAGGTCTTGAAAAAGAGAGAGTATTTAGAGTAGAGGGTCTGAAAGATTTGGAAGATTTTAAGGGGGAACAGGAGCCTTTAGAATTTCGGAAAAAAGAAATTGAGGGAATCGAGAAATATACCGCAAAAAATGGAGGAGTTACTCTGGAGGTATTTTGCGCGGAGGGGAAAATTTATTGTGTGAAATTAGCCGGCGATATTAGAAGAACAGAGTTGATATTTATCAAGCCAAATATAGCGGTTTATGGGGAAGATGTAGCGTATTTACTGAACAGAGATTGGCATTCGCCGAGGACAGCTTTGCCGGATCAATTTGACGTAGATGAAAAACTGTATATGTTTGAGTTTTCGGATGGCGAAGTGAAAGATATACAGGGTGAAGGCATTGTCTACCATGCGGAAAGAAAAGGGAATCATATTACAATGGTTTTTACTCCTACAGAAAATCGAAAAGAGCTGGGGGAAAACTTTTAAGAAAAAGCAACTTTGTATTACATAAGGTTGCTTTTTGTATACATATGTATTTTTCGAAAGAAAATCGGTAGCGCCCGGTACAGAATGGCAAGGAGAGATGGAAGTTGCCCGTATCATCTGTGGAGAGGCGCTGATACTTGGAGCTTAGTTGTCTCTCAGCGCCAAAGCTGAATCATTTTGATTGGAGAGTACGCTTGTGTGATGCAAGATTGCTCTTTTCTATATATGTATTTTTAAAAAATACAAAAATGTAATATATAAAGAATACAAATTTTGAGCAATCCAGGTGCAGCTTGGGTTGCTCTTTTCTTTCATGAAAAGTAAAGGGGGAATTGCTATACTTCGGAAAATTATTTTTCTTGACCCGTCGCTCTCATTTGACGTGGTCATGCCGGTGACGCCGCCGAGTTTCACGGTGAGTAAGGGGATGGGCGTTGAGACGATGCAGCTGAACGCCGTGGGGGAGCTGAACCTCGCGGGCGGCGGGACGCTCGCGACCATCCGGTTGGAGCTGATGTTCCCGAACCAGTACTATCCCTTTGTGACCAGTGACACGGAGTACGGCTGGGCCTACGGATATGTGGAGCGGTTTAAACGGTGGATTGAAAACCGGACGGTGCTGCACTTTGTGGTCTCGGATACCGGGATCGATCTTATGGTACTGGTGGAGAACATCAGTTACGGGGAGCGCGACGGCTCAAACGACGTCTACGCCACCGTGACGCTGCGGGAGTACCGCCAGCCGTTGCCGGTGAAGCTCGACACCGGCACCCAGAACGACGCGCGCACCGACGCGGCGCCGCAGACCGATGTGATCCACTACACGATCAAAAGCGGCGACTCGCTCTGGTCGATCTGCCGCAAATACTACGGAAAGCCGACACTCTATCCGAAGCTTGCGGCGTATAACGGCATCAAAAATCCGAACCTCATTATCACCGGTCATACGCTGAAAATTCCGCCGGTTGAGATGCTGTAGGAGGGGTGGAGATATGGTTCAGCTGCATATTGCAAACGGAGAGGGCGTGTTTGATATTACGTCGCTTGTGACAACGATCACCCTCTCGGGGGACTACCAGCAGTGCGCGCGCACGCTGGAGTTTGGCCTTGCGTCGTCGGCGACCGACGGCTATCTGCCGCGGGTGAGCTGCGAGCTCGGCAACAGTGTGGTGCTGCTCGACGAAGGGCGGACACTCTTCGACGGCTTTGTGATCACGCGGCAGAAGGGGAGCAGCGCTTCGGCGATCAACGTCACCTGTTTTGACCGGGGCTTTTATATGAGGCGGAATCTCGCCTCCTATAAATTCAAAAATCAGACGGCCGACGCGGTGGCGCGCCGGATCTGTAAGGACTTCGGCATCGATATCGGGGAGCTTGCGGCGCCGGGGGAAAAATTCTCGCGCAACTTCCTGGGTAGCTCGCTCTACGACATCGTGATGACCGCCTACAATCTCGCGGGAGGAGAGAAGAAGTATATCGCGCGGTTCGAGGGGGTCAAATTCTGCGTGCGGGAGAAGAGAGCGGGCGGCGATACGCTGGTGATTGAAAACGGCTCCAATCTGCTGACAGTCTCCTGCACCGAGAGCATTCAGAACATGGTGAATAAGGTCCTCATTTACAACGAGAAAGACGCGGTGGTAAAGACGCTCACAAAAGACGAGCAGATCCGGCAGTTCGGCGTGTTGCAGAGCATCGTCAAGCAGACGGATGATAAGAAAGAGGCGGAAAAAGAGGCGCAGAAGCTGCTCGATGAGAACGGGATTGACCAGAAGGTGTCGATCACCAATCTGGGGGACACCTCGCTCATCACAGGGGGGACCGTGGTGGTGCACGAGGGATTTACCGGGCTCTACGGCCTCTTTTATATCGACTCGGATACCCATATCTGGAAGAACGGTACCTATACCAACCGGCTGGTGCTCAATTTTAGGAACATTATGGACAAGAAAGAGGTCGGCGAGCTGCCCGACAAGAAGTAGGAGGTGAGAAGATGGAGGAGAATCCGTACTGCGCATTTATCAACAGTCTGAGGAAAGACATGGACGAGCGGATGGGAAACAGTTTCCGGCTGGGGACGGTCAAGCGGATGAGTCCGCTGACGGTGGAGACCTCCGGGATTGAGCTCGAGAGCGAGGAGCTATCGGTGAATCCAGACGTCACATTTGAGCGTGGAGACAGCGTGGTGCTGCTCCCGTTTTCAGACAATCAGAAATTTATTTTGCTGTGTAAGGTGGTGGACAGATGACATTGTTTCCAATCATTCAGCCGGCGGTGGGGCAGAAGGAGAACTTGCCGCTCTACCGTGAGGTGGCCTGGAACTACAGGGAGAACCGCCCGGTGTTTCAAAACGGGGCGCCGGTGATTGTGACGGGAAAGGAGGCTGTACTGGTGTGGGCCTGGAAGGCGCTCCAGGTGGAGCGGGGACGGCTTGAGATCTATACGCACGACTACGGCTGCGAGGTTTTGACGCTGATCGGAAAACAGTATTCCGAGCAGCTCAAGCGGGTGACGGCTGTGCGGTATGTAAAAGAGTGCCTGCTCCCAAATCCCTATATCACAGAGGTCACTGACACATCGGTGGATTTCGAGGGGGATCAACTTAAGATCCACTGCAAGGTAATCACGCTATACGGAGAACTGGAGATAGGAGGAGAACTGCATGTATGAGAATATCAGCCCTGAACTCATTAAGGGCAGGGTGAAAGAACGGCTGGAGGGGGTGATCGACACACGCGAAGGCAGCTTTGCGGACGATGTGATCGGTCCCACCGCGCTGGAGCTCTTTAAGATGTATGAGGCGCTGGGGGCGGTAATTCCGATCGCCTTTGTGGACGAGACGTCGGGGGAGTATCTCGAGCTGCGCTGTAAGGACTACGGTATTACCAGAAAACCGGGGACGAAGGCCTATTGTACGGTAATGTTCACCGGGGAGGACGGGACGCTCGTCCCGAAGGGCAAGGTGTTTTTAACCGAGGAGAGCCTGGAGTTTATCCTGGAGGATGATGTGGTAATCACCGAGGGAACCGGGTCGGGGAGACTGATCGCGGACGAGGTCGGTGAAGCTTATAACATCGGTGAGGGCGAGATCACCCGACAGCTCACGAGCACAACGGGGCTTGACTCCTTCCAAAACGGGAGAGCGGAAGGTGGCTCGGATCCGGAGACGGATGAGGCGCTCTGTAAGCGGCTCTACGACTTTTTACAGAAGCCCGCGACGAGCGGAAATGCGTTCCACTACCAGCAGTGGGCGAGCGAGGTGAGCGGCATCGGAAAGGCGAAGGTGTTTCCGCTGGCGAACGGGCCCGGCACTGTCAAAGTGGTGCTGGCCGGGCAGGACGGAAAACCCGCAGGCGCGAGTTCTGTGGCTGCCTGCAAGGAACACATTGAGCAGAACCGGCCGATCGGTGCGGATGTCCAGGTGGTCGCCGCGACGGGCAAACAGATCGATATCGCCTGTGATTTGAAGTTGAGTGGGAGCATGTTGCTCACGGAAATCAAGGAGGTCTTTCAAAGAGAGATCGAGGAGTATTTTCGCAGCTCGATCTTTGAGCGAAGCGAGGTGCTGATCAACCGGCTCGCCTATATGCTGCTCGACATTGAGGGGGTGGAGGATTTTACCTCGCTCACTTTAAATGGGAAGGCGGAGAACATACCCCTTGGAGCGGATGAAATCGCTGTGCTCGGGGCGCTGGAGGTGAGCGAACATGCCGGTTGACCTCAAAGGACTGCTGCCGCACTACTATGTGGGATGTGTGGAGATGGGGGCCTTCCAGGACGCATTTGAGCCGGAGATACAGCTGCTCTGGGAGCGCTATGAGTCGCTGCTGCGCCAGCTCATTGTGGAGACGGCCGACGCGGATTACGGCCTTCTTCTCTGGGAGGAGATGCTCGGAATACCGACGGATGCCTCGAAGGATCTGGAATTTCGGAAGACGAGAATCCGGAGCAAGCTGCGCGGACAGGGCACAACGACCGCCGCGATGATTAAAAATGCGGTCGACAGCTTTACAAACGGCAAGGTGGAGGTGCTGGAGGAGCCCGAATGCTATCATTTTGTGATTCGGTTCAACGGAGATAAGGGCGTGCCGTCCAATATGGACGATGTGTCGGCGGCCGTTGAGGAGCTGAAGCCCGCCCATCTGGGCTACTCTTTTGAATACGCCTACTATCTGATCCGGGAGATTCACGCGAAGAAAACGATACGAGAGCTGGAGACGGAGAAGCTCTATCAATTTGCAGGAGGGAGATAACTATGCCATCGAATACCGAAAAATTAAATCTCTACAAGGTAAACCCCGCCACGGACGGGGATCTGACATTCAACATCGACCTGATGCTCAACGACAACTGGGACAAGCTGGATACTGCGGTGGGGACGCTTACCGAGGCGGATACGACGCTTGCGGGTACAGTTCAGGAGCTCAGAGAGGGACATGATGCGCTGAAAACCAGATGTGACGTTTTTGCCGAGAAGGTTGCGGGAACGAAGTCGGTTGCTGTGATTCCGGAGGGCTCAGACGTCCCGGCACCGCAACGAAAAGAGAATGTCATCTACTTGAAAATCATTGGAACGACAACGGATTAAAGGGGGAAGAAAAATGGTAAAGTATACGATGCAGATCGAGGATAAGGACGGGAATGTATACCGTCCCGCAGGCGTATCGACAGCGACGGTACGACCGGGGGGAGCTACCGTTGAGGAGGCGCTTACGGCGCTCGAGCTTGGAACCAATCTTGAGGAAAAAACCTATGAGGAGCTGAGAGCGCTTGCCGACAGTTCGGCGCTGATTGTGGGGAAGCGATATATTCTCTCGGACTATATGACCGTCTATTTTCAGCCCTATACCAAAGTTGTGAAGTCCTCCGGGGTGACGGAAAAGCTGATTCTGACTGCGGTTTCGGCCAATACATTTGACAGGACGGCCTACAGTCTCTCCTTCCCGCAGGATCTTGTGACCTATGACTTTCGTAACTGTGAGACTGAGCACGAGGAGACAAAGACAAGCCGAAAGGGGCTTATCCTCCGCCGGTATGACCGGACGCTCAATATTGATTGCCCCGGGGATTGGAGAACCCAGAAGTGGCCGCGCTTCCGCGTTTCAACCGAGGGAATGGAGACATATGATTTTAACACCGGCGGAGCTGTGACGAAGTTTGCCTACTATGTAATTGGGGAGGACATCTATAAAGCGATCAAGGGAGGGACGCCCGATCTGTCGCTGACTACGGCTGATCCGCCCAAGAACTACTTTGTGAAGGTGGTGGAGGACTATGCGAATAACTGGTTCTTTGCAAAGTCCATTCCGGCGCTCAATCTGAAATATGACAAAACGGAGGTGAAGGAGTATTACACCTTCGATCTGAACGGAGAGGAGGGCTCCCGCTACTGCTACAATATCAGTATCGGCGAACCGCCCACAAAGGAGAAGGACGCGTCGCTACTCGGCGGGGCGAACAACGTGTTCAAATTTACCAGCTATGCCGCGGCTCCGCACGATATCAATGCGCTTGACGCATTTGTCAACAACACGATCGGGAACAACTGTCTCTACGCCTCGTTTGCACAGGGCTTTATGAACAATACACTCGATACCGACTGCGGCCATCAGAATATCGGACCCAACTGCTTTAACAATATCTTTGGGGCGTTTTCCGGGCTGAATACCTTCCAGTCAAAGTGCTATAACAATATTTTTGGGGCCTATTGTCACAGCAATAACCTCGGTGTCAACTGCTACAATAACTATTTTGGCGACGAGTGCTATTCTATTGTGATGGACAGCTACTGCCATGAGAACAATCTCGGCTATCTGAGTCATGGAAACCGCTTTGGAAGTTACTGCTTTTCCAATACGTTGGGACACTACTGTTCGCACAACAGTTTTGAGTCGAACTGCTCTGGAAACGTGTTTCAGCCGTCAATGACCTATGTGACGGTCGCAAATAATGTGAATAACACCAATTTTAAAAATGTGGATGCGATCTACAATCCGAAGGATCTGGATAAATTTAGAAATTGTTACATCTGCAGAGATACCAATGACCGGATTCAGGTACTCTATCTGAGCGGAGGCTCTCTGAGAGTGGAGACGGTGTGACGAAGGAGGGAGAAGAATGGACTACATTCGACCGGAGCTACTGGCACTGGTGCCGGTGCTCTATCTGATCGGGACGGGGCTCAAGCGTTCGCAGATCGCGGACCGGTGGATTCCGCTGCTGCTCGGCGCGGCGGGAATCCTGCTGGCGGCGATCTGGACTTTTTCCACATCGGAGCTTTTGTCCTGGCATGAAATTCTGCTCGCTGTTTTTACATCGGTGGTACAGGGGGTGCTCTGCGCCGGAGCGAGCGTCTACGGAGATCAGCTTTTGAAACAGGCGGGGAAGAGAGAATGATTTACTATTCGCAAAGAGACCCGAGATGGGCGGATATCCGCTACTCGGCAGAGCCGCCGCACACGGAGACCGTCAAGAGCGCTGGGTGTGGGATCGCCTGTGCGGCAAGTGTGGTATCGAGTCTGGCGGACGTAATCGTAGAGCCGCCTGAGATGGCAGATTTTTCAGTAAGCAACGGGTACCGAATCGACGGAGTGGGAACGGCGAACGCGCTGTTCCCCGCAGTTGCAAAAAAATATGGGCTCACCTTTATGGAGACACACGATGTGACAAGAGCGGAGCGGTGCATCTGGGGTGGGGGACTTGTAGTCTGTGGGACGAGCGGCCGCCCCAAAAAGATATTCTCCACAGGAGGACATTTTTTTCTGCTGATCGGAGCGGAGGGAGACCTGCTCTATTTTTTTGATCCGGACTGCTATCCGGGCAAATATACGCAGTACGGCAGAGAGAGATGGGCAACTGCGAGAGACGGCGTCGTTACGGTGAAGCGGGAGATCGCCGATGCGGAGATCAACCAGTACTATCTGTTTACAAAAGGGGGAATGACAGTGGATCAGTATGAGGAACTGTCTGCGCGGATCGCAAAACTGGAACAGCCCAAGATGATCTATCACTATATCGATCAGAATATGCCGGAGTGGGCGAGAGCGACTGTGCAGAAGCTCGTGGATAAAAATTTCCTGAGAGGAACTGAGGAGGGCCTTGGCCTTACAGATGAGATGCTCAGAGTGCTGGTGCTGCTCGATCGGGCGGGAGCGTTCGGTGCTTGAGTGGATTGTGAACAATTGGGTCGAGCTCCTGTTCGGGGCGTTCGCCGCGGGATTCACCTGGGCCTATCGGAGACTTGCAAAGAGGGTGCGTGACGAGATAGAGGATCACCGGGCGACAAAGCTTGGAATGCAGTCCCTCTTGCGGGATCGGCTGATTGGAGCGCATGCGCACTATAAGAGCCGGGGCAGTATTACCTATCACGGACTTGAGGCGGTGCTGTCAATGTACGAGGCGTACCATACTCTCGGAGGAAATGGGACGGTAACCACAGTGATCGAAGAGATCAAAGAACTGCCTGTAGTGGAGGACTAGAGGGCCGGAGACAGTGTCTCCGGCCATTTTTCCTTTTTTATGACATCTTTTTGAAATTGTGTTATACTAGAGAAAATCAGGTTGTAGGAGGGGAAATATGAAACGAATTCTTGCGCTGCTGCTCGTGTTATGCCTGCTGCCGGTTACAGTCGGAAAGGCGGCTGAGGAGGTGCTGCCCGAGGTAATATTTGCTCCGGACGGCGGTGGAAAATTTCTTTACTGCAACAATCCGGAGGCGATTCTGCCGGAGCATCTCGCGAGCACCGACAACGAGACTCCGACCTATCTGATGTCGAATCCGGGACTTGGGCCGGACCGGTATACGGTCTTTGCCTCACACGGGAACTACACCGAGAAGGACATCGAGGTCGACCTCGAGTTTCACGCGGAGGAGCGGGCGGTCGTGCGGATCACGGCGGTCGGCTTTGAGGTGGCGAAAAACGACGAGGCGTGGAACTGCATCGGTACCTGGGCGGATTACAGGCAGCTCCCGATCCGGCAGCGGGATGGGGGCAGGGAGTATATTCCGCGCCGGTTTGAGCCGGTGGAGTTTGAACTCTGCGGCGACAGCCGGTGGATGAGCGAATTTGTCTCGAACTACTCGCAGGTGCATCTGATGCAGTGCGTCAGCTTTCTGCTGGATTTTGAGATCGTGTCCGGCGAGGTGGATGTGAACATCGCCGCGCTGACCCACACGGGGACGCTGCGGGACCGCTCCCAGTGCGCGTCGGACGCCGCGCCGGGACGATATGTCTGGGAGAAGCAGATCAAGGGTGTGGCGGACACGCTGCCCTCCGTCTCGACTGAGCTGCAATTTACATTGGACGGCGAGACGCCGCTCGACACGGCGCTGCCGGTGAAGATTCGGAACCAGTACTATCCGGAGGGGAACGTGGTGGACACCTGGGCGACTCATCTGAGCCCGCAGGCGGACGACTGGTCAAAGGACAAGCTTGTGGAGTCGGATATGCTGGCGTTTACCTATGCGGATGACAGCAAACTCTCAAAATACGGTCCGGCGGTGCCGGAGGAGCGGCGGGACAACATCTGGCGATTCGATGTGTTCCACAGCGACGCGGACAGCTATCAGCCCGGCGCGCCGTTTGCGCCGGAGACCTTTGAGCCGAACTACCGGCTGTCACCGGACAACCGGAACAGCGCGCTCGCCTGCTGTCTCGGGAACTATGCGGTGCGGGAGCGGTATCACTTTACCGTGACCAATGAGGCGGATGCGGAGCGGGTATTTGAGTTTACGGCGAAGACCGGCGCGAATCTGATCGTGGGGCTCTACGATGAGGCGGGACGGCTATTGAACCCGGATACGCTCCAGCCGGAGGGCGCTTTTTTAGAGAATAAGGGATACCTCTGGAACGAGAGCCGGGCGGAGAAGCTCGCGCGCATACCGGTCGCCCCGGGGGAGACGCGGCGGTTCACCCTGGAGCTCACTCTGCCGACCAACTGCTTCGGCGGGATCGCCTGCTCGGTGAGTGTGTCCGATCAGCCGGTGGAGTATGCGGTTCGGACCGAACTGCCCGCGTGGGCAGCGGAGCCGCTGCCCTCGGGGATACAGAAGGTCGGCGACGGCTATCTGCGCTTTGCGGACGGGACGCTTTCCCGCTCGGAGGATGGAGTGAACTGGGAGGAGCAGACGCTTCCCGAGGAGACGAGGGCACAGCTCGGAAGCGTTTGGGACGCCTATGAGATCACGGAGGCCGAGGGGGGATATCTGTTCCGCTTTGCCGTATATGACGACGGATTCGAGCCCTCCACCCCCTGGGCGCTCGGTCTTACAGGACGGGTGTATCTGCTGGATGAAGGGTTTCATATCCAAAAGAGTTACAATTTTAACTCTTACGTCTACCGGCTGGAGCAGTATGACGGCGTCTACTACGCGCAGACCGGAGAGGGACTCTACTCGACCGACTTTGTAAACTGGAAACCGCTCCACTATCCGGCGCCGCTGGTCGCGGGAGATCAGGCGTTGGTGCTCGACGGCGGGACGGTTGCGCGGAAGAACGAGAGCGGAATGTATCTTGTGGATTACGAGCGGCGCGAGGTACAAGACCTGCGCCGGGCGGGCGACTACTTCTACTATAAAAAGTCCTGGAAGCAGTCGAGTTTCGACTTTGAGACGCAGAACATCGTCTCATTCTCCCGGGACGGGATCTACTGGTTTGACGCGGTGCTGCCCGATCGGCTGCTGGTGCTCGACGGCGTGATTCCCGGGGAGGGGGAACTCATTTTTGACTGCCGGTTTGAGCGGTTTGCGGCTTCGACGGAGAATGCGGACGCGGCGTTTGACACGACGATGTATCTCAATCTAAATGGCGAGGTGCTGGGCTTTGAGGCCGCGCCGGTGCTGACGGCCGGCGGCAGCTCGCTTGTGCCGATCCGTCTCTTCTTTGAAAAGCTGGGGGCGGAGGTGAGCTGGGACGAAGGAGTGGCCACCGTCACCAAAGAGGGACAGACGATCGTGTTCCAAATCGGCGAGGCGGAGTGTCTGGTAAACGGCCGGCCGGAACAGATGATAGCGCCCGCGCAGCTGATCGGGGAGAAGACGATGGTACCGCTGCGCTTTCTGTCGGAGACGCTCGGATACCAGGTGAGCTGGGACGAGCCGACAAAGACCGCATTTGTCATTGGGTAGGAGAGAGCGGACGGGGAGCGACGTCTGCTCTCCCCGTCCTTTTAAATTGGAAAGTGAAAAATCCGTCGTCCCATCGAGACAGCCGGTCGCCTCGAGCGGAAGGAGACGGCTCACACACGGCGACTGCCCGGCAACCCGGGCTGGAACATGGGCGCATAGCGGTTCATAAAAGCCTCCGAAACGCTTGAAGGGATTGCGTGCGACGTTGTCGTCTTGCGCGCTTGTGTTTGTGCTCTCTCGCTATCCCATGAGGGAAAAACCTGATTACAAGCGATAACGGCGAACGGAAATCGGAGGCCTTCAGGATGGACAGACCATTTCTGATGAAAACAGTGAGCAAATTTTTGGAAATCTATTGAGATCTATCTTTCGGAACCGGAGCGTTTTTTATTCTTTGAAGGTAAAGCTGCTTTATGGCACTGCGTCGCAAAAGAAGCACAGCCATATACGGAGGTTAAGCGTATGATTGCAAAAAGTAAGTATCCGATCTCTGAATTTGATGATAACAGAGTTGCAAAATTGAATCCGACCTCTTTTGTAGACCGACCGTTTGAAACGGACAAGTTAATCATTACTTTTTTCCCTGAGGTTATGGAGCGGCTGGTAAGCAAGGGGAACATTGCGCTTGAGAGAACGATTCGCGGTGAGAATCCGGTTTTAATCTATCGCTTTTTAGACGACGATGTCCTGATTACATTGGGACAGGTGGGCTGTCCGGCCTGCGCGGGAAATTTGGATTTGCTGAACGCCATGGGGATTACAAAGGTGATGTTCTGCGGCGGAGGCGGAGTTCTCGATAAAAACATCGAAGTAGGTCAGATTCTCGTGGTGGAAGGAGCGATTAGGGACGAAGGATTTTCCTACCATTACATAGAGCCGTCGAGGTATATTTTTACAAATCCCGAAACGACTGAAAAAATTACCCGGTATTTAGAGAAGAACTCAATTCCCTTTCTTCGCGGATTGACTTGGACGACAGATGCAATATTCAGAGAAACTGCTGACAGAATAGCGCGGAGAAAAGAGGAAGGCGCAAAGATTGTAGAAATGGAACAGGCGGGATGTATTGCCGTTTCACAGTTCAGAGGTTTTGAATACGGCGCATTGATCTATGGCGGGGACGACGTTTCGCAGGACGAATGGAGCGATCGGGGCTGGCGCAGCCGGGAAGGAATTCGCTATGACCTTGTGACGCTGTGCAAAAAGCTGGTTGCAATATTGTAGCGCCAATTTGTATTCCCCTGCGGGGAGTTGCGTTCCATGGATCGACAGCTCCCCGCGGGGGAATGCGCTGAATACAAGGCGCAGGCCTGTGCAAGGATGTACTTCGCTCTCAAACGCAGAGAGCTTTTCCGATGAAAACAGTTGGATGTGCGCAGATATAAAAATTCCCTGTTGCGACTCACACGTGCGGGAAAATACATAAGGTTCGTGAAGCGTCCTAAAATGACAGGGATGCTGAGAGAAAGAAACATTTCCTACAATTCTCTAAAAAACAGACGATTGACCCGCTGGCTCAATCCCCGTACCTCCGTTTTGAGTTCGTTTGATTTTTCCCAAATTCCACATCCTTTGTAGGAGAGGTGCCGCTGGCGCTTTTATCAGAGAAAATATTCCTATTTTTGCTGCGCCTGCCCTCATAAATTTCGGTTTCTCTCTTTCTGATCAGGCTCCGATCGCAACGCGCTTTTTCGGCGGTTGGTGAAATCATCGGAAAAGGCTAACCGGTCACTCCAAAAGGGGGGAGGGCTGATCTTTTGCTCTCTTGACAGAGAATCGGGAAAAAAGATATACTAAAAAGTACTTTCCTACGTTTGGGGGAGTGGACGGAGGTTTTTTTAAGGGATGATCGAGTGCATTCTGTTCGACCTGGACGGCACGTTGCTGCCGATGGACCAGGATGTTTTTACAGAGGCGTATTTCAAACAGCTGGCGGCAAAACTCGCGCCGCACGGATATGACGCCCGGGAGCTGATCGACGGGATCTGGGCCGGGACGGCCGCAATGGTGCGAAACGACGGGCGCCGCACCAATGAAGAGGCTTTCTGGGAACGTTTCTCCGAGCTGCTCGGGGAGCGCGTGCTCCGGGATAAGCCGCTGTTTGACGAGTATTACCGGGTGGAGTTCCAGCAGGTGGCGCCGGTCTGCGGTTTTACACCGCAGGCGAAAGAGACGGTGGAGGCGCTGAAGCGGAGCGGTTACCGGCTCGCGCTGGCGACCAACCCGATCTTTCCCGCCACCGCCACTGAGAGCCGGATTCGCTGGGCGGGACTGAATCCCGGCGACTTTGCGCTCTACACCACCTATGAAAACACCGGCTACTGCAAACCCAACCCTGAGTACTACCGGGACCTGCAGAAAAAGCTCGGCTGTCCGGCGGAGCGGTGCCTGATGGTGGGCAACGATGTGGAGGAGGACATGGTCGCGGAGTCGGTCGGAATGCAGGTGTTTTTGCTGGATGGCTGCGTGATCAACCGGGAGGGACGGGATATCTCCCGGTTTGCGCAGGGCGGATTTGAAGAGCTGCGGCGGTATCTAGAGATGGAGAGAAGAGAAGGAGAAGCGTATGTCTAAGCGAGTCGCAATTATGACCGACAGCAACAGCGGCATTACCCAGGAGGCGGCGAAAACGCTCGGCGTTTTTGTGCTGCCGATGCCGTTTATCATTGACGGAAAGACCTTTTATGAGGATATCAGTCTCTCGCAGACGGAGTTCTATGAGCGGCTGCAGGGGGATGCTGAGATCTCCACCTCACAGCCGGTGGCGGGCGAGCTGATTGAGCTGTGGGAGAAGATTTTAGAGGAGTATGACGAGCTGGTACATATTCCGATGTCGAGTGGGCTCTCCGGCTCCTGTCCCACGGCGATGGCGCTTGCTGCGGACTACGACGGCAGAGTGGTGGTCGTAAACAATCAGCGCATCTCGGTCACCCAGCGGCAGTCGGTGCTCGACGCGATGGCGCTCGCCGCGGCGGGCAGGTCCGCACAGGAGATCAAGGAGATTCTGGAGGAAGTAAAGTTTGAGTCCAGCATCTACATCATGCTCGACACGCTGAAATACCTCAAAAGGGGTGGACGGGTGACCCCGGCCGCCGCGGCAATCGCGACGGTGCTGCGGATTAAGCCGGTGCTCCAGATCCAGGGGGAGAAGCTGGACGCCTTTGCAAAGGCGAGAAGTGAGCGGCACGGACGAGCGATCATGCTCGACGCGATGCGTAAGGACTGCGAGGAGAGGTTCGGCGGAATGGACCAGGTGCGCATCTTTGTGGCGCATACTGACAATGACGCCGCCGCGCAGGAATTTGTGCGGGAGATCCAGGAGACGTTGGGAGCGGAGGACATCGTCTGCGATCCGCTGTCGCTCAGCGTATCCTGCCATATCGGGCCGGGAGCGCTTGCGATTGCCTGTTCCAAAAAGATCGACCGGTTTTTTTAAACATAGAACAGAGAGGGAGCTTCTGAGGGACTATTGCTCCCGGAAGCTGAGATGGCATAAGAACGAAAAAGAGAGCGGGTCCGCGGCGCGGACCCGCTTTTCTCTTCGCAAAAAAACCTCCACGAAGCGTTTTGCTCCGGGGAGGTTTGTGCAGATGTGCGCAGGGCCGCTCCTCATTGTGCCTCCTAAAAGGCGTAGCCCTAACGCAGGGCGAGCCAGATGTCGCCTGTGCCGTCGTAGTTTGCGTCGATACTGAGCAGCGGGCGCTGCTCCGATTCCCTTACGAGATAAGGGACATAGCCGCTTATGCTCTGCCCCGGCAGCAGCGTGCCGCCGAAGGCGGGGTAGGGGGGCGTAACGATACAGTCGGCGTAATCGTCGCCCCGGAAACTGTAGATGTCGAAGTCGGTCGGGTCAACCGAGATCGCGCTCCCATCCGAGGTGCGGTCGAGCGAGAAGGTGACCCGCGCGAGACCGTAGCGCATTCCGGCGGGGGGCGGCGGATTCTGGATATCCGCGCCGATGAGCAGCTGGAGCGCCTCATTTCCGGTAACAGTCCGCTGCACAGAGATGCGGGCGGTGTAGCGGACGCCGTCCGCGGTCACCCCCAGCACCTGCTGGGAGATGCCGAGCGGGGCGGGCGAGCTCTGGGAGTAGAGATTGCCGGAGAGCTGCTCGCCGAGCAGAACGGTGTTGGTGGAGCCGTCCCAGTCGACGGCAACGCCGAGCGCATTTGCCACCGCGCGCAGCGGCAGGTAGGTTACTCCGTCGATGATAAACGGCTCGACCACCCTCCCCGCGAGGTCGGTCGGCGTATAGGGGACGCCCTCCACCGTAAGCTTCACGTCGCGGTAGCAGAGGGTGACCTGTTTGTCAAGATTCTGACCGGTCCGGACCGAGGGCTGGAAATAGGTGGGGGACTGGGCGCCGAGCTCCACGGTGTTGGTTGCGGAGTCGAAGGCGACCTCCCGGCCGAAAGCGTTTGCCACTGCGCGGACGGGCAGATAGGTGGTGCCATCCAGAATGAACGGCTCGATCACCGTGCCGCCCACATGGGGGACATAGTCGATGCCGTCGATCTTGAGCTTGACGTCGCGGTAGCTGATGGTCGCGTTTTCGACATCGCTGTAGGTCGCGGCGGCCGGGAGAGCGGCTGTGAAGGTGAGCGCCGCGGCGAGCACGGCGCAGAGGATGCTCCGGAGTCGGGACATAGAAATTCTCCTTTTCATTTTTGCGGCGGTTTGCCGTGGAATGGTGTAAAAACTACTTTTATTATAGAACACAGGAAAAAACGCTGTCAACCGTCCGGGGCAGGAGTTGTGATGCGGGAGAGGATATGGTAAAATTGTCCTATAAATTTACAAAAAATACATTGAATTTCTAATATATTTCACTTTTTTGTTGACTTCCAAAAAATGCAAGAGTAAAATTATGGTAAGAAGTAGAAAAAGGGGGAATATTATGAAACGTTTTTTGGAATTTGTATGGCACTTGTTCTTGTTGTGACGCTCGTCTTTTCGACGGCCGCGGTGGACTCGGGGGAGAAGAGCGAGGCCGAGGTGCGGCAGTATGCGCTGCAGTATATGCAGGGCTCGCAGCCGGAGAAGAAAATTGAACTGAACCGGTTTGAGACGCTTTACGCCGTCTCAGGTGAGGTGAGCGGATACTATGCGACTTTCTGTGACGGGACGGAGCCTGCGGGCTACCTGCTGATGAGCCTGCGGACAAACGGCAGTCCGGTGGTGGAGCTTGCGTTTGAAGGGCCGGGACTGATTGAGTCGTCCGGGAGCGCCACAGCGATGAGCGCTCCGGCGGGGAACGGCGAAAACCGGATTATCTTTGAACGGGCGGGGGAGCTTTTTGTTCCTGTGGGCAATGGAAGTTATTATTCGATTTATGGACATGAGCTGGTACCGGAACAGGAGGTTCAGGAGATCGGGGCCAGAAGGAGAGCGGTTGACAAGGATACTTGGACGGTTACATGGAATGAGGCACATATTGACGATTCTACCGTGTTTAAAATTCAGAATTTTGGAAGTGGAACCGATTACTTTTTAATGAATCAGTTTGACAATCCAGATCATAATTGTGTGCCGACAGCGGGGACAAACATTCTCTGGTACTGGGGAGCGAAACGCGGATGTAGCAGTGTGACTCAGAAATGGGGATCTGGCAGTAATGTAGATAAGGCGGAGCGTATCTTTATCTATCTCTCCAGAGGAATGGGAACAGACCCGATGGGGACAACGGCAGGGAACATTCAAGCGGGATTTAAAAACTTTTTTGGCACAAATCCGGTGGCAGGCGGAACATGGAATTTTGTGGAAATTCCGGACGGAAGCTATCTGCCGGCATTTGAGGAGGCTCTGAACAACAATTGCCCCATACTGCTGGTATTGAAGTACTGGGATAAGGATAGCAAGAAGGAGTATGCGCACGCGCTGTTTAATTTTGGATATGCGAAGGGCACGGATCAGCAGGGATATTTATTTGTGATGGACGGCTACTACAGTTATGGGCGCTTTGTAAAACACGGAGAGATGGAGAATCAAGTCGGCTACAAAGTCTGGGTGAAGTAGAGAAAAAGTGGGGTGAACGCGGTGCGGAAGATCGGGCTTATTTTGCTTTGGGAGCTGTTGCTGCTGGGGACGGTCTGCGGGCTCTGCTTCGGGATACGGGTGGAGTCTACGCGGTGGCCGCAGGAGCCGCTCGTGGATATCCCGGCGGAAGAGGTGGGCTGGCTCGAGATACAGAGTGGTTACCGCTCGGCCGTCGTGCGCGACCGGGAGGTAATCGAGCGGGTCATCGGGCGGCTGAACGGAACGAAACTCGGCCGGGCGGAGCCCTATGACGAGGACAGCTTTCTCATCGGCGGGCCGGGGCTCGGAATCGAAATTTATCGGAAGGACGGTACCCTTTACCGGGGAATGGGGTTTCTCGGAGACGGGCGGCTCAGCGTCGCTGAGGAGGTTTCACACGGGGCCTACTATGAGCTGGAACCGGCGCTCGACCTCGCGGACTGGGAACAGATTGTAGATACCTTCGCGGATGAGCCGGATTTTTGGGGGTGGCTGGAATGAAGAAGGCGGCGCTTACGATTGCGCTGATGCTCGCCGAGGCAGTTCTCTTTTTCGGGATTCTCTTCGCGGTGCGGCAGGCGCTCCCCGAGCACCCGATCTCGCTCCGCCCGGAGGAGGTGACCGGGATATCCCTCGATGATGGCGAGCGGTGGGGCGCGATTAGCCGGGAGGAGGAGATTGCCTGGGTGATCCGAAACCTGCGGGAGACAACGCTCGGGGAGAGCACGCCCTGCGACAGGGCGCGGATGCCGAAGGACGATGTGATCCGGATGGTGATCACCCACGGGGCGGGGCATGAGACGCTTTACATCTGCAGGGACGGGCGGCTGATCTATTTCGACGGGAGGGAGCCGTACAGCGGCGTCTTCCGTGAGACCGGCGGACCGGGAATCAACGTCTCCTATCTGGAGCGTTTTTGGAGATGAGGAGGACTGAGTTGTGCGAAAAATTGGATTTGTTCTCCTCTGCGCGTTATTGGCGGCGGGCGTGCTCTGCGGGGCGTGCTTCGGCGTATGGGTGAGACCATCGGAGGCGACGGAGGAGCTTCCGCGGCGGATTGTCGATCTCCGTGCCGATGAGATAGGCAGGATCGAGCTTGTCGGCCACAGCGGGACGGTGGTGTGCACCGGACGGGAGGAGATCCGGCGGGTTGTGGAGGCGCTCTGCAAGGTGCCGCTCGACGAGCCGGAGCGGTATGACGGAGCCCCGGTTTTGGACAGCGGGGACTGCATGACGGTCCGCCTCTACCAGCGGGATGGGGCGCTCTACCGGGGCTGGAGCTTCCGCCACGACTGGCGGCTTCGCTTTGACGCGCCGGAGGGCGGCGGCTGTTACTACAACCTCAAAAAGCCGGAGGTGGACATGGGGCAGTGCCACAGGACGTCGGAGGAGCTAGCGCGAAATCCGGACTTTTTCCGGTGAGCGAGGCGGTCCGCGGCTACACCGTGGACCGTCCCCTTTTTTCGGCAAAAAGTTTGAAAAATGATTTGACAAACGGGGACGGAATCGGTATAATGGTTGACGTATCATATTGACCTTATGGGTGCTTACGATGAAATGGAATGTCTCCAATGTAATGAAAACGGACGGCGCCCGGGAGGTGATCGAGTATCGGTTTCCGGTGGAACCGGAGACGGTGACTGCCGACCCGAGGCTGCGTTTTAGCGAGATTTCGGTCTCCGGTGCGATTGAGAACCGGGCCGGAATCGTGAAGCTGGCGCTCGAGGATGTGGTGACCCTTTTCACCGAATGCGACCGCTGTACCCGGCCGATTGAGCGGGAGCTGCGCTTTGAGACGGAGCATCTGCTCGTGGAGGAGAAGACCCACGAGGACAACGACTATCTGCTGGTCGTCACAGACGACGAGTTGGATATAGATGAGCTGGTGCTGGACAGCCTGATGCTGTCCCTTCCTTCAAAACAGCTCTGTAAGGACGACTGCAAAGGCCTTTGCCCCCGGTGCGGCAAGGATCTGAACGAGGGGCCCTGCGGCTGTCCCGAAAAGGAGCCCGATCCACGGCTTATGAAATTGAAGGATTTAAAACTTTAAATGGAATGTCGAATAGAAGGAGGTGCCAAAGATGGCAGTACCGAAGAGAAAGATTTCCAAGGCGAGAAGAGATAAGAGACGCAGCAGCGTTTGGAAGCTCGAGATGCCGAGCCTTTCCAAGTGCCCGCAGTGCAGTGCTTTCAAGCTCTCCCACAGAGTTTGCCCGGAGTGCGGCTATTACAACGGCAAACAGGTCGTTAAAAAGGAAGCATAAGGTAGAAAATAGAGGAGGCAGCCGCCTTCTCTATTTTTTTCGGGGAGGTGAGGAAGATGGCGGCCAAAGTTACGGGGATCGCGCCGGGGAGCCCGGCGGACGGCCTGATCCGCGCGGGCGACACCCTGCTGCGGATTGGCGGCGAGGAGATCTGCGACGTGCTCGACTACATGTACCACGGCGCGGGCGAGGAGCTCGAGGTGGAGCTGCTGCGGGGGGGGGAGAACCTCTCGGTGCGGATCAAAAAGGAGTGCTACGAGGATCTGGGGCTGGAGTTTGCCTCCTACCTGATGGATGAGCAGAAGAACTGCCGCAACAAGTGCATCTTCTGCTTTATCGACCAGCTCCCGAAGGGGCTGCGCGAGACCCTCTATTTCAAAGACGACGACGCGCGGATGTCGCTGCTGCGGGGAAACTACATCACGCTTACAAATCTCTCGGAGAGTGAGATCGAGCGGATTATAAGGCTCCGGATCAGCCCGATCAACATCTCGGTGCACACGGTGGACCCCGAGCTGCGGGTGCAGATGATGAAGAACAAGCGGGCGGGGGAGGTGCTCCCGCTCATGCGGCGGTTTGCAGAGGCGGGGATTACGATGAACTGCCAGGTGGTGCTCTGCCGCGGAATCAACGACGGGGAGAAGCTGCGCGAGACGATTGAGACGCTCGCCGGACTCCACCCGGCGGTACAGAGTCTCTCGGTGGTGCCGGTGGGGCTCACCCGCTACCGGGAGGGGCTCTATCCGCTTCGCCCCTTTGACCGGGAGTCGGCGGGCGCGGTGCTCGACCTCATAAACGGTGCGGGCGACCGGCTGGAGCGTGAGATCGGGGTGCGCTTTGTCTACCCGGGCGACGAGTTTTTCATCAAGGCGGGAAGGAATTTCCCGGACTACGATTACTACGACGACTTCCCGCAGATTGAAAACGGCGTCGGGATGGTGACGCTGATGCGGGACGAGTTCGAGGCGACGCTCCAATTTGTGGAGCGGTCGGACGAGCCCCGGTCGGTGACGCTGGTGACCGGCGTCGCGGCGGCGCCCTATCTCGAGGAGATGCTCGCAAAACTGCGGGCGCTGCGGCCGAACCTGAAGGTGGAGCTCGTGGCGGTGGAGAACCGGTTCTTCGGGCCGGAGATCACGGTGGCAGGGCTGCTCGTCGGCCGCGACGTGATCGACGCGCTGCGGGGGAAGAAGATTAAGCGGCTGCTGCTGCCAACAGTGATGCTCCGGTATGAGAACGATATGTTTCTCGACAATGTGACGGTGGAGCAGCTCGCGCAGGAGCTCGACACGGAGGTCGAGCTTTTGGACCCGGGCGGGGAGAATTTTATCTCGGCCGTGCTGGGCGAAGAGATCTGATAAAAGGAGGAGAGAACGATGGCAAAGCCGGTAGTGGCGGTCGTGGGACGGCCGAACGTCGGAAAATCGACGCTGTTCAATAAACTCACGGGGAGGCGGATCTCGATTGTGGAGGACACGCCGGGCGTGACGCGGGACCGGATCTGCGCCGACTGCGAGTGGAACGGCCGGAGCTTCACCCTGATGGACACCGGCGGTATCGAGCCGCGGACGGACGACGTCATCCTCTCCCAGATGAAGGCGCAGGCGGAGACCGCGATCGACATGGCGGATCTCATCGTGCTGGTGGTGGACATCACGACCGGTATGACCGCGACCGACAAGGACGTGGCGCAGATGCTCTTAAAGTCGAAAAAACGGGTGCTGCTCTGTGTCAACAAGGTGGACTCGACGGGCGAGCCGCCCCCCGAGCTCTACGAGTTCTACAACCTCGGACTCGGCGACCCGTACCCGGTTTCCTCCACCCACGGTCTCGGAACGGGCGACCTCTTCGACGCGATTGTGGAGCGGCTGCCGGAGGAGAGCGAGGCGGAGGAGAGCGAGGGACTCATCAAGGTCGCGGTGATTGGAAAGCCGAACGCGGGCAAGAGTTCGCTTATTAACCGTATCCTCGGGGAGGAGCGGGTGATCGTCTCCAACATCCCGGGCACTACGAGAGATGCGATCGACCAGTACTATAAAAATGAGACGGG
>CAJFTX010000087.1 GCA_904420075.1 uncultured Clostridia bacterium | reverse complement strand
GCCACATAGGTACTCCCATCCATCTCAAGGGTATCCACATGCTCAAATTCACGCTCCACCCCGTCTTCATCCTCCAGGGTGATCAGCATGCCCTCATATTCCTCTGCCATGCAAAAACGCTCCTCTCTCTTAAAATTGTATCTATCATATCCTATCCGTCTAGGCTAGTCAATATCCTTTTCAGAGATCAGAGAGCCCACGCTCTGCCACCAGTCCTGTCTGTCCAGCGTGGAGAGACCCGCGAGGAAACTGCGCTCCCCTTCGAAGCAGATCTCCGCCCGCCCGTCCACTCTGACCTTTGTCACCGAGGCGTTGTCCACCCAGCCAACCTCGTTGAGTGCCTCAAGCGGTAGCCCACGAAAATAGCAACACAGGGTGCGGATGACCGTCCCGTGAGTTACAACGGCGATCTTCCGCCCCGTATTCTTCTCTAAAATCTCCGTCACCACCGCCACTGCTCGCCTCTGTAGATTGCGGATGCTCTCCCCCTCAGGGAGGGTGCACTGCGCCGGCTCATTCTCCCAGGCGGCAAACTCGGCCGGGTAGATTCGCTCGAGCTCGGAAAAGGGCAGATTCTCCCAAGCCCCGCCAAAAATCTCTCGCAGCTCTTTTTTCAGTGTGACCGGAATGTTCCGCCCTGCGCGTACCGCCTCTGCCGTCTCTCTCGTGCGGGAGAGGTCGCTCGTATAAATGCCGTCCAGCGGAATCTCTCCCATATAGGCGGAGAGCCGTTGGAGCTGCTTTTTCCCGTTTTCAGTGATTTTCCCGTCGGTGTGTCCGTGAAACCGCTGGTAGAGATTGCCCTCCGCCTCCGCGTGCCGGACAATATAGAGCTCAGTCATCAGTAAGGTCTCACCCCTCCTGTCAGTTCCGCCACGTCCTCGATGCCGTTCTCCCGCATATACGCCTCGATACCGCGCACCACCTTGAGCGCCGCGTAGGGGTCGCGGAAATTCGCCGTGCCGACCGAGACGGCCGTCGCCCCGGCGAGCAGAAACTCGATTGCGTCCTCCGCCGTCTGAATGCCGCCCATGCCGATGACCGGGACCTTCACCGCGTTCGCCACCTGCCAGACCATCCGCACCGCCACCGGCTTCACCGCCGGGCCGGACATGCCGCCCACGTTGTTGTGCAGCACCGGCCGCCGGGTTTTGATGTCGATCCGCATGCCGAGCAGCGTGTTGATCAGCGAGAGCGCGTCCGCGCCCGCCGCCTCCGCCGCACGGGCGATTTCGGCGATGTCGGTCACATTCGGAGAAAGCTTGACCACAAGCGGCACAGCCGCATGTTTTTTTACCTCTCTGGTGATATGCTCCACCATGTTGCAGCTCGTCCCAAAGGCGACACCGCCCTCTTTCACATTCGGGCAGGAGATATTGAGCTCAATGAGGTCGCACCCGGCGGAGACCTTCTCCGCCATCTCGCAGTACTCCTCTACCGTATTTCCTGCGATGTTCGCGATAATCTTCACGTCATGCTGCCGGAGCTTCGGCAGGTCGTGCTCCAGATAGTAGTCCACCCCCGGATTCTGAAGTCCCACGCTGTTCAAAATCCCGAGCGGCGTCTCCGCAATTCTGGGCGGCGGATTGCCGTCCCGCTTTTTGAGGGTCAGTCCCTTGATGCCGATGCCTCCGAGCTCCGAGAGATCATAAAACTCGCCGTACTCCTCGCCGAAGCCAAAGGTGCCGGAGCCGGTCACAACCGGGTTCTTGAGCTCCACACCCGCGATATTCACGCTCATTTTCATTCAAAGATCACCTCGCTCGCATCAAATACAGGGCCGTCCTTGCAGACGTGGGAGAACCCCTCCTCCCCGTTTTTACGGGTCTTACAGGCGCAGACGAGGCAGGCCCCGATCCCGCAGCCCATCCGCTCCTCCATCGAAATCTCCGCGGGCACGCCGAACTTCTCCGCGAGCAACTTCACATTCTTCAGCATCGGCTTCGGCCCACAGGCGTAGAGAATGGTCGGATTCACTCCGCTCAGCATCTCCGCCATATCGGTCACAAAGCCGTGGTAGCCCATACTGCCGTCGTCGGTTGCAATATGCACCCCCGCCGAAACCGCGGAGAACTCCTCGGTGAGCACCGCGGCCGACGCGCTGCGGAAGCCGAGCGCCACATAGGCGCGCTTCCCGAGCAGCTTCGCCACCGGCAGCAGCGGAAAGACGCCGATCCCTCCGCCGATCAGGATCGCGTTTCCGCTCGCGCGGGAGAGGTCAAATCCGCGCCCGAGCGGCCCCAGCACATCCACTGGGTCGCCCTCTTTCAACTGGGAGAGATACCGCGTCCCCTCGCCCTTTACCTCATAGATCACCCGGAGCGCCCCCGGCAGAATGTCCGCGATACTGATCGGCCGGCGCAGGAGATTTCCCTCCCCGCAGGCGATGTGGACAAACTGGCCCGGGCGTGCAAGCTCCGCCATCCCCGGGCAGGCAAAACTCATATCAAAAATCCCCCGCGCAATCTCGCGGTTGTGAATCACTTTACAAATTACGCTCTGCGGCGCCACTTCGACTCCTCCCATCAACCGATCTTCCCGCCGACCACTTCGAGCAGTGCGGCCTTCATCCGGCGCACCTCGCGCAGCGCGGCCTCGGCAAACTCGCGCTCGTCACAGCCTTCCTTCTGCCAGGCGCACATAATCCCGCGCGAGGAGTTGATCACGGCGCCGAGGCCCCGCGCATCAAACGCGCCCGCGACCTCCGCCGCGCCCGCCCCCTGCGCGCCGTAGCCCGGCACGAGGAAGAAGGTGTGCGGCGCCTTCTTTCGCAGCTCAGCAAGCTGCTCGGGGTAGGTCGCGCCCACCACTGCGCCGCAGTTTGAATAGCCGTACTGCGAATGGTAGCTCTCACCGTACGCGGTGGTGGCCTCCGCCATCAGCTCATAGACCTTCTTGCCGTCCGTCACCTTGTCCTGCAGCTCGCCTGAGGAGGGGTTGCTCGTCTTGACCAGCAGAAAGATCATCCGCTTGTACTCCTCGCAGCACTCGAGGAAGGGCCGGATGCCGTCGCTTCCGAGATAGGGGCTCACCGTCGCCGCATCCGCGTCAAACGCGGGCTTTTTGCAGCTCCCAAGCTCCGTCTCGCCCAAGTATGCCTTCGCATAGGCCGAGGCGGTGCTCCCGATGTCGTTGCGCTTGACATCCGCAATCACATAGAGCCCCTTCCTCTTCGCGTAGTCGATCGTCTCCTGATAGGCGCGCATCCCCTGCCAGGAGTAGAGCTCGTAGTAGGCGACCTGCGGCTTCACCGCCGCCACCTCCGGAGCACACGCGTCGATCAGCCCCTTGTTGAAGAGAAAGAGCGCACGCGCCGCCGCCTCAAAGGGGTCGTCACACCCGGCGGCCGCCTCCGCCTTGAGCGACTCCGGTATGTAGGAGAGCAGCGGATCAAGCCCCATCACCGTCGGATTCTGCTTCTCAATAATTGCCTCGCACAGTCTATCGATCATAGTTCCTCCCTGTACTGAATCACTCCGTCTGTCACCGTGAGCTTTACCCGTCCGTAGAGCTCCATCCCGTGGTAGGGGGTGTTTTTCGACTTGGAGTGTAATTTGTCCCTGTTAAATACAAAGCGCTCCTCCGGATCGAAGAGGACAAAGTCCGCCCTGTCCCCCACCGAGAGGGTGTTCTTCTCCTGCCGGAGCAGCCGCAGCGGCTCGGCGCTCATCAGCTCCACAAGTCTCGCAAGGGTGATATGCCCCGGACGCACGAGATAGGTCACCCCGAGCGCAAAAGCGGACTCAAGCCCCACAATCCCGTTCGGCGCCTTTTCAAGTCCTAACGCCTTCTCCTCCGGAGCGTGGGGCGCGTGATCGGTCGAGAGCATGTCCACCGTCCCGTCGCAGATCGCCTCAATCACCGCGAGCCGGTCCTCCTCCGAGCGGAGCGGCGGGCTCATCTTCGCGTTTGCCCCCTCCCGCTCCACCGCCGTGTCGTTGAGCACAAAATAGTGCGGGCAGGTCTCGCAGGTGACCGGCACGCCCTTGGCCTTCGCCGTGCGGATGATCTCAAGTCCGCTCTTCGTGCTCACATGGGCGATATGGACCGGACAGCCGGTCTCCGCCGCGAGCACCACATCCCGTGCGATCATCAGGTCCTCCGCCGAGCGCGGCAGTCCCCGCACGCCGAGCTTTCTCTGAGTCTCCCCCTCGTTCATCACGCCCTTTGAGAGGGTCACCGCCTCACAGTGGGAGATCACCGCGCGGTCGAGCCGCGCCCCCTCGAGCAGCGCCTCCTTCATCATCGCGTCGCTCGTCACCGGCCGGCCGTCGTCGCTGAAGGCCGCGGCGCCCGCGGCACGCAGCGCTTCAAAGTCGCACCGCTTCTCCCCGACGAGTCCCTCGCTGATCGAGGCGATCGGCAGCACCCGGGCGTGCGCCTCCTTTGCGAGGAGGTAGGAGATCACCTCCGGCGTGCTAATTGTGGGCGTGGTGTTCGGCATACAGGCGACCGTCGAAAAGCCTCCCGCAGCGGCCGCAGCCGTCCCGGTGGCGACGTCCTCCTTGTGGGTCTGTCCCGGGTCCCTCAGATGGACGTGCGGGTCACAGAGTCCCGGCATCACAAAGAGCCCATGTCCGTCGAGCACCTCGCCCGCGTCTGTCTCCACAAACCGGCCGTCTCTGACCGCGAGCTCCACCGGCTCGCCCGTCACAAGCTTTACATTTTTAACAATCACACGCATCACCTATCGCCACTCTGTAGCAGCCGTCGTACTCGTCCACCATCACCTTGACCACCTCGCTGCGGGAGGTCGGCACATTCTTACCGACAAAGTCCGGGCGGAAGGGGAGCTCCCGGTGTCCCCGGTCGACCAGCACCGCGAGCGCAATCGACTTCGGGCGTCCAATGTCCATGATCGCATCGATCGCCGCGCGTACCGTCCGTCCAGTGAAGAGCACATCGTCGATCAGCACCACCCGTTTATCGTTTAAATCAAAGCCGATCTCCGTCTCTCCCACGTCCGGCGTGCCCTTCTCGCGGCGGTCGTCCCGGTAATAGGTGATGTCGAGCACTCCGAGCGGGGGGCGGGCGCCCTCACTCTTCTCAATCTGCTCCGCCACCAGCTCCGCAAGCACCGCGCCCCTGCGGCGCACCCCGATCAGACAGAGCGCATCGGTTCCCCTGTTCTGCTCCACAATCTCAAAGCTGATTCTCGTAATGGCGCGGCGCATCGCCTGCTCATCCATCAGCAGAGCCTTTTCTTTCCAACCCAAACCAAACACCTCTCTTTTAAAACTGTAAAAAAGCCTCTTATCGCAACCATTCGATAAGAGGCCGGTCATCTTCCAGAGGGTTCTCGCCAGACGCCCTCATCACCCCTGCCGGGGCCAGCTCAAAGGGCCGCTCCATTACGCACATGGGCTTCTCCCTGAGCTGCCCGAAATCTCCCGATTTCGTATGAGGGTATTATACTATATGTAAGCTCCCTCTGTAAAGGCAAATCAGTAAAACTGGAGGCAGGTTTTTTCTCCGATCTCCACAAAGCCGAGCTTCTTATAAAGCCGTCTCGCCCCCTCACTGTACGCCGCGAGGAATATCTCGCCCGGCAGCTCGTCGCAGAGGGAGCGAAGCAGCTCCCCGGCAAGTCCGCGACGCCGGTAGTCCGGATGGGTGACCACCATACCGAGCATCGCGCCGCGCTCCCCCTCGCAGAGGGTCTGCGCACAGGCGGCCACCCGGCCGTCCTCCACAATTCCCCGTATCCGTGAGAGTCCCCCGCTGCAGAGCGCCATCCGCGTGACGTAAAATTCCTCAAATTCAGGCATCGCGAAGAGCTGCTCTCCGGTAAGCAGAGGATAGATCTCCCGCAGACGGGAAAGCTCTGCGCAGTCGGCTACCCGTGGGGAGTGCCCTCCCTCCCCGCGAAACTGTAAAAACGGGACTTTCCGGACCCGCCGCACGCCGGAGAGGCGAAGCCTCTCTATCCCCTTCCCCGTCACTTCGGCGTTCTCCGAGCGGTCGAGGAAGAGGGCGAGCTCCTCCGGGTCGCTTCGCTCCCCGAGCTCGGCAAACCAGGTGCCGAACACCCGAAAGAGCGCCGCCGTCAGCTCCTCTCCCCGCCGCTGGACAAACGCGTCGAAATAGGGCGCAGGCAGTCTCCCTGCGAGCGCCGCATAGTAGAGCGCACGCTCCCCGGTGAGACGGGAGAGCAGCTCCTCATCCCGTCCTGTAACCTGTCTCAGCATACAACGGCGCGCAGCAGCTTCAGCGCCGCCGCAACGTCGCTCTCGCAGACCGTCTGGGCAAGACTGCCATACCGCCCGACCGGGATCGCGAGCGCCGCGGTTTTTACCCCTTTTCCTGCGGAATAGACCTGCGCCCCGGCGGAATTTGTCGTCTCAAATACGCCGCGCTGGAGCGGGATCTCCGCCGTGCGCGCCGTCTCCGAGAGCATCTCACAGAGCTCCGCGTCGGCGAGCAGCGAGCGGTCTGCAATCTTGAGCACCGGCCCACGTCCCTGCTCCACCCCTTCGCAGGGGCAGAGCTCGAGCGTGATCGCGAGCTCCGGACAGATCGCCCCGGCCGCCGCTTTCAGTCCCCGGTAGCCGAGCGCACTCTGCGCCCCAAAAACGAAGTGGGTCTCTTCCTTCGGCTCCGGTCCTACGAGGAGTTCCCGCAGCAGGTAGCCGGTCACCCCCGACTCCAGCCCGGCGGCGAGCAGCTTCTCCCCGAGCCTCCGGGGCTCGAAGGCAAAGCTCCCCCGCATCCCGGGAGTGAGCTCCACCTTTTCACAGCCGAAGTCGATGTAGCGGTCGTCTCCCTCCCCGGTGACAATTCCAGTGAGCGTTCCCACCGTCACAAGCGCGCCCGAGAGCTCCCCATCCGGCAGCTTTCCGAGCAGGTGAAACCGCGCCCGGCCGTCCTTCTCAATCCGGGTCAGAATTACCCCCACATCGTCGAGGGCCGCCGCAACGAGCAGCTTTTTCCCACCGCTGCCGCGCGAGGCGATCCGGTTTTCCATCACATCGGTGCGCAGCGGCAGCCCGTCGAGCTCCCGATTTTTTAAAAAATCAAACAGTTCCATCTTTTCACCTCTCTAGTAAGCTGGGGTCCGCGAGCAGCGCGCAGAGCAGCTTCTCCATCTCCTCGGCATCCGCAAGCGACGCGACCCCCGCCGGGGAGTGGAGATAGCGGCAGGCGAGCTCCACCGTCAGCACCTCCACACCGCCCGGCTGGCGCTGGATCGCCCCGGCGTCCACGCCGCCCGCGACCAGCTCCTTCTCCTGAAAGCGAATCCCGTTTTTCTCAGCGCAGCGCTTCAGCTTGTCGTAGCTCCCGCTCGGATAGAGGGTCGAGCCCTCCATGAAGATGAGCACGGCGCCCTCTCCGAGCCTGCAGGCCCTCCTGTGCTCCGGCACTCCGGGCAGGTCGGCCGCCGTCGTCACATCCGCCACGACTGCGAGATCGGGCCGGATCCCGTAGGCTCCGGCATACGCTCCGCGCAGGCCGACCTCCTCCTGCACCGCAAACACATAGTAGGTATCGTAGTAGGGGATGTGCTCCGCCGAGCGGATGGCCGCCGCGCAGCCGATCCGGTTGTCGAGCGCCTTGCCTTTCACAAGACCTTCTCCAAACCGCTCGCAGACGGTGAAGAAGCTCGCCGTCTGTCCGAGCGAAATCTCTTTCAGCGCCTCCTCCCGGCTCTGCGCGCCGATGTCGATGAACAGCTGCTGCTCGTCCGGCGCAGTCTTTCTCTCCTCCTCCGTGGTGAGGTGCACCGCCTTGGTGGAGATCACGCCGATCCGCTCCCCCACCCGCACCTTCCGTCCGATCAGTACCCGCGGGTCCACGCCGCCGACCGTCTGAAATTTCAAAAGTCCATCCCCGGTCACATAGGAGACGATCAGTCCCACCTCGTCCATGTGAGTGTCAACGAGAATCCTCTTGGAGCCGTCCCGTCCCTTTTTGTAGCAGATGAGATTTCCCATCCGATCGGTCCAGACGCGGTCGCACCGCGGCTCCATCAGTCCACGGATCAGTTCCCGCACCTCACCCTCATCCCCCGAGACGCCCCGCGCCTCCGAGAGCTGCTTGATCAGTTCAAACACGGCCAAACGCCCCCTCTCTCTCGAGCAGATAGGCGGAGAGCAGGTCCACCGTCGAACGAAGATCCCGCCTGTCGATCAGCTCCACCGACGTGTGCATATACTTGAGCGGGATCGAGAGCAGCCCGGTGCGCACCCCGGTGCCGTAGTTGTGAATCGAGAAGGCATTCGTCCCGGTCGAACCGTTCATCACTTCGATCTGGTGCGGAATTCGCTGCTTCTGCGCGAGCGCGCGGAAGGTCTCAAACATTCCCCGGTCGAGAATCGGCGCGATGCCGATCATCACCCCTTCGCCCATCATGCCGGTCTCCTCCCGGCGGGCGTCACTCGTATAGGCGTGGGTCACGTCCACGACGACACACTCCTCCGGCTCCGCCGCCGCGACGCCTGTCCGCGCCCCGCGCAGGCCGACCTCCTCCTGCACGCTGAAGAGCAGCTTCAAATTGTAGTTTCGAATCCGCTCCCACACGTTCAGATAGGCCAGAAGCACCGCCGCGGCCCCCGCACGGTTGTCGAGTGATTTTCCGGCAACTCTGCCGCTCGAAAGCTCGTGCAGCTCCGCCCGCAGGGTCACCGCGCTGCCCGGCGGCAGAAGCTCGCGCACCCGCTCCTGCGGCAGCCCCACATCAATACAGAGCTCCTTCACAGCGGGTGCTTTTTTCCGCTCCTCCGCGGTCGAGAGGTGCGGCGGCATACAGGTGACCACGCCGGGCACCGTCTCCCGCCCGTGTACCAGCACCTCGTTTGCCATCAAAATCCGCGGGTCCACGCCGCCGAGATTGAGAAAGGTCAAAAATCCCTCCTTCTCCCCCGTGACGGCAAACGAGACCTCGTCCATATGCGCGTCCAGCAGCAGCGTCGGCGCATCCGCCCGGGCGGCCCGCTTCTCCACGAGCAGGTTGCCGAGCGGGTCGGTCTCCATCCGGTCGAACCGGCCGTCCAGCAGCCGGGTGAGCGTCTCCGCCGCGGACCGCTCCCGTCCGGAGGGCGCCGCGAGGTCGCAGAGCTCCTTTAACAGTTGATACGTCTCCATAATCTCCTCTTACGAGAGCGCGTTCACCGCGGCTTTAAAGCAGTTGCCGCGCTCCTCAAAATTTTTGAACTTATCAAAGCTCGCACAGGCCGGCGAGAGCGCCACCACATCCCCCGGCTTGGCGCTGGCCGCCGCCGTACGGACTGCCTGCTCCATGCTGTCCACCTGCGAGATCAGAATATCGCTCTTTGCAAAGCCCTCGGCCGCCTGTACCGCGGCGAGAATCTTGGCGCTCGTGTCTCCCATTAAGATGAGATGTTTGACGTGGGCCAGAATGTCCGGGCCGAAATCGTCGAACGGAATCTTCTTGTCGTACCCACCCGCGATCAGAATCAGTTTCTCAGGGAAGCTGTCAAAACAGGCCCGCGTCCGCGTCGGACTGGACGCGATCGAGTCGTTGTAGTAGCGCACGCCGTTTCTCTCCCGCACAAGTTCCTGCCGGTGCGGCACACCGCCGAAGGAGGCCGCCACCTTGCTGCATGCGGAAATCCCGCAGAGTCCCTCGGTCGCCGCCATCGCCGCCATGAAATTCTCCACGTTGTGCCGTCCCGCGAGCAGCAGGTCCGAGCGGCAGAGCACCTTTTTCCCATCCTTCCAGATATAGTTGTCCCGGAAGCAGTAACCCTGTGCAAGTTCCGCCTGCCCGCTGAACAGGCGCACCGTCCCTGCAAATTCCTCCGCCATCACACGGGTGATGGCGTTGTCCGCATTCGTCACCAGCTTTTTGCAGCGCCCGCCGCGGAAAATCTGTTTCTTCGCCTCGATATACTCCTCCATCGAGGTGTGGTAGTCGAGGTGGTTCGGAGAGACGTTGGTGACCACCGCGATATCCGGGCTCTCGGTCATATTCATCAGCTGGAAACTCGAAAGCTCCAACACGCAGAGATCCTCCGGGGCGATCTCCTCGATCTCAGGCAGGAGCGGCCGGCCGATATTCCCGCCGAGATGCACCCGGTAACCCCCCGCTTTTAAAATTTCGCTGATGAGGGTGGTCGTTGTGGATTTTCCGTCGCTTCCCGTCACCGCAATCAGCCGGCAGGGCGCAAGCTTGAAAAAAAGTTCCATCTCCGAGGTGAGCGTCGCTCCCCGCTCCACCGCGCGCCTCAGCTGCGGCAGGTCCGGACGGATGCCCGGCGTCTTTAAAATAAGATCCGCCTCAATCCCCTCGAGGTAACTCTCACCGAGGACCAGCTTCACCCCGCAGCGCCGCAGCTCAGCCGCCGTCTCCCTCAGGGAGGCCTCCTCCTTCCTGTCCCGGGCGGTGACCTCCGCCCCGTGCGCCGCGAGCAACTTGATTACCGGCGTGTTCGAGATGCCGATACCGAGCACTGTAATTCGTTTTCCCCGAATCTGTCGGTAAAATTCCTGTAGTTTCTGATTCATAAAGAAAAGCTCCCTGTTCGTAAAACGGGCAAAATGCCCCATTGTTTCAAAATGATACCAGTACTATTATACTGTCCCCCCCCATTTTTATCAATATTATTTGACGCGGCTCCCCCTTTTTGCTAGAATAAGGAAAGAGTAAGCCAGACAGTCGCGTGCGGGACTCCCGCATGAGGAAAGTCCGAGCTCCGCAGGGCGGGATTGTGGGTAACGCCCACCAAAGGCGACTTTAGAGATAGTGCAACAGAAAGAAACCGCCGCACTTCGCGGTAAGGATGGAAAGGCGAGGTAAGAGCTCACCGGCGCATAGGTGACTATGCGGCCATGTAAACCTAATCCGGAGCAACACCGATCTCGGGGGACACGCTTGCCCGGCGCATCTCCGAAACGGGTGGCATGAGCGACGGGGCAACCCGCCGCCACAGATAGATGATTGTCGAATACAGAACTCGGCTTACAGGCTTACTCTGATCAAAGCGCTCAAATGATTTTGAGCGCTTTGATCAGTTAGAATCACAAAGGAGAGGCAAAGTGTATGGGAAGTTTTGAAGAGCTGCGCGCCCGCTGTCTCGGCTGTACCGCCTGTCGTCTTTCGGAGACGCGAACCAACGTCGTCTTCGGTATGGGAAATGAAAAGAGCCCGATCCTCTTTGTCGGAGAGGGGCCAGGTGAGCAGGAGGATCTGCAGGGGCAGCCCTTTGTCGGCCGTTCCGGCAAACTGCTGGATGACTTTTTGGCCGCAGTGGAACTGGACCGCAGCAAGGTCTATATCGCGAATATCGTCAAGTGCCGCCCGCCGAAAAATCGTGATCCGCTTCCCGACGAAGAGGAGGCATGCATCGGCTATCTGCGCGAGCAGGTACGCCTGATCGGTCCGAAGCTCATCGTCTGCCTGGGCCGGATCGCGGCCTGTAAGCTCATTCGCCCCGACTTTAAAATCACCACCGAGCGCGGCACCTACACCGAGAAGGCCGGCATCCTGATGACCGCCACCTTCCACCCCGCTGCCGTGCTGCGCGATCCGCGAAAAAAGGCGGATATGTTTTCCGATTTTATTGAGATCAAGCACCGCTATGATCAGTTTGTAAACGTCTGACCGGACCTGATTCCGCCGCCAGATGAGAGAGCCCGTCCGGACGTCCCGGACGGGCTCTCTTTTTGTAACGATTTTTCTTCTTTCTTCTATACTGGTTAAGGGAAAACCTTCTTTTGGACCTTTCTGTCCTGTAAAGGGCACTCTACTTAATCGTCCGCGTTCCCTTTCTGCGCTGACAAAAAACAACACGCCGACGCGCAGCGGCGGAATGGAGTTTGTGTATGCGTCATCAAAATACAGCCTATTTTCTAGGCTCCAATTCATCCACCGGTTTTTTCTCCTACTTCGATCAGCTCATCGATCTTAAGAGCGCCTCCCACGTCTACTATCTCAAGGGCGGACCCGGTACGGGAAAATCAAGCTTTATGAAGACAATCGCCGCCCATGCGGAGGCTCTCTCTCACCCTGTTGACTACATTCACTGTTCCTCCGACCCCGACTCGCTCGACGGCATTGTCATCCGTGATCTGGGCGTCGCGATGATCGACGCCACAAGTCCGCATACCGTCGACCCGATCTATCCCGGCGCGGTGGACGAAATTCTCAATTTGGGACAGTTCTGGGACTCCAGCCATCTGGCGGAACGTCGGGAGCAGATCATCGAACTGACCACCGCCGTAAGCCAGAACTTCACAAAAACATATCGCTATATCGGCGCTGCAAACTATCTCCTGCGGGACAATGAACAGCTTATGAAACCCGCTATTCTACAAAAAAAGATTGATCACTACGCCGAAAAATTCATCAAAAAGCAGTTTAAGCCCCGCGCTGCCGAGGGCCTCGAGAAAAAGCGGTTTCTCTCCGGCATCACTCCCAAGGGTCCCGTCTGTTACAGCGGCGAACTGCGCAATATCTGCGAGCGGCTCTACGTCGTCGAGGACAGCTACTACACCGCCCCCATTCTGCTCGAGAAGCTGCGGGACGGCGCGCTGCAAAACGGATACGACGTCATCTCCTACTACTGTCCGATGAATCCCAGGAAGCTTGAGCATCTCTATTTCCCCGCACTCGCGCTTGGTGTCACGGTGAGCGATGAATTTCACCCCTACGCCGGCGATTTTGAGCACCGCATCTCCACTCAGAGGTTTATCAACAAGGAGCTCCTTCCCCGCTGCAAAGCGCGCATGAAATTCAACCGGAAGTGCGCCAAAAGCCTACTCGAAGGGGCCTATACCACGCTCGCCGCCGCGAAGGAGACCCACGACGCGCTCGAAGCAGCCTACATCGACGCGATGGACTTCGACGCGGTAACCGCGCTCTCCGAGCAGATTTGCGACCGTATTTTTTCCTCTAGAAGCTAAACGGCAAAAAAAGCAGCCCTGCTGTCAGCTCTTTCAGGCTGTCGAAAAAGGGAATGCCGCGCAAGAGAGAAACGGTATCTCGCAGCGGGAAAATTCGGCAAAACAACCGTTAATTTTCTCTTTTCCGGAGAGCGATTGTGTAAAAGGTGATTTTTACCATCTATCGCACAGCGGCCGGCGGTTCATTTGCGGTAAACCAGTTGAAAGAAGGACAGACGGAAAACAGGTAGGGACATGACGTGCCGGCGGGCAGGTCATGTCCCTTTTTACAGTGTTGCAAATTTGAAGTTATCACGTCAGAGATAAATATCAGCTACAGCATAATCTCCTATTTCAATCTTATCTCCAATTCGGAATACCAATGGCTCCCGGAAAATCGGCCCATCGATAGCCAGGGTGTGATATTCTCCATTCTCTCCGCAGATATCAATGCCCGCCGACTCCATGGCCAAAACGGATGCTTCGGTAAGAACTGTACCTAAAAGATCCATCGGCAAAATCTTTCGGTTAATACTTTTGATCAGGCATTTATAGTTAAGGTGAATCACTTCATGCACAATTTCTTCTCGTTTCCGCCGCCACAGCGGGAAGGAGGAAAACAGCCCGACGGCTTTGCAGCGCTCTTCCTCCCATCTTCGGTTTTGCTCAATGTCGATATCTCCAAAGCAAACCGCCTCCGCGCCTATCGCTTTTGCCTTCGATAGTCCCCTTTCAAAGGCCGTATGATAAGTCGCGCCTTCTGCCGGATAAGTTATCACGGGGATAGCCAATGCTTTTGCATATTGTTCCAGCATGGCCCGGTCCGCACCGTGAAAATAAGAACGGTCTTCATCCTCTTTTACCATAACCACCAGACATACAGGTTCATGTCCCTGTTCCAGCATCTTGGGAAGCGCCAGAGTGCTGTCCTTTCCGCAGCTGTATGAGACGGCAAATTTCATGATACTCCTCCTCTTTGGGGAACTCTGACTGATGATTCTACTCAACTTTCTGCCAAACCGGAGTTCCTCAAAAAATGAGATAGAAAACGTAAAGCATTCTCAAAATTAGACCTACTCTAACTGCACACACCTGTTTTCGATTAAAAATTCTGCTCTTGCCGTTCTACTATCCCTCTACGCCATAAAATGTCACTTTTCAATCCCGATCTATCTCTTTGTCGATCCGATTAAAATTATAGTACATAGAGACAACCGCTTCAAAGCTGTTCGCGCCCCTTAGTGTAATGATACCAGGGGGAACTTACGCATCACCCTGCGGGCAGTCGTGCGCACTCCGAGCGGAAAACGGTGGTCTTCTCTTCAATGGGTAACCGCGCAGAGCAAGCGTCGAGAAACCGGCTGCGCCGCGCCCCGCGGCCTCTTTGACACTTCCCCTGCACAGCTCTGTCTTTTCAAAGCCGTATTGAAGCGCAAAATAATTTCTTGACAAATGAGCCCCGTGAACATTGGCCTCGGAAAAGCACTTCTCACCCCGCAGGTACGGCATTTGACCAATCGCTCAAGCGCCGCGCGCAGCGGACTGCATCCTCCCGAAAACATGTCTGTACTTCTGAGAAGTATGCCGAGCTTTCCCGACACGTTGCGGGGGCGGACCGCTCCGCTGTCCGCCCCCTCTCTCATGGCAATCGCTGATATTGGTTCTCATCCACCGGCTCCAGCCACTCGGTTGTCGTACCATCCCCCGGCACCTCGACCGCCAGGTGGACAAACCAGCTATCTCTCGCCGCCCCGTGCCAGTGCTTCACATTCGCCGGAATTACTACAACATCGCCAGGATGAAGCTCCTGAGCGGGCTCGCCCCACTTCTGGTACCAGCCCCGGCCGGAAGTGCAGAGCAGAATCTGTCCGCCGCCCTCCGCCGCTCTATGCACATGCCAGTGGTTCCGACAGCCGGGTTCAAAAGTCACGTTCCCAATCGGAACTCCCTCGGTCGTAAGCATCTTGAGATAGCTCTGCCCTACAAAAAACTCTCCAAACGGATTTTCATCTCCTCTCGGAAAAAGAGTTTTCTCCCCTCCGTTCATTTGAGCTCTCCTCTCCCTAAAAATTGTTCTGACGGCATCATCCCGCAGAACAATTTTTTTGTCTAATGCCTCCTTTTTTAGGCTGACATGCCCGTAGGGCATCCTCTCCAGCAAATCTTTTTAATTACGATGCCAATTCGGAAAAATCTGGATAATCGCTACAGCCGTCTGCAGCAGCATCACTGCGAGACCAAGCGGCTGAAACGACCCAAATATCATCCAGGAGAGCGGAGAGCAGAGCGCTCCTGCCGCCGCGACCCAGGCCATAGCCCGTCCCCTCCCCACCAGCAGCAGAATCAGAGCTGAAGCCGAACAGAGCGCCGCGAGCAGAGGCAAAATATTCCCGTATCCCACCGGCATCAAACTGAAATAGGAGCAGGTCTGAACCAGCCGCTCACCCGGCGCGGGCGCAAAAGTCATCCCCACCCCATAGGGAAACATCATCAGAAAGATGCTGAGCAGTATACAGACAAAAGAGAGCGTTTTCTTCATAAGAAATCCCTCCAATCGAATTGACCCACATCCCCCAAATATGCTATCTTTATGACGATACAAAGCGAATGTTCTTCTATTCGCCTGTTTTTCTTTTATTATAATCAATCTATGAGGTGAACACAAGTGAAAGAGGCGCCAAAATCCTTCCTGATGCAGTTTCATCCCTCGGAGCCGACACCCGATGAATTTGTAGAAAATCTCATCCAGTTTCAGAAGCTGATGATGATGTATAACTGCGCCATACGTGAAGTAAAAACCAAACTGGAAGTGCTCAATGACGAGCTTTCGCTCGACAGCAAACGCAACCCCATCGAATATATTCAGTCCCGTGTCAAAAAGCCGGTCTCCATCGTCCAGAAACTTCAGCGGCGCGGCCTTCCCCTTTCACTCGAGTCGGTGATCGCGCACTTAAACGACGTCGCGGGTATTCGGGTCGTCTGCTCTTTTGTGGACGACATCTATCACATCGCTGAGATGTTGACCCGACAGGACGATGTCCGTCTGATCCAGGTAAAGGATTATATTCAAAATCCAAAACCTAACGGCTATCGCAGCTACCACCTCATCGTGGAAATTCCGGTCTTTTTCTCCAACAAAAAGCAGCCGCTTCGCGTCGAGGTACAGATCCGCACGATGGCGATGGATTTTTGGGCGAGTCTTGAGCACAAGATGAAATATAAAAAGAGCGATCCAAACGCCGCACTTCTGGTGAATGAACTGCGCGAATGCGCCGAGGTGATCGCCCAGACCGATCGGAAGATGATGGAGCTGCGCAAGCGTATTGACTGATCTCTTTTCGCGACCGATTTGTACAAAAAAACAGGGGAAAATCGGGCAAGAATTTACAAATTTAAGAATTGTGCTTTTGCCCGTTCTTCGGTATGATAATTTGTAGGTCTTTATTTTAATCGGTAGAGAGAGCAAATGAGAGCAATATATCCCTATATTTAGGGGTATCCTAACACAGGTGGTATG
>CAJFTX010000086.1 GCA_904420075.1 uncultured Clostridia bacterium | reverse complement strand
TCGCAGGTACCGCCAGAAGCATGGGCGTCACTGTAGAGGAATAACGTAAGCGAGAAAGTGGGAGGAACGGATCGTTCCGTATACCACCAAGGAGGATAAGCTAGAGATGAAAAGAGGAAAGAAGTATCAGGACAGCGCAAAGCTGATCGAGAGAGGCAAGCTCTACGATCCGTCTGAGGCGCTGGACCTTGTCTGCAAGACCGGCAAAGCCAAGTTTGACGAGACTGTTGAAGTCCATGTGAAGCTGGGCGTTGACTCCCGTCATGCGGATCAGCAGGTCCGCGGTGCAGTTGTTCTGCCGAACGGAACCGGTAAGACCATCCGCGTGCTCGTCTTTGCGAAGGATGCGAAGGCGGAGGAGGCCAAGGCCGCAGGTGCAGATTTTGTCGGCACTGACGATCTGGTCGCCAAGATCACCGGAGAGAACTGGTTTGGATTCGACGTCGTTGTCGCGACTCCGGACATGATGGGTCTGGTCGGCCGTCTCGGTAAGGTGCTCGGCCCGAAGGGCCTTATGCCGAACCCGAAAGCGGGTACCGTTACGATGGATGTCGCGAAGGCGATTGCGGATATCAAGGCCGGTAAGATTGAGTACCGTCTGGATAAGACGAACATCATCCACTGCCCGGTGGGCAAGGTGTCGTTCGGGCAGGAGAAGCTCTCTGAGAACTTTGACACGCTGCTCGGCGCGATCGTAAAGGCGAAGCCGGCCGCCGCAAAGGGTCAGTACATCAAGAGCTGTGTGATTGCCTCGACCATGGGCCCGGGCATCCGTATCAACACGGCGAAGTATATGGGCTAAATCTTTCAAAAAGTGATTGACAGAGGTATACTTGTCTGATATACTTTTTGAGGTGATATTCCTAAGACAGCAGGTGCTTTTTTGCACAGCGTAAATCCTGCCGAGGAAGAAGCGTGAAAAACAGAACTGTTTTTATGCTCTTTCGCGGCTTTTGCGGAAGAGCATTTTTGTTTGTCAAATTAGCATAACGGAGGTGAAACAATGCCCAGCCAGAAAATCTTATCTGAGAAGCAGAAGATCGTTGAGACATTAGCGGAGGAGATGAAGAGCGCGGCGGCGGGTGTCCTTGTCGAGTACAAGGGGATCAACGTGGCCGACGACACAAAGCTCCGTGCCGATATGAGAAAGTCGGGCGTGCACTACGGTGTTGTGAAGAACACGCTGACAAAGCTCGCGGCTGAGAAGGCGGGCCTTACCGGGCTCGATGAGGTTCTTTTCGGCACCACGTCTCTTGCGATGTCGCAGGATGACGTCCTCGCTCCGGCGAAGATCATCGCGGAGTTTGCGAAGACCAACAAGAACTTCAAGATTAAGTGCGGCTTTATGGACGGTAAGGTGATCTCCGCTGAGGAGGTCAAGGCTCTCGCGGATATCCCGTCGAAGGAGGTCCTTATCGGTCAGCTGCTTGGTCTGCTCACCAGCGGACTGCGTGGTCTCGCTGTCACGCTTAGCGAGATTGCGAAGAAGGACGGCGCTGAGGCCGCTGCTCCGGCGGAGGCCGCCGAGGCTCCCGCTGAGACTGCTGAGCCCGCTGCTGAGAACGCAGAGGCGTAAGCGCTCTTTTGCATTTTGAACGTGAACTAAAATAAACAATGGAGGATTTGAAAATGTCTGAGAAGATCACAAGCATGATCGAAGAGATCAAGGCTCTTACTGTTCTTGAGCTCAACGAGCTCGTAAAGGCGATCGAGGAGGAGTTCGGTGTCTCCGCGGCCGCTATGGCTGTTGCGGCTCCGGCCGCCGGTGCCGCTGCTGGCGCTGCTGCTGAGGAGAAGAGCGAGTTCGAGGTCGTTCTGACCAGCGCTGGTTCGTCCAAGATCGGCGTTATCAAGGTTGTCCGTGAGCTCACCGGTCTCGGCCTGAAGGAGGCCAAGGAGATCGTTGACGGCGCTCCGAAGACCCTTAAGGAGGGCGTGAGCAAGGACGACGCTGAGGCGATGAAGGCGAAGCTGACCGAGGCTGGCGCGACTGTCGAGCTGAAGTAAGTTTTTTTGATTTCAATAGAAAAGAGACACAGGAGAACCTGTGTCTCTTTTTGATAGAAAGGGATGTGCTGCCGGGCACTTTCCACCATATCCATTTTTGGGGAACAATTTATTTACTGCGATCATAAGAGCGACTCAGTGAGAGGAAATTGAACTCTTGCTGCCAAAGTAGTCTGCTGTGGATATTTGATTTTGGAAATAAAATTTGAGAGATTGCTGGCTCAGAGATTTAAGAATCTTATGTGTTTTATGCATTCAGGCGTTGTGAAGAGAAACGACTCTATAGAGCATTGCAGCCTGCCTCAAAAGATTCCTTCAAGCAGTGCTTTTGCGCCAAGGAGACAGAGGATGACTCCCCCCAGAATAACCGATTTTTCTTTTAGGCGGACGCCGAGCCGACGGCTACAGGAGACGCCGAAGAGACAGAGCAAAAAAGTGATGCCGCCAATGCAGAGAGCGGCGAGGAAAATATTGCTCCCGAGCATCGCGAGACTCACTCCGGCAGCGAGTGCGTCGATACTGGTGGCGAGCGCCTGAAGAAGCATCACTTTGAAGCTGTACTGTTTGATACACCTCCGGTCGGGATAACGCAGTTCATGTACTCCCTCAGAGATCATATTTGCTCCGATGCACACGAGAAGCAGAAAAGCGAAAAATGGAGCAAAAACGCCTGTAAAAGAGGAGAAGGTGAGACCGCAGAGATAGCCGATCAACGGCATGAGCGCCTGGAATACGCCGAAGGAGAGAGAGGAGAGTAGTTGAAATCGCTTTGACATATTGGAAAAGCAGAGGCCGTTCGAAACGGAGACGGCAAATGCATCCATAGCAAGGCTGAGCGCGAGCAAAAGAATAAGCATATCTCCCCCTCAAGGACTTCCGGAGGAAGTGCCGGACAGATTCCGTGGCCGGTCACACTGAATTTCACCATACAGATATAGTATGGGAAACCCGCGCGCTCTAGACCGAATAGAGAAGAAAAGCCGGTGAAGGAAGTACTTCACCGGCTTTTCTGTAATATTTTATTGTTTGAGGGAAGCCGCAAACTCTGCGCCGAATGAGACGGCGCCTGCAAGTTCTTCCTTCGAGGGGACAAAATGAATTCGATAGTTATTCTCGAACACAGCGGCTTTGAGTGAGGAGAGCCGCTGCTCAATGTTGGCTGCGGCCTCGCCGCTCCAACCGAAAGAGCCGAATACCGCACAGGGGCGCTTGGCGAGATTAATTGCATCCACATGGGCAAGCAGCTGCCAAACCGGAGCGACGGCGTCCTTATTGAGCGTCGGAGATCCGATCAGGAAGGCATCGCTCTCATTGAGCTGGGCTGCGAGCTTCTCCATCGGATGTTCAATGATGTTATAGAGCGGGACGTCAGCGTCTAAAACAGAGTGAATTCCCTCGGCGATGCTCCGCCCGAGCGCCTCAGTGTTCCCGTAGGCGGATACGTAAAAGATCGGGATGAGGGGCTTTTCATGAACCTTTGGAGCGCTCCAAAGCTTGTACTGCTCCAGCACGTAGGGAAGCAGATGATCGGTTGTCAGAACAGGTCCGTGGCTCGTATAGGCGGTGGAGGCGTTCAGCGCTTCAAATTTTTCGAGTCCCGCGCGAACATAGGCGGGGAAGGGACCAAAGATCGCGTCATAGTAGTTTTTACATGCGCTCTTGTAATTTTCCTCGCTGTCGATCTTACTGTCCATGATGTCCGGGCAACAGTAGTGGCTGCCTAAAAAGTCACAGGTAAACACTGCGGATTCGGCCGGATAATAGGTAAACATCGAATCTGGCCAGTGAAGGAAGGGAGCAGTGATAAAGGAGAGCTCAGCTCCTCCGATATCCAGGGAGTCCCCATTTTTGACTACCTGAATCTGTTTGCAACAGCAGTTGGTGATGTTTTTCAGATAGATGGCGGCGGCCTGTGAACAGAGAATTTTGGCTTTGGGACAGCACTCCATCAGTTGTGCAAGCGCACCGGAATGATCCGGCTCGGTGTGATTCAGAATGATATAGTCGATCTCAGCAGGATCGCAGACCTCTTTAATGTTGTCGAGATATTTTTCGAACTTATTGTGATGAGAGGTCTCGACCAGGACGGTTTTCTCTCTGCGAATCAGAAACGAGTTGTAGGTGGTACCGAATTCGGTTCTCATGACGATGTCAAAGATACGCAGATCCGGATTCTGAACACCGACAGAGTAAACGGTATCACTGAGTTTAATTGCTGGCATGGCGCCATTCTCCCTTCTTATTAGTTCCAGAAAAGGAGTAGAGGCACGCTCTACTCCTTTTTCGTTATTCTTTTTCAAACATATCCTTGCCTACGCCGCAGACAGGACAGACATAGTCGTCCGGGACGTCTTCCCACTTGGTACCGGGAGCGATGCCGTTATCCGGATCGCCGGCCGCCTCATCATATACATAGCCGCAAACTGTGCAAACATACTTTTCCATAAAAAACTCCATTCCACCGCAAAGCGCGGTATTATTTTTAGATGGGAGATTTTTCCCTCTTACTGATTATACAGTAATAGTTTGTGAGCGTTTCGTCAAGATAAACCTGAAAAATAAATTTTATTTTTTAAGAAAAATTCTTAATTAACGGCGGTGCTTCTTGAGATACTGGATTTTTTGACTCCGTTTTTTTCGGAGACGGCGATTGTGCCGAACAAAAAAGAAAAAGTAGAGGATGGAAAGAACAAGGACAATCACCAGAATAAAGAGAAAGAGGGGGCTTTTAAAAAAGGTGATGATCACATCGAATACCACCAGCAGCCAGCTGACGTTTGCGTCGTGTTGAGAGACCAGCGAGACGGAGCCATAATCTACTCCATCATAAGAAAAGATCAGACGTCCGACCTCCTCGCCTTTTGTGAGCGGAGCGCGCAGCGGATCTTCTACCTCGACCCTGCGCTCCATCTGGTCCGCAGTGATTCCAATCGGAATAATTCCACCGAAATCGCTTCCGGAAACGACAGTCATCTTGTCCACGGTGGAGGAGAGTTTGACACCGACCTCCGCGACCGGTTCTTTCTCTTTGATCAAAGAGCTATATTGAAAATTGTTAAAGCACCACTCACTGAGCGCTTTTGCATCGAGATAGGAGGTGATGCCCTCCTTGTCCGCAATACGCTCTCCGCCCACAATGATGAGCAGCATGTTGAGGTCGCCCTTTGCCACTTTTGTGATCAGCGAATAGCCCTGCTCTTTTGAATCGGAGGCCATGAGGCCGGTTGCATATTTGTTATAGTAGGCGTCCACCTTACGGTTCTCCGCGCTGATAATGCTGTAGTTTTTATTATAGTAGTAACGCTTTTTGTCATTTTTATTGGTTGGGAGAATGGTCTTATAGGAAGTGTCGCAGATATTGGTGAGCGTCTTGTTTTGCAGGACGTAGAGCGCGAGTTTCTGGAGGTCGTCCACGGTGGAGACCTGTCCCTCTGCGGGACCGCCATGCGTGTTGACAAAGACAGTGTGTTCCATGCCGAGCGCTTTGGCTTTCTCATTCATCATTTTGACAAACTGGTCAATCGAACCTGCGGAGTGTTCCGCAAGCGCGTTGCAGGCGTCTGCCGATGAATAGATAAGGGCGCAGCAGAGCAGATCGCGCGCGGTCATCTCCTCGCCGGGCTGTAGGCTGGAGGTGGTAAGCCCGTCCAGTCCCTGTATCGCAGTTTCACTCACGGTGACCGTGCCCTCAAGATCCTTTACATTCTCAACGACGAGAAGACCGGTCATCAACTTAACAAGGGAACCTGGATCAATCTCCGCGTCGGTGTTTTGCGAGAGCAGGACCGCTCCACTGTCGATGTTGAGAAAAAGTGCGCTGGTGGCGCGCACGGCGGGCGCGCCCGGGTAGGCGGCGCCTGCGGAGGGAACAAGTAGCGCGAAAAGTAGCGCGAACAATAAGGAAAAAGAAAGAATCTTTGCTCTCATGAATCACAACTCTCTTACAAAATTCGTCATAATTGGTGTTTTTTCGACAGGATTATGCTAAACTAATTCCATCGGAACAGTTGAGGGAGGGTGAAGATGAAAAAATCCCGAATCCTATTTTATCTACTGATTGTGGCTGTTTTTCTTCTGACAGTCGGACTCAGCCTGTTCTATCACCGGGTAATTTTAATCGGGGAGCAGATTCGCCCGGACACTGTAACAGTTTCCGCTGAAGTGCTCGAGAATGGCGGCAAGATTAACCTCAATACTGCCAGCGAGGAGGAACTCTGTGAACTCTATGGGATTGGAGAGACGCTTGCCGGTCGGATCGTGGAGTACCGTGAGCAGCACGGGGGCTTTCGCTCCATCGAAGAGATCAAAGAGGTAAAGGGCATCGGTGAAAAGACCTTCGCGGAGATTTCCGGGGAAATAACGATATAAATTATAGCTTGAAATCTTCGCTGTCATACTGCGGGAGCTCGGGCTTCGGAAAGACAGGTCGTTTTAAGGGATCGTACTTAAACCGTCGGCAGCAGCCGTCGGCAGGTACGGTCCCCTTCTTTTTGCAGAGAATCTCGCCGCGAGAAGGGATGGAAGTCGCATGTTCGCAGAGAGAACAGGATTTTTCAACGTTTTTTCCGTAGTACATATAGCTCACGCTCCAGATGATAGAATATACAATATTATATCCTAGAATGAAAACGATTACTAGAGACTTTTTTCTTCAGGAGCAGACCGACGAGTAAAACGCCTCCTGAAACAATTGCACACAGAAGCAGAATCGAAAAGGAGGAGGAGAGTACGGAGAAAAAGGTGAGTTTACTCGGAATGAGTGCGTTTCCTCCGGTGCTCAAGGAGGCGGGAATACTGTACGGCCAGAAAAAACAGGCGACCGCGGTGAAGAGGGCGGCAATCGCAGATTGGATGAGTTTCCCGAAGATATAGGGCTTCGCGGAGAGTCCGCTGCCGGTTAAAAACGAGGCGACTTGGCAGTGGATGGAGAGACCGGCCCAGCCGAGCATCGCGCCGGTGAGTGCGAGCCGGGGACGGACAGACCCGCTCATCCCTCCGACCCCCTTGATGCCGGTAGTAATCTCAAGTGCGCCGGTGAGCAGACTCTCAAAAAATTGGGAGTCCAGCTGAGAAAAACCGAACAACCCCGCAAGCAGATGTGCAAGTTTTGGGATGATGCCGAGCGAGAAGAGCAGCTGAATCAACACGGCGAAGAAGATGACAAACCCGCAGAGATAGAGCATGTTCATTGTGGAGTCTTTTACGGCTCCGGTGATGGTATCGATAAGGCTGGAGGGGCGGACAGCTTTTTTTGAGTTTTCAAGCGGGTGTGACGGCGCTTTCCGCTTATAAAAGCGGAAGAGGATACCGGTCACCAGGGAAGCGGCCACATGGCAGAAATAGAGCAGGGCCCCGACCTTTGGATTGTGCCAGATCCCCACGCCGACCGAGCCCAGAATAAAAGCGGGGCCGGAGTTGTTGCAGAAGGCGAGTAGCCGCTCCGCTTCGAATTTGCTGCAGAGTTTATTCTGATAGAGAGAGATTGCAGTCCGTGCTCCGACGGGGTATCCACAGAGGATGCCCAGAATAAAGGCGGGGGCACAGCTGCCCGGGACATGAAAGAGCGGACGCATGAGAAATTCAAAAAAACGGCCGAGTGCTTTGGCAAGTCCTGTCTGAATGATAATCGCTGAGAGAACAAAAAAGGGAAAAAGGGAGGGAAGCAGGACGTTGACACAGAGTTCCGCCGCGTTTGCGACTGCGCCGGAGATCTCTTTGGGGAGGAAAAGCAGTGCGACGGTCATAGTCCCTGTCGCCACCCAGAGCAAAAGCAGCTTGTAACGCGAGATAACTTTGCCGATAACCAAGTGATCTCATCCTTTCTTTTTGTGACAGATTGGTAAAGTGTATGAAAAAAAACCGAATTTTAGGAGTGCGCGGCGCATAAGTTGATTTTGAAAGGGGAGTGGAGATCGACAATGAGAAATCGAAAAATGGCGGTGTCGGATTACGGGGCAAAGCTTGCGACCAGACTCGATCTGCCTTGCGATGCGATATTGGACAATTCACATATTGAATTGCTCGGCAGCCAGGAGATGAATATCGAGGGACACAAGGGTGTGCTCTGCTATGACGAAACACTGGTAAAGCTCTCAATGGGGGCAAAGATCTTGGAGATCTCGGGGAGAGGGCTTGTGATGAAAAACTTGACAAGCGAGGGCGTCTCGGTTTTCGGCGAAATCACAAAGGTGGAGTTTATCTAGGGGGTGGACGATGCTGAGCGCATGGGTAAACTATATTCGCAGCTACTTGGAAATCGAGGTGGACTGTCCCTTTCATGAGCGTTTTTTAAATCTCTGTTCCCGGGCGGGAATCTATTTTTGGGATGCGCAAAAGACAGAGCGGGGAATCCGCTTCACCGTCTACCGCAAAGATCGAAAAATGGTGGAACAGATTGCGGAGAAGCTCGCGCTCAAGATGTCGGTTTGTTCGGAGACGGGTCTCTACTATCTGCTGAAAAAGTATCGGGGCCGTTACGCCTTTGGAGCCGGAGCGGTCGCTTTTCTTGTGGCGATTTTTGTGCTCTCCAGCTTTGTGTGGAGCATTGATGTGATCGGCTGCGAGACGATTACAGAGGAGGAGGTGCTCTATGAGCTAAAAAACCTGGAAGTTATCCCCGGAACGCCGGCCTCGAAAATTGATTCGGAGACCCTTTCAGAGGAGCTGAAACTCCGCATCCCGGAGATCTCTTGGGTTGCGCTCAATATAAAGGGGAGTAAGCTCGAGGTGGACCTGAAGGAGCGGACTCCGAAACCTGAGATCATGGACGACGAGACCCCCTCAAACCTCCTCGCCTCGAAAGACGGTCTAATCCTCTCAATGGAGGTGGCGAGCGGGATGCCGCAGGTGAAACCGGGCGACGTTGTAAAGAGAGGGGATATCCTGGTTTCAGGCGCGGTAGAGAGTGAGACAAAACCGACCCGCTATACCCCGTCAAGCGGACGGGTCTACGCCAAAACGTGGACCAAAATCGATTCAAAGGCACCTGCGTTTGAAGAGAAGCGGAGCTATACAGGAGAGGAGAAGACGAGATATACGCTCCGGCTCTTTGACTGGAATATTCCGCTCTATTTTGGCGGGGACGCGCCGTTTGAGGAGTCGGAGCGGATTTTGAGCATCTCGGAGCTGAAGCTCGGCGAGAATTTCTATCTGCCGGTTGGAATTCAAAAGGAACGGTATCTCGAGTGTACGACCGAGCGGCGCGAGCTCAGCTACGAGGAACAGCTCGCGATCTGCAGGGAGCGCAGGGATGAGCTGTTTGCCGCTACCTTTCCGGAAGCGGAGGTGATTGACCATCTGGAGGAGACGGAACAGGTGGAGGACGGGCTCGTGCTGCACAGTGAAGTGGTAGGCCGGGAGGATATTGCGAGCTGGAGCGAACTCACAGTGCCTGAGGAGCCGCCTGAGGAGGCTCCTGAGCAGTGAGCAAAAATACGGGTGCGCTTGATTTTATGGGCCGGGTGGGGTATACTAGGCACTGAGAAAAATCTCTGTGTTGGAAGTGAGGAAGAGCGGATTGCAGAGCAGACAGCTGGAATTTACAATTTCGGAGCAGCAGGGGGTCTTCGGCGCGTACGACCGGAACCTCCGCGCGATCGAGGAGCGGCTCGATGTGGCGCTCACGGCGCGGGACGGCCGGGTGGAGATCAGAGGCGAATCGGCACAGCAGGTACAGTGTGCAGCTGAACTGCTCGAGACGCTGAAAAGGATGCAGGCCGCCGGCGAGCGAATCGATGATCTGGCGGTGGTGCGCGCGATGGACCTTGTCGGGAGCGGCGAGGTGGAGCAGACGCTGCGGGCGATTGATGACGTGATCGTCGTGACCCACAACGGCAAGCCGATCAAGTGCAAAACGCTGGGACAGAAGCGGTACATCGAAGCGCTGCGGAAAAATACAGTTACCTTTTGTATCGGACCGGCGGGGACGGGCAAAACCTATCTCGCTGTGGCGGCCGCTGTGGCGGCGTTTAAGCAGAACCGGTTTGAGCGAATTATTATGTGTCGTCCAGCGATTGAGGCGGGTGAGGAGCGGCTTGGATTCCTGCCGGGTGATCTGCAGAGCAAGGTGGACCCCTATCTACGCCCGCTCTACGATGCGCTCGATGAGATCATGGGACCCGAAGTGGTGCAGCGGGCGATGGAGAAGCGGACGATTGAGATCGCGCCGCTGGCCTATATGCGCGGCCGGACACTGAACGGCGCGCTCGTGATTGTGGATGAATCGCAGAATATGGGAATGAGCACGATCAAGATGATTTTGACCCGGCTCGGCGAAGGCTCGAAGATGATCCTGACAGGCGACGTGACCCAGATTGATCTGCCGAAGGGAACCGACTCAGGTCTCGAGCGCAGTGCGGAGCTGCTCTCGGGAATTGACGACATTGCGGTGGTTCGGCTTTACAATCGGGATGTTGTACGTCACCGGCTGGTGCGGGAGATTGTCAAGGCGTTTGAAAAGAATGATGAACGGCAGAAAAAGCCGCAGCGGCCGGCAGGAAAAACGGCCCAGAGGAAAAAATAAATTGGGGGAGAGCGGGACGGCCCGCTTTCCCTCGTGTGCTGTTCAGATGGAAGGTGGACGGGGATGAATATCATAGAGATACTGGATATTCCGGGCTCGGAGCGGTTCTCCGATGTGGTGCGCCGCGCGGTCAATCAGGCGCTGCTGGAGGAGGGAGTGGACAGGCTGTGCGAGGTCTCTGTCTCCTTTGTGGATGAGCAGGAGATCCACAGGCTGAATCTCGAGACACGGGGAGTTGACCGGGCGACCGATGTGCTCTCCTTCCCGATGAGCGAGGGAGAGGAATTTGAGATCAATCCGGAGAACGGAGCTGCGCTGCTCGGCGATATCGTAATCTCGCTGCCGCGGGCGCTCGCTCAGGCGGAGGAGTACGGCCACTCCCCGGAGCGGGAGGTCGGCTTTCTGACGGTGCACTCGGTGCTGCATCTTCTCGGATATGACCATGTGGACGACGAGGAGGGCGAGCGGTATATGCGGGAGCGGCAGGAGCACGTGCTCGGAGCGCTCGGGTTGACGAGGGAGACAAGATGAAGCTGATTCAGAGCTTTCGTTACGCCTTTGCGGGACTCTGGTACTGTATCCGCAGAGAGCGCAACTTTCGCATTCATCTCTGTGCCGCGGCGCTGGTGCTTTTAACCGGCTATTTTGCGGGGTTCGACGGGCGGGATTTTGCGACCCTGCTTGTCACGATTTCTCTTGTGCTCTTCGCTGAGATTGCAAACACCGCGATTGAGAGGACTGTGGATCTCTTTTCGCCGGAGTACAATCTTGTCGCAAAATATGCGAAAGATCTGGCGGCGGGTGCAGTACTCGTCTGTGCGCTGCTCTCGATCGGGACGGCCTGTGCGCTTTTCCTGAGCGGAGATTCCTGGGGGACGCTCTGGAATTCGTTTGGGCAGCTCCCATGGCTGGCGCCCGTCTATGCAGTGCTGTTACTGCTCTGTGTGTTATTTATTGTATTTGGAGGAAAACGAGATGGAGATTGGTAGAGCGGCGTATGTCGCACTTGTCGGGCGGCCGAACGTGGGCAAGAGTACGCTGATGAACCGGCTTGTGGGGCAGAAGGTCGCGATCGTCTCCCCGAAGCCGCAGACCACCCGCGGCCGGGTGATGGGCGTAATGAACGAGGAGGACGCGCAGATCGTCTTTCTCGACACGCCCGGGGTGCACCGGCCGAAGAACAAGCTCGGCGACGCGATGTTGAAGTCGGTCGGCGGGGCGATTTTCGACGTCGATCTCTCAGTGCTTGTGGTGGAGCCGGTGGCGGCGCCGGGTGAGCCGGAGCTGGAGTTGATTCAAAAACTCGAGAGTTCGGGGTGTCCGGCACTGCTTGTGATCAACAAGATCGACGAGGTGAAAAAGGAGAAGCTGCTGGCTGTGATCTCCGCCTATATGGAGCGTTTTCCGTTTGAGGCCGTGCTCCCGGTCTCGGCGAGGACCGGCGAGGGAGTGGATGCGCTGAAGGCGGAGCTGCTCGCCCGCGCGGAGGAGGGCCCCGCTTTCTTCCCGCCCGAGCAGTACACCGACCAGTCGGAGCGGGAGATGGTGGCGGAGATCATCCGGGAAAAGGCGCTGCTGCTACTCGATCAGGAGATTCCCCACGGGATTGCTGTGGATATTCTCACCTTTGAGCGCAAGCGGGAGGCGTTTGTCATCAACGCCGACCTCTACTGCGAGAAAGCCTCTCACAAGGGGATTATTATCGGCAGGGGCGGCGCGATGCTAAAGGAGCTCTCAAGTCGCGCGCGCAGAGAGATGGAGCAGCTGCTCGGGGCAAAGGTCTACTTAAAAATTTGGGTCAAGGTGCGCGAGAGCTGGCGGGACAGCGATTTCCAGCTCGGGGCACTCGGCTTTACCAAGGAGAACTGATGGTCATTTCGGCGAAGGGAATTGTCCTAAAAGAGGTTCAGGTGGGTGACGGGGACAAGATCCTCACCGCCCTGCTTGAGGGTGTGGGAAAGGTCTCCATCTCTGCAAAGGGGGCAAAACGGGTAAACAGCAGACTGTTGCCGCTGGCACAGCTCTTCTCCTACGCGGAGTTTGAACTCTATCAGGGAAAGAAGATGTATTCTCTCAACGGCGGCGAGCCGCTGATGAGTTTTCTTGAGCTGCGGCAGGACGTTGTAAAATTCGCGCTCGCGACCTATATGGCGGAACTTGTGCTCTACGTCACAAATGAGCAGAATCCGGACGACGAGATCTTAAGGCTCATATTAAATGGGCTCTATGCCCTCTGCAAGTTTCAAAAGCCGGTGGCCTTTCTGAAAGCTGCGTTTGAACTGCGGCTGCTCTGCGCGTGCGGATTTCAGCCGGAGCTCTTCTGCTGCAGGGAGTGCGGCGAGGTGGTGGAGGAGGTCGCCTTTGATTTTGACTCCTCGTCCGCGCTCTGTGAGCGGTGCTACAGCCGCCGCGGCGGGGAGGGGTCTGTGATTCTCCAGCCCGCACTTTTAAAACTGTTGCGCTACCTCATCACCTGTGACCCCAAAAAGCTCTACTCCGTCTCTGCGGAGGGGGAGACTTTAAAGGGACTCTCCGGCTTCTGTGAAGATTTTTTGATCCGTCAACTCGGCACTGTGCCGAAGACGTTAAATTTTTATAAGGGACTATTATGAACGAGATAGAAAAAAAGACGCTGAACACACTGGAATACGATAAAATATTGGAGCGCCTCTCCCAGTTCGCGGTGACTGAGGAGGGGAAAGGGCTCGCACTTGCTCTTACTCCGAGCAGCAGTGTGCGGGAGGTGCGGGAAAGACTTGCGGATACCGAGCGTGCGAAAGAACTGATTGGCCGGAAGGGGAATCCCGACATCGCGGCGGTGCAGGATGTGCGCGGACCGCTTGCCCGCGCGGAGAAGGGCGGCATGATGAGCCTTCAGGAGCTGCTGCGGGTGGCGCAGATTCTCCGCTGCGCGAGAAAGCTGCTCGACTATCTGGAGGAGGAGCGGGGAGAGGGACAGCTCTTCGAGCTCTTTTCGCTGCTGCGGCCGAACCGCGCGCTGGAGGAGCGGATCTCCTTTGTTGTGCTCTCGGAGGAGGAGCTCAACGACAACGCGAGCCCTGAGCTCGCGGATATCCGCCGGAAGCTCAGAAACGCCGCAGGAAAGGCGAAGGATATCTTAAACCGCATCGTCCACAACAGCGGGAAATATCTTCAGGATCAGATCATTACGCTGCGCGGCGACCGGTACTGCATCCCGGTGCGCGCGGAGTACCGCGGAGAGATTCCCGGCCTTGTGCACGACGTCTCGGGCACGGGGGCGACCCTCTTCGTTGAGCCGATGGCGGTTGTTGAGGCCAATAACGAGCTGCGGGAGCTGGAGGCGCAGGAGCAGGCGGAGGTGGAGCGGATCTTGTATGAGCTCTCCGCCCGCTGTGCGGATTTCCGGCAGAGCATCGAGGACGATCTCTCGCTGATCGCGGAGATCGATTTTATCTTTGCCAAGGCGAAGCTCTCCTACGCGCAGAATGGAATGTGTCCCGCGGTAAACGAAAAGGGGCGGGTGGTGCTCAACCGCGCCCGGCATCCGCTGATCGATCCGAAGACGGTGGTGCCGATCAGCGTCAATATTGGATGTGACTTTTCGACGCTGGTGATCACCGGTCCGAATACCGGCGGAAAGACGGTGACGTTAAAAACGCTGGGACTGCTCGTGCTGATGGCCGAGTCGGGGTTGCATATCCCGGCGGCGGATGAGAGCGAGATCTCGGTCTTTGATCATATTCTCTCCGACATCGGAGATGAGCAGAGCATTGAGCAGTCGCTCTCCACCTTCTCGGCGCACATGAGCAACATTGTGAAAATTTTAGAGGTGGTGGACCAGTCGACGCTGGTGCTCTTTGATGAGCTCGGGGCGGGGACCGACCCGGTGGAGGGAGCCGCCCTCTCGATTGCGGTGCTGGAGCGGGTGAAGGCGTTCGGGGCGCGCTGCGCCGCAACCACCCACTATGCGGAACTCAAGGCCTATGCGCTCCAGACTGCGGGGGTGGAAAACGCCTCCTGTGAGTTCGATGTGACGACGCTACGGCCGACCTACCGGCTGCTCATCGGCGTACCCGGCAAGTCGAACGCCTTTGCGATCTCCACCCGGCTCGGACTGGATGAGAGCATCGTTTCACGGGCACGGGCGCTGGTGGACGAGGAGGCGAAGCAGTTCGATGAGGTACTCGCCGACCTCGAGCGTAAGCGGCAGGATTTTGAGGCGCGCAGCGAGGAGGCTGAGAAACTGCGGCGCGAGCTTGCGCAGATGCGTGCGGACCTTCAGGCGGAGAGAGAAAAGTTTGACGCGGGCAAAGACGCGGAGGTACGCAAGCAGCGCGAGCAGGCGAAGCGGTTGCTCGCGACGGTAAAAGGGCTCTACGAGAATGTGACGGGCGAACTGGATGCGCTCAAAAAGGAGAAGGACGCGGCGGATTTCTCCCGCCGGCTCGCGGAGACCAAGAAGCAGCTCTCCCGCAGTATCGATCTTGCGGAGGACGGCTTTACGGTAGAGCGGAAAGAGGAGAAGTATACCCTGCCGCGTAAGCTGCGTATCGGCGACAGCGTGAGCATCAAGACGCTCAACAAAGACGGCACGGTGCTGGAGCTGCCGGATGCGAAGGGCGACGTGGTAGTGCGCGCCGGGATGATCAAGACAAAGGTCCATGTGAGCGCGCTGCGGCTCAATGAGGAGAGCGCTCCCAAAAAGCGGACGCCCCCCGGGCGAGGGACTCACAAGGGCTCGGGCGAGCGAGTAAAGCGGGAGCTCGACCTGCGCGGGATGCTGGTGAGCGAGGCGGAGATTGCGCTCGAGCAGTATCTCGACTCGGCGATGCTGATGGGGATCGGCGAGATTGTTGTCATCCACGGAAAGGGGACCGGTGCGGTGCGCAACGCGGTGCGTAATCTTTTGAAGGGACACCGGCTGGTCAAGAGCTTCCGTCCCGGTGTGTTCGGCGAGGGGGACGACGGCGTGACGGTTGTGACATTGAAGTGATGAGAGAACAGAATATCTATGACGACCCGATCTTTTTCGCGGGCTACAGCGCGCTGAGAGCGGGAGAACTCAATTACAACACCCTTTTGGAGCAGCCGGCGATGGCGAAATTGCTGCCTGGACTCACCGAAAAGACGGCGCTCGATTGCGGACAAAGCTGCCTCTAATTTATCAGAGGAGGGAGCGGAAAAGGTGGTAGGGATCGATCTCTCGGAGCGGATGCTCGAGGTGGCGCGGCGGGAGGCCTCTCACCCTCAAATTACCTACTGCCGCCACAGTATGTCGGAGCTCTCGGAGATCGAGGGCCGGTTTGGCCTTGTCTACAGTTCGCTCGCCTTCCACGATGTCGAGGACTTTGCAGGGCTCACGGGGGAGTGCTACCGCCTCCTGCGGCCGGGAGGAGTGCTTCTGTTCTCCCAGGAGCCCCCGATTGTAACCGCAACGGAGCATTACGGCGGCCACTTCAACTGTGACGCCTCCGGGTAGGAGGTCTCCTTTACCTTCTCCGGCTACGGCCACAGCGGACCGCGGGAGAGCTTCTGGTTTGTCGAGGGGGTGCGGTGCTATCACCGGACGATGGGTGAGATTCTGACCGCGGTGGCACGGGTTTTGTCATGGAGAAGGTCTGCGAGCCGGTTCCGGAGGACTGGGCGACCGGTAATTCCCGGAACTTGAGAAGGAGTGGATCAAGCCCGCTTTCCTGCTTGTGCGGGCGAGAAAATAGCGCTTGACAATTGGAGAGAGATCGATTATAATTCTTTTCAAATAAAGTGATGAAGGGAAAAAGACACGTCTTCCCACACTCAGAGAGCCGGTGGCCGGTGCGAACCGGTGTTGTTGGAGCGTGTGTATAACTCGTCCCGGAGCTGTCCACCTGAGGGGATCTTAGGGTGGAACGTCTGGCCTCGTTATCGGCCCGGCCTTGTTGGAGGCCTCAGAGGATTGTCCGGGAGACCGGATGATCGAATCAGGGTGGTACCGCGTGAAGAACGCCCCTGACCATTTCTATGGTCGGGGGCTTTTTTGTACCCCGATCGGTATGACAGGAGGAAAAATAGATGAAACAGGGCTTTGAGAAGTACATCCCCTTTGTGCCGTTGAAGATGGAGAGGCGCGCTTGGCCGGATCGGCAGATTGTAAAGGCGCCGGTGTGGTGCAGCGTTGATCTGCGGGACGGCAACCAGGCGCTCATCGATCCGATGAACGTTGAGGAGAAGTTGGAATTTTTCCATATGCTGGTTGATATCGGCGTCAAGGAGATCGAGGTCGGATTCCCGTCCGCGTCGGAGACGGAGTATGAGTTTCTCCGCGCGCTGATCGAGGGGGGCCATATCCCGGACGATGTGACCATCCAGGTACTGGTGCAGGCGAGACCGCACCTGATCGAACGTACCTTCCAGGCGATCGACGGGGCAAAGCACGTGATCTTCCACTTCTACAACTCCACTTCGACTCTCCAGCGCAAGGTGGTCTTCAAGACCGATATGGCCGGTGTGACCAAGATCGCGGTGGACGCGGCGAAGCTGATCTATGAGCTGTCGCAGCCGGCGATTGAGGCGGGAATGGACCTGCGGTATGAGTACTCGCCGGAGTCCTTCATGGGGACTGAGATGGATAATGCGGTTGATATCTGCGCGGCGGTGCTCGACGCGCTGCACGCGACGGCGGAGAAAAAGGTGATTTTGAATCTGCCGACCACGGTGGAGAACTGCCTGCCGAACTATTTTGCAGATGAGATCGAGTATTTCATTGACAAGCTGCCGGGCCGAGAGCGGGCGATCATCTCGCTTCACCCGCACAACGACCGGGGGACCGGTGTCGCCACGGCGGAGCTCGGGCTGCTCGCGGGGGCGGAGCGGATCGAGGCGACTCTGTTCGGCAACGGGGAGCGTACTGGAAACGTCGACATGGTGACCTTAGCGCTCAATATGTACACCCAAGGGGTGGACCCGGAGCTCGACTTCTCCGAGATCAATAAGATTCGCGAGCTCTATGAGCGGGTGACCAAGATGGAGGTCGGACCGCGTCAGCCGTATGTCGGAGAGCTGGTGTTCACCGCCTTCTCCGGCTCGCACCAGGATGCGATCAACAAGGGCGCGAGCTATATGAAAGAGAGCGACTCGCCCTACTGGGAGATTCCCTACCTGCCGATCGACCCGGCAGATGTCGGACGGCAGTATGAGCCGATCGTGCGGATTAACAGCCAGTCGGGCAAGGGCGGCGCGAGCTTTGTCATGCGGATGAATTTCGGCTATGATCTGCCCAAGGCGATGCAGCCGGAGTTCGGCAAGATTGTCCAGGCGGAGACCGAGCGGCAGGGAACTGAGCTCAAGCCGGAGCGGATCTTTGAGCTCTTCAAGACCGAGTATATCGACGCAACATCGCCCTATCAGCTGATCCGGCACGCATTTTCCGAGCGCACGGAAAAAGATGGGCACTCCCGCGTGACCTTCTCCGGCACAATCCGGAATGGGGAGAATACGGTGGATGTGAGCGGCGAGGGCAACGGCCCGATCGACGCATTCTTCAACGCGGTGCACGGGCAGAAGATGGACCGCTTTACCTTTGTCGACTATAAGGAGCACGCGGTCTCGGTCGGCTCCGATTCGCAGGCGGTTGCCTATGTCCAGCTGAGAGATGAGAATGGGAAGAACGTCTTCGGCGTCGGCCTCTCGCACAACATCAATCTCGCTCCGCTGCGGGCGATTCTCTCGGCGGTCAACCGGGCGGTCGGCGAAAAAAACTGACTCATTAAAAATTTATTGGGAAAACGGGTGAAAAGTGCTTGACTTTACGCCCGTTTTCTTTTATACTATTCCATGTTGTAAAGTTAAAGGCTTTACATGGAGGCCGAGAGATGAAAGAGAAAAATCTGGAGATCACAATTTTACTCGATTACTACGGCGGCGTTCTGACCGAGAAGCAGCGCGAAGTGATCGAACTCTACTACGAGGACGATCTCTCGCTCTCTGAGATCGCGGAACACTCCGGGATTACCCGGCAGGGGGTTCGAGACGCGATTAAGCGCGGGGAAAACACCATGCTGGAGCTGGAGGAGAACCTCGGCTTTGTCAAAAAGATGGAGGAGTATCGGGAGCGGCTGGAGCGGATTTCAACTCTCAATGAGGAGATTGAGCGGTTCAATCGTCAAAATGTCTACTCCCGCTATATCAGTGAGCGTACCGGTGAGATTAACCGGCTGACGGAAGAGGAATCGGATGGTATTTGAGAGTCTTTCCGACAAACTGAATAAAGTGTTTAAGTCGCTGCGAGGCAAGGGAAAACTGAGCGAGGCGGATATCAAAGCCGCGATGCGTGAAGTGAAACTCGCGCTGCTGGAGGCGGACGTCAACTTCAAAGTGGTCAAGGCGTTTGTCTCCGCAGTCTCGGAGCGGGCGGTCGGGGCCGATGTGATGGAGAGCCTCACGCCCGGTCAGCAGGTCATCAAGATCGTGCACGAGGAGCTTATCGCGCTGATGGGCGAGACCAACGCAAAGCTGACCATTGCGCCGAAGCCTCCGACGATTGTTATGATGGTGGGACTTCAGGGCTCCGGTAAGACGACCCACAGCGCAAAGCTCGCAGGACTGATGAGAAAGCAGGGAAAGCGACCGCTGCTTGTCGCCTGCGACATCTATCGCCCGGCGGCGGTTAAGCAGCTGCAGGTGGTAGGCGAACAGGTCGGCGTCCCGGTCTTTACAATGGAACCTGGGACCGATGCGGTCACTATCGCGAAACATGCGGTGGCCCATGCGAAAGAGCATCAGAACGACATGGTGTTCATTGATACGGCTGGACGGCTGCATATCGACGAGGCGCTCATGGAGGAGCTGAAACGCATCCGTGCGGCGGTCAAGCCGACGGAGATTCTGCTCGCAGTCGATGCGATGACCGGTCAGGATGCGGTCAATGTGGCGGAGAGCTTCAATGAGGCGCTTGAAATCGATGGCGTGGTCCTGACCAAGATGGACGGAGACACCCGCGGCGGCGCGGCGCTCTCAGTTCGGTATATTACAGGCAAACCGATCAAATTTGTCGGCACGGGGGAGAAACTCGACCAGATCGAGCCTTTCTATCCCGACCGGATGGCCTCTCGTATTCTCGGAATGGGAGATATGCTCACTCTGATCGAAAAGGCGCAGGAGCAATTCGATGAGAAGCAGGCCAAGGAGCTCGAACGGAAGATCCGAGAGCAGCGATTTGATTTAAACGACTTTCTTGCGCAGCTTGCTCAGATGAAGAACATGGGCAATCTGACCGAGATGCTCGCAATGGTGCCCGGTGTAAACGCAGGCGCTCTCAAAAATGTGGAGCTTGACGACCGGCAACTTGCACGGACCGAGGCGATCATCCTCTCGATGACGCCGAAGGAGCGTGAAAAACCGGAGATCATCAACGCTCAGCGGCGGCAGCGTATTGCCGCGGGGTGCGGATTGAAGGTTGAGGACGTCAACCGGCTGCTCAAACAGTTCCAGGAGATGCAGAAGATGGTCAAACAGATGACCGGGGGACTTGGGCGGTTCAAAAAGAAGGGCGGCGGAAAACGCCGGTTCCTGTTCCGTTAGTTTTATACTGCAAAAGTTTAGTATAAATGAATCTTTGTGTGGAGGTGAAAGAGAAATGGCGGTTAAGATCAGACTGAGAAGAATGG
>CAJFTX010000085.1 GCA_904420075.1 uncultured Clostridia bacterium | reverse complement strand
GACGACGAGCAACCTCCAGGGCCATCCCGATATGAAAGGGGTACCGGGAGTCGATATGACGACCGGTTCGCTGGGGCTCGGCATCTCGGCCGCCTGCGGTATGGCCAAATCGGCGAAGATTTTTGGCAAGGACTACCGGGTCTACTGCGCGATGGGCGACGGCGAGATCGAGGAGGGCCAGTGCTACGAGGCGGCGATGTTTGCGGCGCACTATAAGCTCGACAATCTCACCGCGTTTCTCGATCTCAACGGACTCCAGATCGACGGCAATATCCGTGATGTGATGAGCCCCTATCCGGTGGACGAGAAGTTCCGCGCGTTCGGCTGGAATGTGCTCGTAATCAACGGACACGACTTTAACGAGATCGAGTCGGCGGTCGAGGCGGCGAAGGCCTGCAAGGGGAAGCCGACGATGGTGATCTGCAACACGGTCAAGGGCAAGGGCGTCTCCTTCATGGAGGGCGACTACAAGTGGCACGGCGCGGCGCCCAGCGACGAGCAGTTTGAAGAGGCGATCCGAGAACTGTCGGCCGAGCTGTAAGGAGGATATGAGAGATGGATAAAATGGCAACCAGAGAGGCCTACGGGCGGGCGCTCGCGGAGTTCGGCGAGCAGTACGATTTTGTGGTGATGGACGCGGATCTCACCAAATCCACCCGCACCGATCTCTTCAAGGCGAAATTCCCGGAGCGGCATATCAACTGCGGCATTGCCGAGGCGAATATGGTGACGGTGGCGGCCGGTATTGCGACCACCGGCAAGACGGTTTTTGCCAGCTCCTTTGCGATGTTCGCGGCGGGACGCGCCTTTGAGCCGATCCGCAACGCGATCGGCTACCCACACCTCAATGTGAAGGTGGTGGGGTCGCACGTGGGTATCTCGGTCGGCGAGGACGGCGCGACCCACCAGTGCAACGAGGACATCGCGCTGATGCGCTCCATCCCCGGCATGGTGGTGATGAGCCCGTCGGACCCGGTGACGACAAGACTCTGTGTCAAGGCGGCGATCGAGCACGACGGCCCCTGCTACATCCGCACCGGACGCAACCCGGTGCCGAACGTGGACGGGCGCGAGGACGTGGACTTTACGCTCGGACGCGGCATTGTGGTGCGCGACGGGACGGACGTCACCCTGGTTGCGACCGGCTACATGCTGCACAACGCGGTGGCGGCGGCCGACCTGCTTGCGGAGGAGGGCGTCTCGGCGGCGGTGCTCGAGATTCACACCATCAAGCCGCTCGACGACGAGCTGATCGCAGCTTATGCGAAGAAGACCGGCGCGATCGTCACCGCCGAGGAGCACAACATCCGCGGCGGGCTCGGCAGCGCGGTCTGTGAGTCGGTCTGTGCGAGCGGTCCGGTGCCGGTGAAGATGGTCGGGATGCCCGACAGCTTCGGCCGCTCCGGAAAATTCCTGGAGCTGTTTGAATACTATCATATGACGGCGCAGGATATCGCGGCTGCGGCGCGCGAGGTTCTGGCGAAAAAATAGAGAGAGAAGGGCGGTCTAACGGGCCGCCCTTTTTTTGAAATGGGGGATTGGATGCACGAAAGGGGAAGGTTCTGCACGACGTGTGGCGCGGCGCTTCAGGAGGAAAACCGGTTTTGCGGCCGTTGCGGCGCTGTGGTGACGGCGCCGGCGAAGAAGAGGCGGAGGTGGCCGCTTATTGTGTTTCCGATTGTGGGAGTGGTTCTGATGGCGGCGCTGATCCTCGCGGCGGTGCTGAGCTCAGGAATTCTTTTGCGGAGGGATGTCTTTGAGCTGAACGGCTGCCCCGAATTTTACGAGGTGGAGTTCGGCATGGGACTGGATGAGGCTGCCGATTTGATTCCGGGAGAGGAAGAGATTGTCCCGAACGGGGAGGAGACCATGCTCGTGATCGGAGAAGGGTACAGTACCAGCGACTACAGATGGTATGGTCTGCCGACCCGGAATGTGGCCTGCTGGTTTCACGAGCTGGCCGGTCTCAAGACAGTGATGATCCACTTCTCAGAGGAGATCCCGCCGGACCAGGTGAACGGACTGCTGCACAAGATTTACGGCGAGGCAACCTGCTCCGAGGAGGGGAATTGGCTGTGGTATGGGCCGCGGACGAAGGTTATAGTGACGAGCGATGAGGACGGGGTGTTCCTCTGGTACGACTGGGTCTACTGGTGAGAGATCAGTTGAACTGTCTGTTTGCGGGTTTGCTCACACCGTTTCCGCTACCGGTGAGACGGTGGAATGCCACACCATTTGGATTACAGATAAGGAGGGACAGATGAACACACCGAGACTTGAGACGGAGCGGTTGATTCTGAGAAAATTTACCGAAGAGGATATAGAGGCGCTCTACGCGTTGCTCAGCGATCGGGAGGCCAACACCTTTTTGCCCGGGGTTCCGCTTCGGAGCCTTGCGGAGACGCGGACCTTCTGTGAGGAGCGGTTCCTGCGGTACTACGGGAGACCCGGCGCCTACCGCTATGTGATCGCACTGAGAGAGAGCGGAGAGGCGGTGGGGTATCTCAATGTGGAGCCGGGGGAGAGTCGTGACTTCGGCTATGGGCTCCGACGGGAGCTCTGGCACCGGGGGATTGTAACCGAGGCGGGGCGAGCGGTGATTGTCCGGCTGAGAGAGGACGGCATCCCCTATATCACGGCTACGCACGATGTAAACAATCCGCGCAGCGGCGGAGTGATGCGGAATCTGGGGATGCAGTACCAGTATTCCTACGAGGAACAGTGGCAGCCGAAGGACATCCCGGTTACCTTTCGGCTGTACCAGATGAATCTGGACGGGAAGGCGCGGGTCTACCGGAAATACTGGGATGAGTCGGAGATACACTTTGTGGAGTCAGGGCTTTCAGCAGAGGCCGGCGCTCCGAACATTTGAGAGGAGGAGGATTTTTTTGGAGACGCGGGAAAGACTTGTGATTTTTGATGTGGATGGAACCCTCTACCGGGCGGAGCTCATCTCCTTTCCGGCCTACCGGCAGCTCGCGGGGGAGTTCGGCTTTGCGGAGCCGTCCGAAGCGCTGATGCGCACCTTTTTCGGCGAGACCTTCCAGGTGATCGCGGACAAGCTCGGCTTTCCGGCCGACCCCGAGCTGCGCGCCGCTTTTGTGCGCCGGATTGAGCAGGTGGAGTACGACCTGATAGAGCCGTGCGGCGCGCTGTTTGACGGGGTCTATGAACAGCTTTTGCGGCTGCACAACGAGGGGTACACCCTCGCGCTCTGCTCGATGGGGCTTTTGAGCTATGTCGAGCGGATGATGGAGTGCACCGGTATCGGCCGTCTGATCTCCGCCTACCGGGTGGATGACGGGGTGCACACAAAGTCGGAGATGTGCGCCGGACTGCTCTCCGAGCTGCCGCACAGACAGGCCGTCTTTGTGGGCGACCGCAGGCATGACCGCAGCGCGGCCGCCGATAACGGGATCGGCTTTGTGGGCTGTACCTATGGCTTTGTGCCCGAAGAGGTGGCGGATGCGCCGGTAACGGCGGCGGAGCCGGGAGAGCTCTATGGGCAGATTTTGGAGGCATTTTCTCGGCTATAGGAAAATGTGGATAAGAAACAGGCACGATTCGTCGAATCGTGCCTGTTTCTTATCCAGGAAAGAGCTGCTGTGTGCCATTGCTGAAACGCTTACAGAATAATTCGCAAGGAAAACCAATTATCCTGTAGTGTGTAACTACAGGTTGCGCCGTATTTCTGACAAAATGCAAGAATAGATCGTGTCCCCAGACCGTGACCGGAGCGAGCTGGTATGGGGAGTCCGTGCGAGTCAAATTGGACGTTTTCAGCACAGGGATTGGAGAGCTCAAACATCAAACTGGGGATGCTGATGACTTTACAGCGGATCTCTCGCTGCTCCTGCGGCAGCTTTGTGCAGGCGTGGAGCGCATTTTCCAGAGCATTGGCAAAAACAACGGCCAGATCGCCTTCGTTCACTGGAAGCGAGTCAGGTAGAGCGATTTGGGCGTCTATTTGAATATCCTCGCGCTTTGCCTGATCAAAATAGGAAGTGAATATGGCGTCCAACACAGGCGGTTTGCACCAGCGCACGATCTGCTGGTCGTCCAGCCGTTTTTGCGTGATGTCGAGAAAGTCCAAGGCCACCTTGCTCTCTCCGCGGTTGACAAGCTCACGCACTGCCTGGAGACGGTGACGCAGATCGTGACGCTCGATGCGAATGGATTTCTCCGCTGCGTTAACTGCCTCCATCCGGCTCTGTAGAGCGGAGAGCTGAAACATAAACATCTGAGCAGCATGTCGGTTTTCCATCTCTTTTTGAGTGCTGGAGAAGAAGAATATTGTGACCGAATAGAATCCCACCATCAGGAAGGAAATCGCAGGTTTGATAATGGTGCTGCTCAGCGCATCTCCGACATAGCCTGGGATCAGATAGATGATAATGACATAGTAGGCGGTCATCACTAAGCAAAGCAACCACCAGCCGTGGTGCAGCTCAAGGAGCATCCGGAAAAAGAGCGGACGCAGAAAATGAATTAGAAATATTAATATCACCGTTGTGAATATCAGATAGGCGAGCAGCATTGCCTGGAGGTGTCCGGACAAGTAGTAGACTAGACCGGCGCCGTGTTGGATCAGGCTACAGAACAGTATACTGGATAGAAACTGAAAGATCAGACGCCAGCCTCGATAGCGGCTCAGGTAGAAGAAGAGCAACAGAGCGGGCAGATGGACTATCAGTGTGTAATAACGAAGTAGAGTGTCAATTCCGCACGCGTCATACAAAAAGATCACAGCTGCTATGAGCAGTGCTGTGGTTCCATAGACGGCCAGGGCGGATACCCACTGCGGGAAGCGGCTGTCCATAAAGAGCAGTACCATAGTGGTACCCAGCACGGTCATATAAAGCATGACATACAGATCGAGCATTATATCTTACCTTCTAACCAGTATTTACCCCAGGCCTGTTTAAAGCTGACAGCCGCTGCTCGAGGCAGTCTGACGGTGACACCGTTGTCCAGCAGGGCGGACTGACCGTTTACTCCACTCACATGTTGAAAGTTGAGCACAAAACTGGCGCCACACAACCAGAAGCGCGAGTCACTTAAAAGCGGGGTGGCCATCTCACGAAAAGAAGTGCGGATCGTTTGAGAGTCCACAGTGCCATCGGTACAGTAGTAGCGCATGATCCGCCCCACACGTTCTACATAACGGATGTGGTTCAGAGAAATTCGCCTCGGGCCGTCTGAGGTGTTCACTATAACACAGCTGTTGCGCCGATATGCCAACTGTTCAAGCGCCCGGTCCAACACTTGAAAGAGCCGCTGTTTATCTACTGGCTTGAGCAGATAAAAAAAGGCGCGCACATCATAACTTTCACTTGCAAAATCATTGGAGCTGGTGAGATAGATGATCTCTCCGCCGTCACCGGTCTCACGCAGCTGGCGACCAGTTTCAATTCCGTTTAAGCCCGGCATCAGAATATCCAAAAGATAGAGGTCAAAGCCGTTTCGCGCGTGGGACTGGGCCAACAGAGCATCTCCGCTCAGAAAGGAGGCCACGTTCCATGACGAATCGGAGCGCGTGTGGAAATATGTGTGTATGAGCTTCCCGATCGTATGTAACTGTCTGGGATCATCGTCACAGATGGCCAGGCTGGGCATATTGGTTCTCCTCTCTAGAACATCTCCGCAAATATTGCGCAGCGATCACTCAATTTTGCGCAACTGCTTTCAAAACACCGGTGTGGCGTTTAAATTAAAAATAGCATGCGACATATCGTCCCGTCAAGTGTGAATACAGTGAGGAAAATATCTCCACTCACCACAAAAATAGAATGGAGAAGGGCGCGATTTCCGGCGCCGACGCCGGAGCGTACGTACATAGTCTCAGAGAGGTTGACTGTGCGGACGGCATAAAAGGCATGGGGATTCCGCCGAACTGTTCGGCAGGCTTGAAGGGAAATTTTTAGGGGTTCCGATACAGAGGAGTGATGACAGAGACATAATTTTAAAACTTTACTCGATCTGGAATAGATTGGTCGGATGTGCCGGCAGGAATACCTGAACTGCGAGAGATGGAACTCGTTGGGCTGGCGCTGAGTATGCTACATGAGGAGGAAAAAAATGAAGAAACTGTTGGCGATGTTGCTGGCGCTGAGTATACTGGTTGGCCTTATGCCAGGTGCGGCGCTGGCAGCTGGCTCCGCGATACAAGCGGGGACCGTTTTGAGCACCTCGTCTTGGATAGACGAGGTGCCCAGTCAGCCGGAGGGATACCAGAGCTCCGGCGACACTGTGACGATTACGTCGGCCGAGGGCTTTGCATGGTTTGCCGCACAGGTGAACGGCGGTACGACATTTGAGGGAAAGACGGTCGCGTTGGAGGTGGATATTGACCTGTCCGCGCACCTCTGGACTCCTATCGGTACGCAGGAACACCCGTTCTATGGCGTGTTTGACGGTGGCGGCTGTACGATCTCGGGAATCACAATCACGGTGTCGGAGAGCAGTCCGGCTGCGGGTCTGTTCGGCTATGTGGGCACCAGCACCATTCGGAATGTCACGACGAGTGATACACAAATTACAGGCGCTGTGACCGCAGAGAATACCGTGTATCTCGGCGGACTTGTGGCGGCCAATGTGGACCGGACGAATGTGACTATCCAGGACTGTATGGTGGACACCGGGGTACAGCTGACCACGACCGGCGCAGTTGAGAGCAATATCGGCGGCGTTCTGGGGTACACCGATGACTACAGCGGCACCTATGCGACGATCTCCGGTACGGATGTCTCACTCTCTGTGACCTATCAGTCCACCGATACAAACAACACCACAAACATCGGTGGCGTGATCGGAGATGTTCACTCCCATCGGGACACCAGTTCCATCACAGACGGAGAGATTCATCTGTCCGTACAGGTGGAGGGCCGTGGGGAGATGTTTGGAGACGCGGTCTATCATATTGGCGGAGCTGTGGGCTATATGCCGACTTTTGGGTCAGCGGCTACCAATCCGATTATAGCTCTGAGCAATCTCTCGTGTGACACGCTTCTGGATTTTGAGAATACCGACGGAATTCTGGAGGGGAATATTTTTGGCGTTCCCGCGGAGCTCGGCGGACTCTTTGGACGCGGGAACGGCTACCACGCCACAGATTGCTTTTCCAGGATTGAACTTTTGGGAACAGAGGATGAGGTGCCTTCTCACTTTGGAAATCTGGCGGGATACACCTATAATGAAGATATTCTCTGTGAGCGGGTCTACACCTATGCGGTCCGGCATCAGGGGGAGCTCTCCTACGAAAATGAGCGTCTGTCCGAGGACAATTCTAAAATGCCCGGCTATCCTCTGACCGATGTGTACTATATTGAGCCGCAGGAGTTGACCGAGGGCGAGGCCGGAGTTCCGTTTCTCTATAAATGTTTTGATGACTCGCATGTGACGACGCCCGGCATCAATGACGGCTTTGTGTACAGTGACGGCGACGCCGGTGACAAAATCACGGTGACGCCGAGCGCGGATCAGAAAATGGTCACGATTACGCCTGCAAATAAGCGGTGCGCAGTCCGGGGAAAGCAGGAGCTTACGTCGGGATATACAGTCGATTTTGTCCTGCCGGTTCCGGTCTATCCGAAGGGCGGAGGGACCTATTCGATCACCTGCGAGATGGAAAATGGGGGCTATTCCAGCAAGCTCACCACCACTCCGGCGGACAGGGCGACGGCGGGCACAGAGGTGACCGTCTCTGTCCGTCCGATCCCGGCGGATATCAAGATGGTGGACTCCGTCACGGTGACGGCTGAGGACGGAACGGAAGTTCCCGTTATAAAAACCTCCGGCGGCGTGACGGGAGAGCAGACCTATACGTTTGAGATGCCCGCCGCAGATGTCACCGTTTTGGCTGTCTTCCGCAGTATTTCCACGGAGTTCACGTTGTCGCCGAGCCCTGTGGAATTTCAGGTGTACGAGGGGTACACGACCGACGATGTGGAGCCCGCTACGGTGACCATTACGAATACAGGGGATCTGGATCTGTGCTTTGAGGGGCAGTATGCGCTGCCCACGAACGATTATTATGAGATTCAGCCGGCCGATGGCGCCTGGGGCGGTGCGAATGGGAGAGAGATCACAATTTCGCCCGGAGATACGGCTACTTTTACGGTTGCGCCAAAGCCCGGACTGACCGCTAAGACAAATCCCAATACAGTGAAACTTCTCTTTTACAGTACGGAGAGGGAGAGCGTCTCGCTCACCGTGCGCTGCACGGTGAGCGAGGCTCCGACCTATATACTGGAAGCATTTCCCTCCTCTCTGACATTTGAGGAGCTTTATGAGGGATACCTTCCCCCGGCGGGGGAGACGGTCACCCTCTCGAATACCGGTACCGGCGCGCTGGAGGTGCAGCTCCCAGTGAGCGCACATTTTGACATCGCCCCCGGCGAGGGCTGGAGCGGCAATGTGGCCTCTCTCGCGCCGGGAGAGAGCGCTGAGGTCCTCGTCACGCCAAAGGCGGGATTTGCGGCGGGAACCTATCAGGAGTCCCTCTCATTTAATACCGACCGGCCGGGAGTTGGCGCGCAGGTGAGCGCCTCTTTCCAGGTCAAACAGTATGGGGACATCATCATTACCCCGGCGGAGATCACAGTCTACACCGGTGGAGAGGGCTATACCGGTGTGGTAGATGGGGCAGGTGAGACGACGACCGTGCAGAACGGTCTGCCCGAGCCGGGATACTATATCACCCTACCTGAGGAGCTCAATGACCTGCTGGGTGGGACTGAGAGGGCGGCCGATCTGTCGGAACAGCTCACCCTTACCTACGATGACGGCGCGGACACAACGAGGACTTGGAAACTGGAGCTCTACGGTACAGAGGAGCACAGCACCGATGTGGAGGGGGTTCAGACGGCGCGCTACATCTATCGGCTGTTGCCAGGGGTCGATGGAGATGGACAGGAGCATCCGATCCGTCTGCAGATCACCGATCCGGACACCGGAGAAACTGTTATCAGCGACCGGTTTACCCCCAGTGTGGAGGAGCAGTACACAGAGTATGATATGACCATTTATTCCGGCGGGCTCGACCCGGATCGGATCACGGCTCGGCTCACGCTTGGCGGTGGGCGGTCGGTGTCCTGCGGCGTCAAAACCGGCGGAGGTAAGCTGACGATACGCGGTCTGACAGACGGAAATACGACGACGGAGATCGTCCGCGAGGAGACAGAGCTCCCTGACGGTACAATTTCTGCGCTTGCCCCGGACGGCGTTACGTACTATATAGAGGGGAGCAATGTGGAGCTCGCCGACCGGGATGGTGTCAAACTGCTGGTGGACGACCTGCTGGACGACGACGTGCTGAAGGAGTACATCGAGCAGCAGATGACGGGGGAATTGCCAAAAGGGGAGTACTCCTACATCCAGAAGTATCTGGCTCTGACAGACACGAAAAATGGCAACGCCAGCCTGGCTCTGGACGAAGAGGACGCGCTCACCGTCTACTGGCCGGTTCCCACGGACTACGATGACAGCGGAAGGTTCTATGTTGTACACTTCGACGGATTAGACCGAAACTACGATAATTTAGAGGAGGCGCTCGCCCGAAATACGCCGGAAGTGATCCCCTCCAGCTGTGTAACGGTGGGCGGAAGGCGGTATATCCAATTTGAGACCAACTCGTTCTCGCCTTTTGTACTCGTATATGCGCATGAGACGGGCGGCGGCGGGATTCCCAGCTACACCATCCGGGCCAGCGCGGGCGAGGGCGGTTCGATCAGCCCGAGAGGTACTGTCCAGGTCGCTCTGGGGAGCGATAAATCCTTTGTGATTCAGGCGGATGACACCCACAAAATTGCGGATGTCCTGGTGGACGGAAGAAGTATGGGGGCAGTTGGACGGTACAGCTTCAAGGATATCCGTGCTGACCACACCATCGAGGCCGTATTTGAGCCGATAGATCAGGTTGCAGACCCGGACGACACCGGCGTCTCGGACTGGCTGAATACAGAGGAGCACGACGCGTATCTGGGCGGGTACGACACCGGACTCTTCGGCCCGGACAACTGCATGACCCGCGCCGAGGTGGCACAGATGTTCTATAATCTGCTGCTGGATAAAGAGGTGCCTGTTACCCAATCCTTTATCGATGTCCCGGCCGACGCCTGGTACGCCCGGCCGGTCAATACACTTGCCTCGCTTGGAATTGTGAACGGTGTGGGAGAGGAGCGGTTTGACCCTGAGCGCTCGATCACCCGCGCGGAGTTTACAGTAATCGCGATGCGTTTTACCGATCTGGAGACCGGAGGGGAGAACTGCTTCTCCGATGTGAGCCCGGACGACTGGTTCTATGAGCAGGTAACCGGGGCCATCCAGTACGGCTGGATCAACGGCTATGAGGACGGGACCTTCCGCCCCCACAATACCATCACCCGGGCCGAGGTGACTACTATAGTCAACCGTATGCTGGCCCGTGCCGCGGATAAGGACTATGTGGATCTGCACGCGGATGAGCTGCGCAGGTTCCCCGACGTATCCGGTGACAGCTGGGCCTACTATCAGATCGCAGCGGCGACCAATTCTCACGACTACACAGAGGAAAACGGCGAGGAGAACTGGACTGCGCTCGGCTGAGAGCAGGGAAACAGGAGTGCCGGACTTCTGTCGCACGTGAACTGCGCCGGTCAGACCGTACCTGTGTGCTGACGGGTGAATTGAAAGGCGACTTTGCTCTTCGAAATTTTGGAAGAAGAGGGGCAAAGTCGCCTTGCGTTTATATAGGGTTACCTTCGATTTGCATAGTCTCCATCTCTTCCTTTGTGACGCCGTTGCGCCTGCCGTAGCGGAGCCAGTAAGCGGATGAGGCTTTGAGAAACCACCGTTTCGGAATCGGCATTGTCACCTCAAGCGTTCTGTACTGTGCGGAACAGATGGAGGATGCCAGCCGTTTGATCTTCCACGCGGCAAGAAAGCGAAACGGCGTTGTGAGAATGGCTTCTCCGCTGCCGACTTTTAAGACAGAACCGAAGGGATACCCGTTTTGCTTACAGTACAGGCGGAGCATTTGAACAGCTGTGTCGTTTTGGTGCGGCTCTAAAAAACCGCAGTTAATCAGAACAGAGATCACGGGCTTTTTTTGAGGTGGATGCGCCTCTAACACCTTTAGAAAATTCAGAAGCGTGACTGGAATGCCGTCGGCGTAGAGCGGAAAGACAAACAGAAGGTCTGAAAACCGCTCTACTGCACGGCAGAGCTCCAGGTGATTTGTCCGCGTAATCGGAAAATATTCTGTCTCAGATCGGCAGGATTTTGAAAACAGTTCGGCGTACTGTTTGGAATTTGACCTCGGAGCCCTTGGACTGCCGTTGAGGATCATAATGGCCGCCATGCGGACACCTCCTTTCTCACAGTTGCCTCCAATTCCTGTTCCGATGCGAAGACAACTCGGAACGACTCAAAATTCATGTTGTTTGCGTTGCGCGCGACGAGTTTGCAGAAGAGATTCCGCTCCTCTTTGGACAGAGCGCCGTACCCGATCACCACAGCTCGCTTGGGAGCTACATTGCGCTGCACATGGTGGGTCTCTCCGTGAACAAGGCGGATAAAAGCCTGCTGGACAGGGATTGCACGTTCGAGCATTGTCTTCATGGTGGTGTCGTAACCGCCGTATTTGACACGGCTGATATATAAAACGGAGTCGCTCTTTGCGATGTAGGGGTAGACGTTCACCGCGTCGTCCCGTATGACGCATCTGCCCGGAGTTTTGGTCCAGCAGCCAAAACAGCCGATACAGTTTGCGATTTTTAGTTTTGATAGATCAATAAATTTGATGGAGGGATGATCTGCCTCTGGTAGCTCAAGGTGCCTGTCGCTTAGTATCAGTTTCATGGTGACCTCTGAGAAAGTATTTTTTATGATTCTATCACAGATCCGTCTGATCCGAAAGGGGGAGCGGATTTTTAAAATCTGTGTCGAGGACGACAAACAGTTTCTTAGGATATTGCATTTCCATGAGGATATGTCATAATCAATTTGAAATGGAAGTATAAAAAGCGGCTGTATTTCTACAGCCGCTTTTCTGCAAAGAGCCGATTTTGGAGACTCAGAGCAGGGCGCACACGTCGTCCGCTACCTGTTCCGCGGTGAGATGGTTTGCGCGCAGCACCTCCTCCACGTCGTAACGGTCGAGAAATTCTTTCTTGAGCCCGAAATTTAAAACCTTCATCTCGCTGCTGCCATAGAACCGGGCGATCTTCTCGCCGAAGCCGCCGTCGAGAACGCCGTCCTCCAGCGTGGCGACCACCTGGTGATCCCGCTTGAGCTCCTCCAGCAGCTCGGCGTCGATGCCGGAAATATAGTAGGGGTTGATCACAGTCGGTCGGACGCCGGTCTGTCGCGCGACGCGCTCGGCCGCCTCCTGCGCAAGCGGATAGAAGGTGCCGAGGCCGAGAAGCGCGACCCTGCTCCCGCGCGCTGTCACCTCGTAGGTATTGAGCGCTCCGAACTGCTTGGTCACCGTCCGCCCGTCGGAGATCATCTCGCCGCCCGGCAGACGGATGGCGACCGGGTGTTCCCGCTGCCCGGTGCTCCAGTCGAGCATCGCGAGATACTCCTCCTTGGTGGTCGGGGCGAGGTAGACGAGCTCCGGGATGTTTGAGAGCAGCGGGATGTCGTAGATGCCGAGATGGGTCACGTCGTTCATCCCGTAGACCGAGCCCGCAAAGACGACGACGGTCGCCGGATTTTTATTGATGCAGAGGTCCTGCGAGAGCTGGTCATACGTCCGCTGGATGAAGCTGCTGTAGACCCCATAGACCGGCTTGCCGCCGCCCGCCGCAATGCCGGAGGCGAGCGCCACCGCCGTCTCCTCCGCAATCCCCACGTCCACAAACTGCCGCCCGGCGCGCTTGCGCTTCTCGGGAGTGAAGCCGAGGACAGTGGGCGTCCCCGAGGTGATGGCGACGAGCGAGGGCTCTTTTTCCATCCGCGAGAGCAGGTAATCCGCCGTCACGCTCGAGAAGTCGGGGGCCTCCTCCGCGTAGAGCGGGCGTCCGGTTTCGAGGTCGAAGGGACCGCTGAAATGCCAGCTCTCCCGGTCGGCCTCGGCAGGGGCATACCCCTTGCCCTTCTCGGTATGGATATGTACGACGACGGGGGAGGCGCTGTCCTTCACCTGCCGGAAGGCGGCGATCAGAGCGGAGATGCTGTTTCCGTCGGCGACATAGTGGTAGTCGAGCCCCATCGCCCGGAAGAGATTGCAGGGGGCGCTGCCCTCCGTCTCGCGCAGCAGCTTCAGGTTGCCGTAGAGGCCGCCGTGGTTCTCTGCAATGGACATCTCGTTATCATTGACGACGATGATGAGATTGCTCCGGAGTTCGCCTGCGAAGTCCAGCCCCTCGAGCGCCTCACCTCCGCTGAGCGAGCCGTCGCCGATGACGGCGATCACATTGCCGTGCTCGCCTCTCAGGTCGCGCGCCTTCGCGAGGCCGCAGGCGAGACTGACCGAGGTGGAGGTGTGGCCGACGGTGAAGTGGTCGTGCTCGCTCTCGGCGGGGTTTGAGTAGCCCGAGACATCGTCGTAGTGCGCCGGGTCGAGGTAGGCCTCCTTCCGGCCGGTGAGCATCTTGTGCGGATAGCACTGGTGCGACACGTCGAACACCAGCTTGTCCCGCGGCGAGTCAAAGACATAGTGCAGCGCGATCGTCGCCTCCACCATGCCGAGGTTCGGACCGAAATGGCCGCCGTGTCGGCTGAGCCGGGCCAGAAGCGCCCGGCGCATCTCCGCCGCGAGACACTCAAGCTCCCCCTCGGAGAGCGCTTTTACGTCGGCCGGACCGTTGATCTTTTCTAAGTACATCAGTTTTGTCCCTCCCATGATAAGGTTCCTGTCTCCACCGCGCGCTCATACCGGGCGATCTTGTAATCCAGCCGGTCGAGCGTCGCGGCGATCTGTTTCTGTTGTGCGAGCAGCGACTCCCGCTGCTCTTTTAAGAGAGAGAGGCGCGCGGCGAAGGTCGAGTCTCCCTCCTGGCAGAGCCTGACATATTCGATCATGGCCTCCACCGGCAGGCCCGCTCCGCGCATACAGAGCGCGAGCTCGACCCAGCCGAGCTCCGTCTCCCCGTAGTCCCGGATTCCGCCGGAAGTCCGGGGCACGGGCGGAATCATCCCGACCCGCTCATAGTAGCGCAGAGTGTCCGGGGTGATGGCGTACCGTTCGCTGACCTCCTTGATTGTCAATTTTGTTCACCGCCTTTCGTCTGAACGTATCGTAACACTTGGAGTGCACTCCAAGTCAAGCGCTTTTTGCAAAAAAATTTTGGGGACCTCTCCCTGCGGAGAGCGTCCCCAAAGCCGTTCCATCTGATTTTTTGGATGTGAAGCTGTCATCCGGTCCGCTGAGCGAACAGAGAAGCGAGATAAAATCCCATTTCCATGCGGGCGCGAAAAACCTTCGCCGCCTCCGAAGCTGTCCCTCTCGTAAAACTCTGAGGCGGTCTCGGCCTTGCGTCGGCCGCTCCGAGCTTGGAAAAGCTGCGATTCATCTCGCTGCCGGCTCTCCTCCGGCGCGCCGGTTGTAAAGTTCCGGCAGCCGAAATCATATCGAAGCAATACTTTGCGCCTGAGAAATTCGGACGGAGGACACGGGAGCCGAACGGATCGCGCTTTTGTTCCAGGATAGAGGGGGGCGGTCTCTCCGCTTGACCGGCCGGGGGTGTGGAAGCGGGCCGTGCAGCTCCCTGACAGGATGGAGCTTCGCGTACCTCAAACCTGTATTGATCCGGAGCTTTCCACATACCGGCGGCCGGATCGAGGTCAGTTCCTCCCGGGGCCGCGCTCTTTCCCTCTGCGGCCGGAGGCGACGGAGCAGAACTCCCTGACAGACTGCACCTTTCGTCTCCAACTTTTTAACTCTTTACGAGATCGCCCACGCCCTTTAAAATATAGGTGGGACGGTAGGGATATTGCGCCGCAATGTCCAGCGTCGTGACGCCGGAGAGCACGAGGATCGTCTCAATCTCGGCCTCGACGCCGCTGATGATATCGGTGTCCATCCGGTCGCCGATGATGGCCGTCTCCTCAATTTTGGTGCCGAGCAGCTTCAGTCCGGTGCGCATCATAAGGGGATTCGGCTTGCCCATGTAGTAGGCGGTGCGGCCGGTCACCATCTCGATCGGAGCGACCAGCGCCCGACAGGCCGGCGTGATGACGCCGCCCTCGCCGGGACCGGTGAGATCGTAGTTGGTACCGATGAGACGGGCGCCCTTTTTGATGAGCTGGACCGCCTTGTTGATGCTCTCGTAGTTGTAGTCCCGGGTCTCGCCGACGACCACGAAATCGGGATTGACGTCGTTCATCGTGATCCCCTTCTCATAGAGCGCGTTTAAGAGGCCAGGCTGGCCGATCACGTAGGCGCTGCACTTGGGGCTCTGCGCCGAGAGAAAGGCCGCCGTTGCCAGCGCCGAGGTGTAGAACCGGTCCTCCGGCACGTCCAGCCCGAGGCGCGAGAGCTTCTGCTGGAGTTCGCGCGGGGAGCGCTCGGAGCTGTTGGTGAGAAAGAGAAACTGCTTGTTCTCGCGATTCAACCAGTCGATGAACTCCGGAACGCCGGGCAGCAGCTGGTTGCCGTGGTAGATGACGCCGTCCATGTCGCAGAGAAAGCCCTGCTTATTGCTCGCTTCGGTCATTTGTACTCTCCTTTTTGCGTTTCAGGCTGAAAAAAATATTGACAACTGCCATCGCGACCGCAATGGAGGCCGCGGTGAGCAGCGTTTGCACGAGGGCGGGGATGAACAGATCGTAGTTCTTTGTGACGAGGTAGAACATCGAATTGTAGATGCCGAACCCCGGGATAAAAGGGATGAGCGCGGGAAAGAAGATGATGATCGAGGGCATCCGGTAGTGTCGCGCGCCGAGTTCGCTGAATACGCTCACAAACAGCATGCCGACAAAATAGCCGAGGTATTCGCTGAGCCCCTGCAGCCGGATCGCACTTGCGATGACCCAGCCGACCGCCGCGATAAAGGCTGAGAAGAAGACCGCGCGGCGCGGCGCCGAGAAGAGCACCGCGAAGAACACCGTCGCGATGAAAGAGCAGAGAAAGTCCCGCAAAAGAGTCGCCGCCATCAGACCACACCTCCCAGCGCGAGAAAGAAGGAGAGCCCGAGGCTCACCCCGACGGCGAGCGAGGTCGCCATCAGCATCGACTCGGTCAGGATCGCTCCGCCCGAGACGAGATCGCCCCGGATGAGGTCGCGCACCGCATTGGTGAGCGAGAGCCCGGGCACCAGCGGCATGAGCGCGCCGATCACGATCGGGTTGAAGTTCCCGCCGAACAGCAGCACGAAGATCGCCGCGAGACCTGAGGTGATCACTCCGCCCAGCCCGGAGCGAAAGAAACTTGCGAAGTGGTTCTGCGGAATGAGCCCGCAGAGCAGCTGACAGAAAAAACCACAGAGAGCGGACGGGAGCGCGTCGAAAAGCGCCCCTCCGAAAAAGATGGTAAACGCCGCCGAGGAGATCCCCGCGGCGAGCGCCATCCGCAGCCTGCGGGGCTTGCGCCCGCGGCTGATCTCATCGAGCACCCGCTCTCCCTCGTCGAGCGAGAGGGTCCCCTCGCAGAGACTGCGGGAGGCGGCGTTGATCCGGTCGAGATTGGTAAGGTCGATCGAGCGCCGCTTGATGCGGATGGTCATCGACTCACTCTGCTCCCCGGTGCCAATGGTGAGGAAGAGGCCGGTCGGCAGCGCCACCACGTCCGACTGCGGCGCGCCGAAGGCGCGGCAGAGGTGGAGAATCGTCTCCTCCGAGCGGTAGGTGTCGCCCCCGTTCTCCAGCACCAGCCGGCCGGCGAGCGCGATAATTTTTTTCTTCTGTGCGTCGTGCGTCTGGAAGAGCGTTCCCATAATCACATCACCGGTTTCATCTTATCACGCCGCGGCGCGGAACACAAGAAAGAGAGAGGAGATTTTATGCGGAAAAAGATACTGGCAGCACTTCTATTTTGTCTGCTTTTGGGCGTAGGATTCAATGAGGGGTGCTACTGGGCGGTTGAGATTGGCGGGGCCGCGCAAATTCTGGCGCCCGAGGAGGTGGGGAAGCGGGACGCGATCGTGGTGCTCGGGGCGCTTGTATACCCGTCGGGCGAGCCCTCGCCGATGCTCAGAGACCGGCTCGACCGGGCGGCGGAGCTGTATTTTTCCGGCGTCTCGGATAAAATTCTCCTCACAGGGGACAGTGAGAAGGAGAGCTACGACGAGATCGCGGGGATGCGGGCCTATCTGCTGGGGACAGGAGTACCGCCGGAGGCGCTCTTCGAGGACCCGCTGGGACTCGACACCTACGACAGCGTCTATCGCTCGGCGGCGGTCTACTGTCTTGAGCGGCCGGTCTACGTCACCCAGGACTATCATCTGCGGCGCACCCTCTATATCGCGGAGGCGCTCGGGATCGACGCGGTGGGGGTAGCGGCCGAGCAGAAGAGCTATCCCGGCGACTTCAAGAGATGGGTGCGCGAGAATCTCTCGCGGATTAAGGCGGTGATTGAGTGCGCGGTGAAGCCCCAGCCGAAAAATTTGGGTGAAAAACGCCCTCTGTCGTCTCCGGAGGCAGAAAAGTCGTGATTGAGCTCGCGCGCGGGATATGGTACAATAGCATCAGTCAAATGAAAGGGGCGGGTGTTCCGCCGTACTCCCTCCAGGACTCTCTGTGCATAAGAGGGGGTGCTCTGCGGCCGGCACAGCGGCAGAAATGGGTGAGACATATGCAGATGAGTGAATTCAACCAAGTGATGGCGGTCGTCTGGATTTTGGGAATTATTATTTTTTCCCTGATCGAGGCGCTTACGCCGCAGCTGATCAGCATCTGGTTCGCGGCCTCCTGCGTGGTGGGAGTGGTCGCGGCGACGCTGAACGCGCCGCTCTGGGTGCAGCTGGCGTGCTTTGTGGGGCTCTCGCTGGTGCTGGTTATCGCGACCCGGCCGCTCGCCCGCAAGCTCAACCGCAAGACGGAGCGGACCAACGCCGAGGCGCTGATCGGTAAGACGGCAAAGGTGCTGACCGAGATTGACAATGTCGAGGCGGTCGGGACGGTCAGAGTCGACGGTCAGATCTGGAGTGCGCGCTCAAAAGAGGGGGAGATTATCCCGGCGGAGACCGAGGTTATGGTCCGCTCGATTGAGGGCGTGAAATTGATTGTGGAACCGAAGGAAGGGGTAACAGTATGATTTGGGTTATTCTAGCGATTCTCGCAATTCTGATCATTGTGGTCATCGCGAACATCAAGGTCGTGCCGCAGTCGTTTGCGGTGGTGATCGAACGGCTCGGCGCCTATCACAACACCTGGGGCACAGGCCTGCACGTCAAGATTCCGTTTATCGAGCGGATCGCGAAGAAAATTTCTTTGAAGGAGCAAGTGGTGGACTTTCCGCCGCAGCCGGTGATCACCAAGGACAACGTCACCATGCAGATCGACACGGTGGTCTATTTCCAGATCACCGACCCGAAGCTCTATACCTACGGCGTGGAGCATCCGATGCAGGCGATTGAGGTGCTGACGGCGACCACGCTGCGCAACATTATCGGTGAGCTGGAGCTCGATCAGACGCTCACCTCAAGAGATCTGATCAACTCCAGAATGCGCGCCATTTTGGACGAGGCGACCGATCCCTGGGGGATCAAGGTCAACCGGGTCGAGCTGAAGAACATCCTGCCTCCGCGCGAGATTCAGGACGCGATGGAGAAGCAGATGAAAGCGGAGCGTGAGCGCCGCGAACAGATCCTGATCGCGGAAGGTGAAAAGCGCGCCGCGATTCTCACGGCCGAGGGCCGCAAGGAGTCCGCGATTCTCACCGCAGAGGCGGAGAAACAGGCCGCGATTCTTCGTGCCGAGGCGATCAAAGAGGCGAAGATCCGCGAGGCGGAGGGCGAGAGCGAGGCGCTCCTCAAGATTCAGCAGGCGAAGGCGACCGGTATCCGGATGCTCAATGAGAGCGCGCCCTCCGAGCGGGTGCTGCTGCTCCAGAGCTATGAAGCGTTTGCCAAGGCGGCGGACGGAAAGGCGACCAAGATCATTATTCCGTCCGAGATTCAGTCGCTCGGAGGCCTCGCGCTCTCTCTGAAGGAGATCGCCGAGGACGAGGAGCGGAAGCTCGCAGAGAAAAAGAAGTAAGAGCGGGCGATGCGCAAGGGATGACACCCGCAGAGAGAAGATCGGGTGGGTTCCTGTGTGAAACAGAAAAAGAACTCCCCGGGGCGGCCGCCCCGGGGAGTTCTTTCTCTTCCCAAAAGGGAGATGTGGCGCGCAGCTCTGTCAGAGCTCTCGCGGAAATCGAAGCGGAGCCGCGCCGCAGGCCGGCGCTCCTTCCTGCGACGATGAGAGCGGCGCTTTCCCAGACGGCCCGCCTTTTCAGCGCAGGCGGGGAATACGGTTGAGGGTGAATTTCTTGACCACGAGCATCAGAAGCGCGCACAGCGCGCCGATCACCGCGCCCGCGAGCACATCGCTCGGAAAGTGAACAAAAAGATAGATACGGGAGAGAGAGATGATCGCCGCGATCACCAGCGCGTAGCCGCCGAGCTTGCGGTTGGCGGCGAAGAGACAGGAGGCCACCGCAAAGGAGGAGGCCGCATGTCCGGAGGGGAAAGAGGAGCCAAAGGGAGGCGCTATGAGCAGCTCCAGCCCCTCATAGAGTTCGAAGGGGCGAGGCCTTGCGAAGCCGGGCTTTAAGAGGAGGTGCACCACCACCATTGAGAGTGCGAGCGCGACAAGCGCCGTCACGCCGTAGTACCGGTATTTCCGGGAGAAGAGGACGCAGAAGATGAAAAAGAGCCAGATCAGCCCAAAGTCGCCGATGGCGCTGAAAAAGGTGAAAATCCGATCGGCAAACGGACAGCTCCAGCTGGAGACCAGCTGAAAAATTGTCTGGTCAAATTGTTCAATGAATTCCATTTTTAGAAGACTCCTAACCGATGCGCTAAAATGCTGAAACCTATTATAGCACAGGCACAGCAGTTTTCCTAGAGGAAAACGAAAAGTCCGCGCGCAAATAATCTTGCGCGCGGACTTTTTTCTGCGGCAGAAAAGGGGGTGCGCCGCTCTACCTATGCCGCTGCGGGTTATCGGAATGTGGAATTGCCACCCGGACGGAGACGGGGATTCCACGGGCGGGCTGTAAAACGATACGAATCAGGGGACGTCTGTCGGCGCGTAGGGGGGTTATTCGCTGCGGAGTGCCTCCACGGCGTCTTTTTTGGAGGCCATGCGGGCGGGGATATGTCCGCCGAGAACGGTGAGCACCGTGCTGATGATCACCAGCAACACCGCATGTTCCGGCCGGAGATAGGAGACGCCGGTGAGCCCGGTCAGGCTGTAGATGATGTTGTTGATTGGGATGGTGCAGAGCATCGCGATTACGACGCCGAGTACGCCGGAGAAGATACCGAGCAGGAAGGTCTCCGCGTCGAACACGCGGGTGATATCCTTTTTCCGGGCGCCGAGCGCCTTGAGAATACCGATCTCGCGGGTCCGCTCCAACACCGAAGTATAAGTGATGATACAGATCATGATGAGCGAGACCAGCAGACTGATGCCGGCGAATGCGATCAATACGATGGTGATGCCGTCCATGATGCCGCCGGTCATATCCGAAATCGTGCCTACGAGATCGGTGGCGACGATCTGCTCCTCCTCGGGGAGCCCCTCGTTGTAGGCGTCGAGATAGTCGAGCACCGCCTCTTTGCTCTCAAAATTCTTCGGATAGACGAGCACCATCAGCGGTGTGCTGTCACCTCCGAGATACTGGAGCGTCTGTTCCTTCTCCCCCTCTTTGAAGGGTTCGCCGGTCATCACGTTTCGGTCGGAGTCGCGCTGAGCTTCTACGATCTCGCTCTCCTCCGCACGGCTTAAAACCAGGTCGTTTAAATCGTCGCGGTAGGCGATGCCGGGGTTTAAAAGACTCATCGAGGCGTCCGGGTTCGCGCGGACCACGCCGGTCACCGTCAGGGTGACGGCATCGGAGCCGTCGTACATCGCCTCGTAGTCCGAGCCCGGTAGAAAGGTACCGAAGTCGGTCTTCTGATACCAGTCGTCGTTGTGCACCAGCTTGAAGGTGCGGCCGACGATCCGGTCAAAGGGGATCTGCTCGCCCGCCTCGCTCTCCCAGCCGAGCGCGGCGAGCGTCTCGCTGTCGACCCGGTTTCTGGAGTCGAGGACCAGAACAAGGTCGGTCGCCTCCTTCGGATAGCTCCCGGCCAGCAGATCATAGTTTTTCTCCACGGTGGTGGGGTCGTTTTCGTTCCGCGGAACGGGGAAGCTCGACATTCCCATGCTGGACATGCCGCCCGCCATCATGCTGGTCATATCGTTTACATTGCCGCCGCTGAGCGCGGAGGTGATGGAGGGGAAGGTGACGGGCAGAATCTCACCCTCGCCATTTTGATAGAGCAGATTGAGGTTGGTGATCCGCAGTGTGCCGACCGAGGAACAGAGCTCGGGATCGATCTGGTTGACATAGTCGAGATACGCGGTGTTGAGCTTGTTGGTGTGGACGACCTGCTCGTCCGCTTTGTCGTAGACCGCGACGGCGTCGGTGTCGGGATATTTTTCCTCCTCGGTCGACATACCCGCAAGGGCTTCGGTGTTGAGCTCCATCGAAGCGGGTGAGACGGTGATGGGGAATTCGGACATGGTATCCGCCTGGAAGCCGTCGATCTGCGTCTGGAAGCCGGTAGAGAGGCTGAGAATGACCGCGATGCCGATGATGCCGATGCTGGAGGCGAAGGCGGTCAGAAAGGTGCGCCCCTTTTTGGTCATAATGTTGTTAAACGAGAGCCTCAGCGCGGTGTGAAACTTCATCGCGGTGCGTTTGAGCTGGAAACTCCCGTCCTTCGGCCGCTCCCGGTGGGGATGGGAGTCGCTCTGCACCGTGCCGTCCTGGAAGCGGATGATCCGGTCGGCATACTGGTCTGCGAGCTCCGGATTGTGGGTGACCATGATGACCAGCTTCTCTTTTGAGACCTCTTTTAGAAGATCCATGATCTGCACGCTGGTGACCGTGTCGAGCGCGCCGGTCGGCTCGTCACAGAGGAGAATCTCCGGGTCGTTGGCGAGCGCGCGGGCAATCGCCACACGCTGCATCTGACCGCCGGAGAGCTGGTTCGGCCGCTTGTGCAGATGCTCGGAGAGGCCCACGCGCTCCAGCAGTTCGAGCGCGCGCCGGTGTTTCTCCTCCGAGGAGACGCCGGAGAGCGTCATGCCGAGCTCGACGTTCTGTACGATCGAGAGGTGGGAGATGAGATTGTAGCTCTGGAACACAAAGCCGATCGAGTTGTTCCGGTAGGCGTCCCACTCGTGCGGGGTGAACTTTCTTGTGGATTTGCCCTTGATGAGCAGATCGCCCGAGTCGTAGCGGTCGAGACCGCCGATGATATTGAGACAGGTGGTTTTGCCGCAGCCCGAAGGGCCGAGAATCGCGACAAACTCCCGCTCGCGGAAGGCCAGCGAGATGCCGCGCAGCGCCTGGGTTTCGATATCGCCCACGGTGTAGGATTTTTGATTTCGCGAAGTTCAAGCATTGGAAGTGGTGTCCCCTTTCTGTGATGAAAACGGTGTGAGATGTTTTAAAAGTTCGGCGGCGCTGTCAATCGCATTTTGGAAGAGCGCAATTTGCTCTGCCGGGACACGTGCGAGCTGCCGGTCGTAGTGCTGAAAGCCCTGCTCCACACGGGCGAGAGCCGCTTCGCCCGCCCCGGTGAGCGCGAGCATGACCACCCGCTCGTCCGCGCTGCTGCGCTCCCGCAGCAGGAGCCCCTCCCGCTCCAACCGTTTGCAGAGGGTGGAGGTGTTGGCCTGACCGAGCCCGGTGTCGCGGGCGAGCGCGCCCACATTAGAGCCTTTATTTCGCCAGATGTAGAGCAGAGTGGCGTACTGGACGGGGGTGAGCCCGGCGGCGGCGAGCACCGGTTCAATCAGCCGTTTGAGTGCACGCTGCAGCTCCGGAAACGTTCGAAAGAGCTGGCGCCGCATCTCCTGTGACCACATAGCAAGCCTCCTCAAAAATATATAATATACATATAATATGCGCAATATAGATAAAGTCAAGCGCCACACCGCTTTGTTTACAAACTGTCTATAGATCAGAAAAAGACCCGCAAAAAGCGGGCCTTTTTAGATTATGGAAGATTGTCATATAGAAAGAAGGTCATCTCCGCCGTCTCCCCTTTGATTTGAAACTGCTTTCCCATTTCGCAGCGCCGGTGCAGCCCGGCGTGCTCGTAAAAGCCGTAGTTGCAGCTGGTATCGGTGAAGAGATAGAAAGTCTCGATACCGCGGGACTGCATGTAGTTCTGCGCGGACTGGAACAGCAGCTTTCCGATCCCCGTTCCGCGGGCTTCGGCGGAGACCGCAAAAAAGGACAGCTCTCCCTGATAATCTGTCCGACAGGCGTTGAGGAGCTGCCGGTCGACGTCGTTTACCCCCTGAAAAATTTTTGAGACCGCCCGTCCCTCACGGGAGAGGTAGAGGGAGAGAATCGAGCGGATCTGGGCCAGCCTGTAGCGGAGAGACGGAGAGTGGTTTCGGCGGTCTTTTACCATGATAATGCCGGCTGGGACGCCGCCCTTGACCGCGACCTGGGTGTAGGTCTGATTTGTAAGACAGCTGTTTAGAAAGACGTTTGAGAGCTTCTCCGCCGCTTTGGCGCCGCAGAGGTCGTTGTAGTGCCAGGCCTCCCGGATGATGGCCCGGACCGCCTCTGCGTCCTGCGGCAGAAATTCTCGTAGTGTGACGTCTGAGTGGATCATTTTTTATCTCCTTTTCTTTTCTGATCGAGTTCTCTATAATCAAAGATAAAGGATACAGTAACTGTAAAGTCAAGAGGGGATTGAAATGAATCACACGTCTTTCAAATTGACAGCGGCCCAGTTTGCAAAGCTCCACGGCGTGAACAAGCGCACGCTGCACTATTACGATTCGATCGGCCTGTTTTCTCCGCGGGAGAGAGGGGAGAACGGCTATCGGTACTACGGTGAGGAACAGAGTATCGAATTTGAATATATCCGGATGCTGAAGGAGCTGAATATGAGCATCGAGGAGATCAGGCGGTATCTGCTCCGCCCCAATGAGACGGAATTTGTCGCACTTGTGGAGCGGAAGGTAGACGAGATTGATCGGACGGTCGCACAGCTCAAACGGACAAAGGCGCTTCTCCTGGCAAAGAGAGAGCAGGTGCGCTCCTGCGCGGCCGCGGAGCGGGGAGAGATTCAGGTGGTCGCATGTGAGCCGGCGCGCTTTTTGACCGCGCCGGTCCGGTTCCAGGGGGAGAGATTGTCCGGGATATTCGCCCAGGTGAAGGAGCGGTGGGGAATTGAGCAGTGCAGGGCGGGAATCGGGAGCTATCTCTCCCTCGACCGGATACGGGAGGGACGGTTTGAGGAGTATGAGGGGGTATTTACTCCGGCGCTGGGGCGGGAGGATGCAGAGGTACTCGTAAGACCTGGGGGGGACTACCTCTGCGGCTATCTGCGGGGTAGCTGGGACAAGCTCCCCTCGATTTATCAGAGGATGCTGGAATACGCAGAGGCGTACCGTTTGGAGCTAGAGGGATACGCCTATGAGTGGGGGATGAATGAATTTGCGATCAGTGAGGAGGAGGAGTATGTCACGCAGATTTTGATTCGCATTGCAGCTCCAAAGGGATAATAAGGGCGGGGAGCGCGGCCGCTCCCCGCCCTCTCGGACGGCGATGAGATCAGAGATAGTGGTAATGTTTGCGCTGAGTGAAGAGAACTGCAAGGGAGACGACCGCTCCGATCCCCTCGGCGGCAACGACTGCGCCCCAGATGCCGTTCAGACCGAAAAGACCGGCGAGCAGCAATACGCAGCCGCCGCGCAGCAGCAGCGTCCGCAAAAAAGAGAGCAGTGCGGAGAGCGCGCCGTTGCAGAGCGCTGTGAAAAATGCGGAGGCGTAGATGTTGAGCCCGCAGAAGAAATAACAGAGCGCAAACAGCCGGAAACCGTGTACGGTCATTTCCAGCAGTTCGGGGTTGAACCCGACGAAGGCGGAGGAGAGCGGACGGCTGAGCAGCTCTGAAATGAGCACCATCAGTACCGAGGTGACGAGGATGACCCGCATGCTTTTGCGAAAGACGCTTTTGAGCTCCGCGTGATTTTTCGCTCCATAGTGATAGCTGACAACCGGGGCGCTGCCCATCGAAAATCCGAGGAACGCCGCGACAAAGACAAAGTCGACATACATCATCACGGAATACGCGGCGACCCCCATCTCGCCGATCAGCCGCATCAGCTGGAGATTGTAGAGAATGCTCACCACCGAGGCGGAGATGTTGCTCAAAAGCTCGGAGGAACCGTTGGCGCAGACGTGCAACAGCTGGCGCGGGTAGAGCCTGGTTTTGGTCAGCCGCAGACTGTGCCGCTCTTTCCCACAGAAGTAAAAGAGCGGGATGATGCCGCCGACACAGTAGCCGAGCACAGTTGCGAGCGCGGCGCCCGCAATCCCGAGCGGAATCACCGCGATCAGCAGATAGTCGAGCGCCATGTTGGTCACACCGGCGGCGACTGAGAGCAGCAGTCCGAGGTGCGGCTTTTCCGCCACGACAAAGAAGCTCTGAAACGAGGTCTGGAGCATGAAGGGGACGCTGCCCGCGAGCAGAATCCGCCCGTAGGTGACGCAGTCGGCAATCAGCGCGTCGCTCGCGCCCGCCATCCGGGCGATCGGTTCGACGAAGAGGACCGAGAGAATCGAGAGCACCGCGCCGAGCAGAATGACCGAGTAGACGATCATCGAAAAATAGCGGCGGGCGAGCGTCTCATCCCCCTCGCCGAGTGTGCGGGCGACCAGCGCGCTGCCGCCGGTGCCGAGCATGAAGCCGAATGCGCCGATGATCATCGCGAAGGGAAAGATGATATTGACGGCGGAGAGCGCAAAATCTCCGATCAGGTTGGCGACGAAAAGACCGTCCACCACGCTGTAGATCGAGGAGATGACCATCATCACGATCGAGGGCAGAGTGAAGCGGAGCAGCTTGCGGTAGGTGAAGTGGTCGGAGAGCTTAATCTGCACGGGGGAGCGCCTCCTCTCCGCCGCAGAAGTCTTCGGCCTCCCGCCTGAGGGCGAGGAGGTGCTTCTCGCTGATCTGTAGAAGCAGGCCGCGCTCCTCGGGGGCGAGCTGTAAAAAGGCGCGCCGCTCGAGCTCAAAGACGTGATCCACCGTCCGTCCGGCGAAGGCGGCTCCCGAAGAGGTGAGCTCAATATATTTCTCCCGGCGGTTTTTCTCGCCGGTGCGCAGCACGAGATAGCCCTCCCGCTCGAGCGCTTTCAGGGCGGAGTTCACCGTCTGCTTGGGGAGGGAGAGCGCGACACAGAGCTCGGCCTGGGTGAAGGGGGAGTTTCGCTCCCGCGCGGTGTACAAGATCCAGAACGCGCAGTCGGAGAGGCCGAACTGCTTTGCGAGCATATGGTAGACGCCGGAGCTTGCGGAGTAAATCTCGTTGAACGTTTTTAGAAAATCGTGAAAGGTGAGTTTGGACATCGATTTTACCTCCTATATCCGAAATCGGACTATTGCAATCATAGTCTGATTTCGGACATGTGTCAAGGAAAAAAGAAAAAACCGGAGATCTCCGGTTTTTTCACGCGAGGTTTCGGCCACGGAAGAGAGACCGGAGCTTGCGACACAGAGTGAGCGCGGCCCCTGAGATGACAGGCCCTGCGGAGACGATTTTGATCCGGGAAGAGAGCGCGCCGTTAGAGATGGCGCTCCGGTTTCGGAGATTGGGTGTAGTACTGCGCCTGGGCGTGCCAGAGGGCGGCGTAGATTCCGCCCTCTGCGAGCAGCTGCGCATGGCTCCCCCGCTCCGCAAGCCGTCCCCCGT
>CAJFTX010000084.1 GCA_904420075.1 uncultured Clostridia bacterium | reverse complement strand
GAGCGCCGCGTCCCCCTGGCCCACGTCGAGGAAGGTCACTGTGAGTTTCGGCTCCGCCGCGGAGGGTGTTCCCGGCTCCGGCCCCTCCGCCGCCCCGCACGAAGATAAAAAGAATACAAATATAATACACAAAGCAAACAAAAGAAATACCGCTGTGATTCTCCGCCGCATCGCAATGCCCCTGGGGCGGAAAAACAGAGCGGAAATTCCGGCGCCCGATGAAGAGCTGTTCCCGGGGCGATCGTACAAAATGGACTGCCCGAGGAGAGGCAGTCCGTGCTGTCTTTTTGCGTACATATCAATCTATTGACTCCTCCGCGTAGGGGTGGAGGCGGGAGCAGAAGCCCGCCTCCGCTACGCATTGGAGAAAACAGAAAAACACTGTGCTCAGGCAATTTGAAATTGCCACACAGTGTCTTAAGACATGCACACAAAGTCTTGCTAAATACTAGGAATTTGTATATAATGAACTCTGTGGTACAGGAGAAATCCTGTTGTGTGGGCGCTTGCTCGCCTGCATAGGTCATAGGGGAGTTGCAGCTCCTCTATGACTGCCCATGTATTCTGTTTTCTCTAAAAATGAAATACGTTGAAACGCATCTGAAACAGGATGCGTTTTTTTCTTTTTTGGAATAGAAAAAGAACCTCTGTAAATTACTTATAGTGTAGCATAATGATTTCTTTTAGTCAATATTATTGACTTCCATGAGTAAGCTTATATGGTGATAGAATAAGAAAAAATGGGTAGGTGAGCAGATGATCTCTCTGGGCAAAAATTTAAGAGCTCTTAGAAATGAGAGGAATCTGTCTCAGAGGAAGCTCGCCCAGAGGGTGGGCGTACGCGGCTCTACGATTGCGCTCTATGAGTCCGGGGAGCGGTATCCCTCCATTCCCATGCTGATTCGACTGGCAAAAGAGCTGGGCGTCACGGTGGACTATTTATTGGGGGTGGATGATCACCGGGACTACTATCTGGATGTATCCGGACTCACCCAGAGACAGATCGATTCGCTGGTCAATATTATTGAATTATATAGAGAATAATCCGTCTTTTTCGAACAGAGGGCGGATTTTTTTTGCGGCGGCAGCGGCAGCCGCTCAAAGCGTCGGAACGAGAGCGCTATCTTTACGCCCCTGGAATTTTGACCGGCACGACGTACGCGGCTGAGTTCGCCCGACCGTGCGCCATGCAGCCGCCGGGGGAAGCGCCGCCGCAGACGGCGGGCGGCGGGCTCCCCCGACCCGCGCTGCGGAGGAATTCCGCTTTCTCTCTAGATTGAATAATATTACAATTATAATATAAATGTAATACAAATCCTGATCTTAAAAAATACTTATGTATTTCCTGGCTTATCACAATATTCCTGTGGGAGAGATGAATGGGGATGTGTCCCACTCTCTATTGAAACATTCCAAAGATTCAGCGCCGCAGCCCTTACCGTCCCCCGGCCCGAGAGGGCCGGGAGCGGCGCAGCGCGAATCCCCTTCACGGCACAAAAACGGCGCGCAGGCTGCAAACGGGGACAACGCCCCAAAAAAGCAAAAACCTGCGCGCCTATCATACACAAATGAGTACAATAACCACACGCAACCGGTCAGACCGCCGCTGCACAGCAAGCTATGTATGACAACAGAACCGCCCGCTCCTTTACAGGGAGTGACAGCTGTGCTATACTAAACCTACTGTTGGTGCCGGTTTTCCGGTTGGGTCGGGTGTGTTGGCACCCGTCGCAGGTGGTGGAGAAGTAACGATTCTCCACCCTGCCAGCAGTATTCTCATGTCGCGAGAATGAGGATTCCGGTAAAACAGCAGATTCAGCGGCGAAGACGGCAGCAACTACCCGACGCCACAGCTATCCCTCCTTTGCAGATAAAAAACCGCGCAGGTGCCAAACACCCGCGCGGTCAAAAAGACGTCGCAAAGAAAGCCGGAGAGACTGGGGGACAAAGCCGCTTGAAACCACTTGCGAAACATGGTATACTCAAAGAGCCGTTGGCCCAGGTCTCTGGGGTATTGTGTGTTGGCACAATGCAGGGGTGGCGAGGTAACGACTCGACCACTCTGCCGACGGTATTTTTTTGTGATCTATGAAACTATTATAGTCTATATTATCTCGGGTGTCAAATTTTTTTGCTTTTTCTTGCGATAATATTAGAAGAGAGCGCGCACTCCAAAGGTGAACGCTCTCTTCTATCGTCTATAGGCATTGCGCGTGCCCGCAGGGGACCTCGGTGCGGAACGACTCACCACCCCGGAAAGACCCCGGCAAAAAACCGCGCAGGCGCCAGGCGCCCGCGCGGTCAAAAATGACGCCGCAAGGACAGCCGGAGAGACTGGAAAGAGGGCATTTGCAAGCACTTGCGAAACATGGTATACTCAAAGAGCCGTTGGTTCCGGTTTTCCGGTGGTGAAGTGTCTGTGCACTTTGCAGGGGTGGCGAGGTAACGACTCGACCACTCCGCCGACGGTATTTTATTTGAGAATCGCATACTATAGAGATTCCTCGGGGTGTCAAATCGTTCTACATTCTTGAGCGGGAGAAAAAGAGTTGACGCGGGACGGAGCACGGGGTATAATGAGAATAGAAAAGGCGCTGTCAGCAGACGGTTAGCCCCTTAAAGATCGCGAAATAACCGCTAACTTTCTGAGGGTTGGGCGGTTATTTTGCATTTATGGTAAAAATATGTAGCAGAAGTATCGCAAAAACGAGAACTCGCACTACCTTTATTCCCATACGCACCACCCCCTTTCATAGGGGAGTGGCTAACCGCCTGCCGTCGTGACAGCGCCTTGCCTTTATTTTAACAGAGAATGGTTAAGTGTGCAACTGAAATCATTCAAAATAGTTGTTGAGCGATTTGGCCCCCAAGAGTAGGATAAAAGAGAGAGGGCGCCGCCGAACAGCGGCGCCCTCTCCGCTGAAAAAGAGCCCCCGCAGTGCGGAGGCTCTTTTCGATTAAGCGAACAGGGTGGAGACGGGCAGATCCTCGTAGATCCGCTCGATCGCCTCGGCGAACACCGGGCCGACCGGCAGCATCGTGATCTTGTCCGACTTTTTCTCCTCGCCGAGCGGGATGGTGTCGAGCAGCACGAGCTCCTTGATGCAGGAGTCGTTGATCCGCTGGATGGCGGGGCCGGAGAGCACGCCGTGGGTCGCGCAGGCGTAGACCTCTCTTGCGCCGCCCTTCTCCATCAGCGCCTCGGCCGAGTGGCAGAGGGTGCCGGCGGTGTCGATCATGTCGTCCACGATGATGAGAATCTTGTCCTTGACGTCGCCGATGATGTTCATCACCTCGGAGACGTTCGCCTTCGGACGGCGCTTGTCCACGATGGCGAGCGGGGCGTCGAACCGCTGCGCAAATTTCCGCGAGCGGGTGACCGCGCCGAGGTCCGGAGAGATCACCACGACCTCGTCGCGGCAGTCGGCGAACTTGCTCTGGAAGTAGGGAAGCAGCACCGGGGTGCCCATCAGGTGATCCACCGGCACATCGAAGAAGCCCTGGATCTGCGGCGCGTGCAGGTCCATCGTCAGCACCCGGTCCGCGCCCGCGGTGGTGATGAGATCGGCCACGAGCTTTGCGGAGATCGGATCGCGGGCCTTCGCCTTGCGGTCCTGACGCGCATAGCCGAAGTAGGGAATCACGGCGGTGATCCGGCCGGCAGACGCGCGCTTGAACGCGTCGATCATGATGAGCAGCTCCATCAGATTGTTGTTGACCGGATAGCAGGTCGACTGGACGATGAACACGTCCGAGCCACGGACCGACTCCTTGATCGAGACCGAGATCTCGCCGTCGGAGAACGCGGTCACCTCGCTCTGCCCGAGCGGGATGCCCAGCGCGTCCGCGATCTGCTTTGCGACGCCAGGGTTTGAGTTGGCGGCAAAGATCTTGATGTTTTTACCGTGTGTGATCATTACTTTTCCTCCCGATTTTGGTTCCAACCTTCTTTATTCACCTGTCTTGCGCGCGCGATGGCGAGCGCATCCCCAGGAACGGTATCTGTAATGGTGCTGCCGGCGGCGATGTAGCTGTGGTCCTCCACAGTGACCGGCGAGACGAGATTGGTGTTGCACCCGACGAACACGTCGTCCCCCACCGTCGCGCGGTATTTCTTCTTTCCGTCGTAGTTAACGGTGACACAGCCGCAGCCCCAGTTGACCCGGGCGCCGCAGTCGGTGTCGCCGATGTAGGTGAGGTGGGCGACGCTCGTCTTCTCGCCGAGGGTGGAGTTCTTCACCTCGACGAAGTTGCCGATCTTCACCCGCGGGCCGAGCTTACTGTTCGGCCGGATGTGGGACATCGGGCCGATCGTGGTGCCCTCCCCCACTTCGCTGTATTCAATCTGCGAACTGTTGACCGTCACACCGTCACCGATTGTTGCGTGGTCGAGCACCGTGTCCGGGCCGAGCACGCAGTTTGCGCCGATCTTGCAGCCGGGCTTTATGATCGTCCCCTTCTGGATGACGGTGCCCGCGCCGATGACCGCGTCCGCCGCGATACTGACGCCGGCGGCGTCAGTCACCTCGACGCCCGCCTCGAGCGCGGCGACCAGGGTGCGCTCGCGCGCCTTGTTCGACACCTCGAGCAGCGTGGTTTTATCGGTGATGCGCAGAAGCTCCGACTGATCGCCAGGGAAGCAGACCGCGCAGCGCAGACCGCGCGACTTGAAGAGCGAGTGCGGCGAGACCTCGCCGTACATCTCCACCGCCTTGATGAAGCAGTCCCGCTTGCACCAGACGGCAGCGGTGCGGGTGCGCTCCGTTTTGACCGCAGTGAGGTCGTAGCCGTTTTTGATGTGCAGCTCCTGCGCCCGGCGGATGGTCCGCGCGGTCAGCAGCGGGGTCTCCCCGCAGACGAGCAGCAGATGCTCCCCACAGGAGGCGGCAAACTCCGCGAGATCGGAGACGCCGGCCCTCACCGAGACCCCCTCGGCGGACGGGACGTCCGCAAGCGCGGTGGTGAAGACAACCTGTTTCGCGCCCGCCTTCGAAACGGCGCAAAAAACCCACTCGGCAGCGGGCCTGAACAGGACAGTTTCGAGCGCGCCCGAGTGGTTGTCGCAATTCTCATTGCCTCCGGTGAAGATGATGGCCTCAAAGCTAGACTGCATAACCTCACTCCTTACGGCTTTAATATGATCTTTACAAATCTATTATCTTCGATTTTGTGGGACAATTCAAGGGGGAAATCTCTTTTTATTAAAAAATGGTGAAAGAGCGGAGCGGGGGTACACCAAATTTGTATGCAAAGTTACAAAAAAGCTATGGATTTCTCATAATTCCTTTGATATAATTGGGAGGAATGGCAACATGCTTGTACAAAAATTCAGATAAAATGGAGGAAAAAAAGTGAGCAAGTACGTTTATCTCTTTTCTGAGGGTAACGCGAACATGCGCGAGCTGCTCGGCGGTAAGGGTGCGAACCTCGCCGAGATGACCAAGATCGGTCTGCCGGTGCCCCAGGGCTTCACCATCTCGACTGAGGCATGCACCAGATATTACGAGGACGGGAAGCAGATCGCCCCGGAGATCATGGCGGAGATCGAGGCCAACATCGTGAAGATGGAGGAGATCACCGGCAAGAAGTTCGGCGACAAGGAGAACCCGCTGCTTGTCTCGGTCCGCTCCGGCGCGCGCGCCTCGATGCCGGGCATGATGGACACCATCCTGAACCTCGGCCTCAACGAGGATGTGGTGGAGGCCATCGCGGCCAAATCCGGCAATCCCCGCTGGGCCTGGGACTGCTACAGAAGATTCATCCAGATGTACTCCGACGTCGTCATGGAGGTCGGCAAGAAGTACTTCGAGCAGCTCATCGATGAGATGAAGGAGAAGAAGGGCGTGACCTTCGACGTCGAGCTGACCGCCGACGATCTCAAGGAGCTCGCGGGCCAGTTCAAGGCCGAGTACAAGAGCAAGATCGGCGAGGAGTTCCCCTCTGATCCGAAGGAGCAGCTGATGGGCGCTGTGAAGGCGGTCTTCCGCTCCTGGGACAACCCGCGCGCAAACGTCTACCGCCGCGACAACGACATCCCCTACTCCTGGGGCACCGCGGTCAACGT
>CAJFTX010000083.1 GCA_904420075.1 uncultured Clostridia bacterium | reverse complement strand
GCGCTGTCTTTCACCGTCACCTCGTAGGCGTTACCTGCCGGCTCGCTGTACTGCGAGATATAGCAGTCGACGACGTCTCCAATCTGATACCCCTTGTCTTGCAGATATGCGGTGAGTTCAGCGGCCGTCACCGTGCTCGAATACGCAAGATCCGGGCTGTAGGGGTCCTCTACCGCACTGTAGTAGGGCAGGTACTCGCCGCCCCAGGCGTTTGCGCTGCTCTCGGTATATCCTCCGCTGGAAGCCATAAAATAAGTGGTGATCGGCTGGCCGTTGTAGGTGACCACCTCGCCTCTCGTGCCGTCCACCGCCTGCCACACATTCTGTGTGACATTCTTTCTCCCGCGGTAAACCTGGCAGTGGGTGGTGGCGCAGAGGTCAAATCCGTCCTTCTGATGTTTGCCCATATTCATCGCCGCATAGCCGCGCGCGCAGACCGCCTGCACCTTCAGCGCCTCAACCTCCCAGCTCGCGACCATCTCGTTGGGAACGACGCCGCAGACGTAATCCTCCAAATTTACCACATTGACAAGCGAGAGCGCACTTCCGCTGGCCGGAAATTCAAAGGAGCCGTAGTACCGCTCGCTCCCATTCTTGAGATAGACCACCTCGTCGCCGCTCTGAACCGGTTTCAAAGCGAGCTTTTCATCCGTCTCAAAGAGAATTTTCCCATTGTTCAGATTAAAGAGGATCACTCCGCCCGGTCCGCTTACCGTGAAGGAGAGCTCCGGCATCGCCTCCTGATATTTCACAAGGTCCGCCTCGGCATATGCCGCGGTGGAGAAATAGTCAATATGTACCACATATTGTCCGTTCATATAGGCCGGGAACATCTCAATGCCCGGATACTGCGCGCTTAGGCTCATCGCAAAGCTCCATGCCTCGTCCACATTGGCAAAGGGGCCCACTTCAATATTATAGGGCTTGACCGAGACCTCCCCCTGGTAGAGCCTGTCCGCGCAGGCCGCGACATAGGTCGCGTCGGTCGTCATCAGGTTTACAAAAGTATTTCCCGAGAAATACCCAATCTCAAATCCGCGCTCCGCGAGCGCGTTATATCCCGCCTTTGCGCTGCCGCCGTAGACGAGTCCCACCCGGACGGTATCACTCACGCCGGAGAGGGCGCGCGCCGGGAGCACCGGCAGACAGAAAAGCAGAGAAACTGCACACAAAAAAGTGAAAAATCGTTTCATAATCATACCTTTTTCTCAGTAGATGGAATTGACACACAAAATACACAGTGGTACAATAGACTAAAATAGAATCAGTCGTACGATAGAGGCGCACTTTTAAAGAGTATGGCGGTCTGGCTGCGGAGCCGATAGCCCGTCCCGAAAGGTAACAGTGCCGAAGCGAATCGGTCACCGCAATCGGTTCTGCTGGGCATATGGCGAACAGCCATATGACTGTCATCAAACTTGATGGAGAACTATCTGCGTCGTAATATAAGAAGCTCTACTCATTATATTACAGTTGCAGCCGGTTTTTCAACCGGTTTTTTTCATATTACGACTGGATCGAATTATTTTGGAGGAATCAAAAGATGAAACAGTACAATGTCGGAATCGTGGGCGCAACCGGGATGGTCGGGCAGCGCTTTATCACCCTGCTTGCGGAGCACCCGTGGTTCAATCTGACCACGCTGGCGGCATCCTCCCGTTCCGCCGGAAAAAAATATAGAGACGCAGTCGGCGCAAAGTGGGCGATGTCGGTGGAGATTCCGGAGCGGATCGCCGAACTCACCGTGCTCGACGCGACGGCCGATGCGGAGAAAATTGCGTCTTCGGTCGATTTTGTATTCTGTGCGGTCGACATGAAAAAAGATGAGATCAAGGCGCTCGAGGAGCGCTATGCGAAGCTCGAGTGTCCGGTCATCTCCAACAATTCGGCCAACCGCGGCACGCCGGACGTCCCGATGATTGTGCCGGAGATCAACGCCAAGCATGCCGAGATCATTCCCGCCCAGAGGAAGCGGCTCGGCACCAAGCGCGGCTTTATCGCCGTCAAGTCCAACTGCTCGCTGCAGAGCTATGTGCCCGCCATCCATCCGCTGATGGATCTCGGTGTCAAGCGGGCGCTCGCCTGCACCTATCAGGCGATCTCCGGCGCGGGCAAAACCTTCGAGACCTTCCCTGAGATTGTCGACAACGTCATCCCGTTCATCGGCGGCGAGGAGGAGAAGAGCGAGCAGGAGCCGCTCAAGATCTGGGGCGAAGTGAAGGGCGGCGAAATCGTCCCCGCAGCCGGTCCTGAGATTACCGCGCAGTGCCTGCGCGTCCCGGTCTCGGACGGACATATGGCGGCCGTCTTTGTCGAGCTCGAAAAGGACGCCTCGATGGAGGAGATCATCTCCCGCTGGGAGAACTACAAAGGGCGTGCACAGGAGCTCGAGCTCCCCTCCGCGCCGAAGCAGTTTCTGCACTACTTCCGCGAGGACAATCTGCCGCAGACCAAGCTCCAGCGGAATCTGGAAAACGGTATGGCCGTCTCGATCGGCCGTCTGCGTCCCGACAGCCAGTACAGCATCAAGTTCGTCTGCCTCTCGCACAACACGCTGCGCGGCGCTGCGGGCGGTGCGGTTCTGATGGCGGAGCTGCTCTGCGCTGAGGGCTATATCGAGCCGCGCGCATAGAATAGAAAACAGGGGTTCCTCCCTATTACAATCGCCGCCGAAGCGGCAGAAAGTGAGACCAGTATGAAAAAGCCGATTTTTACCGGTTCGGCCGTCGCCATTGTCACCCCGTTCTCTGCGGATGGCTCGGTCAACTACAGGATGTTAAAAGAGCTGATCGACTTTCAGATTGAAAATAAAACCGACGCGATCGTCGTCACCGGTACCACCGGCGAGTCCTCCACCCTCTCTCCCGCGGAGCACTCCGAGGTGATCGAAAAGACGGTGGAGTTTGTCGCGCACCGCGTCCCGGTGATCGCGGGCACCGGCAGCAATGACACCCAGTTTGCCATCGAGCACTCGAAGGAGGCCAAGGCGAGTGGAGTCGACGCGCTGCTGCTCGTTACTCCTTATTATAACAAGACCTCGCAGCGCGGACTTGTCGCGCATTACACGGCGATCGCCGAGGCGGTTGATCTGCCGCTCATCGCGTACAACGTCCCCTCCCGCACCGGAGTGAACATCGCTCCCTCGACCTATCAGAAGCTCTCCGAGATTCCGAATCTGGTCGCCGCGAAGGAGGCAAACGGCAACATAAGCTCGGTGGTGGAGACGCGGCATCTCTGCGGAGACGCGCTCCATGTTTACTCGGGCAACGATGACCAGATCGTGCCGCTGATGTCGCTCGGCGGGCTCGGCGTGATCTCGGTGCTCGCGAATGTCATGCCCCGCGAGACGCATGAGATCTGCCAGCTGATGCTGGACGGCAAGACAGCGGAGGCTGCGGCGCTTCAGATCAAGCTCTCACCGCTTATCTCGGCGCTCTTCTCCGATGTAAACCCCATCCCTGTCAAGGCGGCGCTCTGCCACATGGGCTTTGACGTAGGGCTCCCGCGTCTCCCCCTCTATCCGATGGAGGAGGCCAAAGAGGCGAAACTGGTGGCCGCAATGCAGGCCGCCGGACTCTCTGTGAAGTAAACAGAGGAAAACGGGCGGCACTCCCCAGGAGAGCCGCCCTCTTCCAAATCAGAATGTGAAAGGCGGCTATCAAGGATGTTAAAAATCATGCTCTCCGGCGCAAACGGCAAGATGGGACATACCATCGCGCGGCTCGTCGGTGAGAATCCGAACTGTGAAATCGTTGCCGGTGTCGATCTGAACACCGATCGCTATGACAACTTTCCCATCTATCAATGCGCGGAGGAGAGCGGCGTAACGCCGGATGTGATCATCGACTTCTCCCACCCCTCCGCGCTCGACGGGATTCTAAGCTATGCGAAAAAGCACAAGGTGGGCATCGTCGTCGCGACCACCGGCCTTTCGCCCGCGGCAATTGAGAGTGTGAAGGCCGCCGGCGCAGAGATTCCGGTCTTCTACTCGGCGAACATGTCCATCGGCATCAATCTTCTGCTGGAGCTCTGTTCGAGAGCTGCAGCGCTGCTCGAGGGTAACTTCGACATTGAAATCATCGAGCGGCATCACAACCAGAAGATCGACGCCCCGAGCGGCACCGCTCTGATGCTGGCGGACGCCATGTCCTCCGCGCTCAAGATGACGCCCGAATATGTCTATGACCGCCACTCGGTCCGTAAAAAGCGCGAGCCAAATGAGATCGGTATCCATGCGGTGCGCGGCGGCAGCATTGTAGGCGAACACGAGGTGATCTTCGCCGGTCAGGACGAGGTTATCGAGCTCAAGCATCAGGCCACCTCCAAAGAGGTGTTCGCGGTCGGTGCAGTTCGCGCCGCACAGTATATCTCCGGTAAGACACCGGGACTTTACAATATGCAGAATCTTGTAAACGGCGACTGAGCGACCGCATAGGGCAGTCGCTCCATCAGAGAAAAGGAGGCTTTTTTATGGCAGAGATCGGACGTACTTCTGAAAGTCAGCCCGCAGATGCGGTGAATCGGATCCAGATCACCGAGGAGATCACGCTCGTCACTCTTATTGGTATGAGCGCCAATCTCTCCGCCATCTCCGAGCTTTTCTGTGAAATCGCGGCGGCGGGAATCAATGTCGACATGATCTCTCAGAGTCCCCCGATGGGCGGCACAATCAATCTGCACTTCACAATTAAGGACGATGATCTCGGCGTCACCCTCTCTCTGCTCGGGAAAAACAAAGGCCGTTTTCCCGTAAAGCGGTTAGAAGTCACCTCGGGCAATGTCAAACTCAATTTCTCCGGTGAGCTGATGCGTGAATTCGAGGGTGTGGCCGGAGATGTCTTCTGCAAACTCGCCCTGCTTGACGTCGCGCCGAAATTGGTCACCACCAGCGAGACAGATATTTCTGTGCTCAGCGCAAATCTCGATCTCTCGGTCGTAGCTGCGGCCTTTGAGCGCGACTTCCATGTAACCCCCCAGTTTCTCGGCTAACATACAGCGAAAGTCCCCCGTAAACATACGGGGGACTTTTTTAATTGCTCCTCATCCTGTACTTCCACGTCAGAAACAGCCCGAGTAACACATACCTCCGGTACCCATGAGTTCGCTCGGCTCGTCCCTCTTTGTCAGGTAGCGGCATAAAACCCGCTGCGTTTTTGTTTTTACAAAAAACACCTCCCTCTCCGCATTCACTCAAAGCTCAAACCGTATCCAATCACGTCTCTGTAGAGCAGCCTTTAAACTTTTCCCCCGGTTTTGGATCTTGCTGTCGTGTTCCGGAGTACCTCTGTATCTTCAGGCGATATTCCTTTTATCGAAAACTGCGATTTGAATATCTCTAAAAGCGCGAAAGCCCTCGCCCCTACTCCGGGTTGGATCAGCCCTGCCCGCCCGACAAGCGCTCTATTTTTAGCGAATTCCAAGAGCAGGCGAGGAGGAAATCCCCCGGTGCCGTAACAGAAAAGCTCCGATCAAAATAGCACCGGGCCTCCCTTCCTCCCATTTTCCATCCCGGACGATTCTATTCCAAAAGTGGAGCCGTCTCTCGACTCATTTCAGCTCACCCCCGCAAAATCAGATACTCCTGAATCTCCTCCTTGACCGCTTTTACCCGCTCTCCACTGGTGCCGGAGATCTCGTTTTCCAAAATTGTCACAAGTCCTTTGCACATCAGTGTCTGCAACTGTTTGAGCTCCAAAAAGCTGTCGTAGAGCTCTTTTTCATGCCGGTCGATCTTTTCGATTCGCTGACGTAAACCTGTGGCCGGCTTGGTCAGGCGCACAATCACCGCCACTGCGCCTCCGACAACGGATATCCCGCCGCATACCGACAGCAACCCCGCAACAAACTCTCCCATCTCGTTCCCCCCTCTCAAAACAGCAGCAGGTTATGCACCTTTTGCTTCTCCCCACCGCCTCCAATTTTCTGTCCCGCGATATCGCACACAAATGAGCTCCCTCCATCCAGCTTGATGATGTCCTCCATTCCGTAAGGAGCGAGCTTCCGCACCATTTCATCAAATGCCGCAGTTCCTGCTCGCTCTACCCGGAGCGCAAAGTAGTATGCCCGCCCCTCTTTCACCCCTAAAAAGCCGTGCCATCCGGGAACAAATTCCAGTCTGCTCCAGCCCTCTGCGCGGAGATCAACCGACGGCAGGCATTGCTCTCCACGGTAAAACACCGGTGCTCCCGAGACCGCCCAGCGAAGCTGATGCGCTTGCCGTACTGTTCCAAATCGTGAAATTCCCGTTCGTCCCATGCGGTCCATCCAAAAGGTGGTACATCTCCCCTTTCCTCCACTCGCGTGAACCACTCCATCGATCACAAGATTCCCTCTCGGGACGAGTTCTCCTCCGGCTCTCTCAACGAAAAAACCGCAGTTTGCATAATTTGCAACTGCGGTTGTACTCTTCTCTTTTTTCCAGATCAGAATACCAAAGCGCGCCGGCGACAGCTCAATTTGATATATTTCTCCTTTCTGACTGTAGCACGGCCCCTCCGAAGCACAGCTCTGTTTCAAAAACTGTCTCCAGAGCTCCTGCGTCATCAGAACTCCCGTCTCCGACTTCAAGTGCACAGAGTGCGCCCCCAGTCCGTGGACTCTCAGCAGTTCTCTTACCAGCGCCGCCGCATTCCAGAGCGTCTGTTGAAAATCTCCTCCCTCATTCACACAGAGTTTAATGACCACCTCATCACGAATCTTCCGGGGTAAGAAGCAGCTCTCTCCATCCGGCAAATGCTGCACAACATGCCGGTCATCCACCGTATAGTGCCAGGACTCGCGCGCGAGCTCCGCCGCCTCGCTGTCCAGATAGGCCGCATACGCCAGCGCGTTGGCACAGCTGCAGCGGTTTCCTGTTTCACAGATCAAAATGCGGCGTACCGGTCTGCTGCCGGGGCGATTTTTTCTGCCTCCGCGGATCAGATTACTTTGAATCCTCATCGTCTTTTCCTCTCTGTCCCTGTTTGATCAGTTGATTGGCATAGACGCTCAGCCCCGCGCACAGAATTCCCTGGGTCAGTGCAGTAAAGATCGCGAGCGCCACCTCCGCCCCCGGGCGTCCAATCACCTCCGGAAGCAGTGCAAGCGCGGCCATAGCCGCTCCCGCCCCTCCCAGCAGCAGTGGAATCCAGCGGTCCTGTATTTTTGACCTCTTAAGCCCCGCGCCTATAAAATAGAGTACAGGCACCAGCAGCAGGAGTTCCGGTTTTACAAAGCTCATTACTTCTTTCATTTTTTCTCCTCCCATCTTTTTCCTGGAATAATAAAAAACGTCTACAATTCACTGACGTAAATCATAGGCGTTTTTCGATTATTCACTATCTCTATTATAGCAGCTATTTTGTGGGAGGAGTTCCTCAATTTTTCCGCAATATTGACCCACTGCAAAGAACAGACGGCATTTTGATGTTCAAAATACCGTCTGTTTGGATACGCCAGTCTAAGGATGCTGTCCTCAAAATGCTGAAATGGAGAAGAGCCGACCTGCCGGAACCTGCGGCTCCGGTGCTCTGTGCACTGCTCGCAGCCGAACAAAGGGAAGCTCTTGCGCTCAACCAACTCTGTCACCCGTCAGACATTGTGCCTCTAACAGGGTTCAATCCAAAAAGAAAGACACGACGCATGTCGTGTCTTTCTTTTTGGAGCGGATGACGAGGCTCGAACTCGCTACCTCCACCTTGGCAAGGTGGCGCTCTACCAGATGAGCTACATCCGCACAACATGGTTTATTATAGCAGAGCGATCATCCTATGTCAACTGATTCACTCAAAAAATTTTTGAAAAATAATTTTTGTATCCCGCCGCAGAACCAGAACAGCGGAATCGATAAGACAAACCAAAAACAGGTGTAGAGCGGGCAGACCTGCCCCAGAATATTTCCCGGAAGCTCCGAATAGTCCCACACATTCCACCGGAAAATACAGTTGACCAGTAATCCTGTAAAAAATTCTACTCCCGTGACGGCACGAGCCGCCATCAATCCTTTGCGCAGCAGCCAGCCGCTCGGCAGACTGGTCTGAATTCCATACAGGATCATCAGGCAGACACCCCCTGCGAGCGCCATACTCCAGTGGGTATAGCCTCTCCAACCGAGTTCAATCAAACTATACCCCACTCCGCCGATTAAAAACACAAAGCCATATTCACAAAACTTGATCAACGCCCATCCCCTCCTGTCCTGTTAGTATCTCTCAAACGAGGGGAAAACATGCGAGCTCATTCGATCAAATTTCTTCTCCCATAGTGGAGAAACGGGCCCTCTCTCACTGCTCTACTTCCGTATGCTCCTTATTCTCCGCCGGCTTCCCGACGATCAGGCGATGAATTGCAAATCCCTTCGCCGAAAAATTTGCCTCGTACTCCGTCACAATATTTTCAGGGTCGCCAAGCGCGTGCAGATCATCCGTTCGAGAGCGCGTTACAAAGCCTGCCGCCTCAAATTCCGGTACGGAGAAGCGGAACAGCGGCTCATTATCCGTCTTAAATTGGATCTCTCCTCCCGTCTTCAAGACCCGCTTGTACTTCCGCAGAAAGTCACGATAGGTGAGCCGGCGCTTGAAGTGCTTCCTTTTATGCCACGGGTCACAAAAGTTGATATACAGCCGGTCCAGGCTCTCAGGAGCAAAATATTCCTCCATCGATTTTGCATCTCCACAGAAGAAACGCAGATTGGACAGCCCAAGCTCCTCCGCCCGTTCCATCGCCGTCACCAGCACATCAGGCACCTTTTCAATCGCGATAAAGTTCACCTCCGGCCGCCGCTGCGCCATTGTGCAGATAAAGGTTCCCTTTCCGCAGCCAAGCTCCACCTCAAGCGGCCCGCTCAGCTGCTCCAAGTGTGCCTTTAACGCCGCGCAGTCCCGCAGCCAGATATCGGAGCAGTGCTCCATTCGCTCTGCGCAGTATTTTTTCTTTCTCGGTCTCATCCCATTCTCCTCTGTGTCTCTTTTTTACCATTGTATAATGTTCCCCATTTAAAGGCAAGAAAGAAAATCCCCTCCCTATAATGCCAGATGTTATCAAGCAAAACATAAAAGTCGAGGTAATAGCGTATGTAGTAGAAAAACATTTCTCAAAATTTTATCCAATTTTCTTCCATCCAGTCCAGGTAAAGAAAAAGCCCGCAAAACCTAGAAACAGTAGGCGTTACGGGCTTTTTGATTTGGTGGAGATAAGCGGGATCGAACCGCTGACCTCTTGAATGCCATTCAAGCGCTCTCCCAGCTGAGCTATACCCCCATCTGAGTTGCTGTAAACTCAACAACGAAATTAATTTTAGCGTATACGAAAAGATTTGTCAAGGGAATTTTGAAATTTTTCTCCCCCTATTTTCTGAAATACAGGAAGGGCGGGATCTACGGTCCCGCCCTTCCTTCTGCTATTTCTTCACCACTTTATAGATCGCCTTTTTCCCTTTTTTGAGAACCAGATAGCCCTCTCCAAAATCAGCGTCGGTCACCTGGTAGGCGATGTCGGTCACCTTCTCACCGCCGAGCGATACGCCGCCCTGCTGTACCAGTCTCCGCGCCTCGCCCTTGGAGGGTGTAATGCCGGTGCTCGCCATCAGGTCAAGCAGTGAAATTCCCTCTTCAAAACTCACTTCGACGGTGGGCATGTTCTCATCCACCCCGGTCCCCGCGAATACCTTCCGTGCGGTATTTTGAGCCTTAACGGCCTCCTCTTCACCGTGCACCTGCTTGGTCACCTCAAAAGCGAGCACCTCTTTGGCGCGGTTGAGCTCCGCACCCTCACAGTGGCCGAATTCGCTCTCAATATAGTCCACGTCGAGGAAGGTGAGCATCTTGAGGAAGCGGACCACATCCGCGTCCTCGACATTTCTCCAGTACTGATAAAAGTCATAGGGGGAGAATTTCTCCGGATCGAGCCAGACCGCGCCGCCGACTGTCTTACCCATCTTGACGCCGTTGGAATTTGTGAGCAGAGTAAAGGTCATGCCGTAGACCTGCTCCCCCTCCGCGCGGCGAACCAGTTCAATACCACCGAGGATATTCGCCCACTGGTCGTCTCCGCCCAACTCGAGCTTGCAGCCGTAGTCGCGATAAAGCTTTAAAAAGTCGTAGCTCTGCATGAGCATATAGTTAAATTCGATGAAGGAGAGGCCCTTCTCCAGTCGTGTTTTGAAGCACTCGTAAGTCAGCATCTTGTTGACCGAGAAGTGAATTCCGACCTCCCGGAGAAACTCAATATAGTTGAGCTTCAAGAGCCAGTCGCCGTTGTCGATCATCAGCGCCTTGCCATCCGAGAAATCTACAAGCCTCGCCATCTGCTCCTTAAAACAGTTCGCGTTGTGCGCCACCGTCTCCGGCGTCATCATCTTACGCATATCGGTTTTTCCGGTCGGGTCGCCGACCATACCGGTGCCCCCGCCCAGAATCGCAATCGGCCGGTGTCCCGCGCGCTGCATATGCGCCATCACAACCAGCTGAAGGTAGTGTCCGACGTGGAGCGAGTCCGCCGTCGGGTCAAATCCGATGTAGAAGGTCACCTTCTCGTGGCCCAGCAGCTCACGGATCTCCTCCTCATGGGTGGTCTGAGCAATCAGGCCTCTTCTCTTCAGTTCGTCAAATACGTTCACGTTTTATCTCTCCTGACTTTTTAGCATTTCCTCCGCGGCGTGAAGCGCGGTCTCCGTGATCCGCTCGCCGCTGATCATTCTCGCAAGTTCCTTTTTTCTTCCCTCAAAATCGAGCTCCTGTACCGTGGTGCTGGACCGGCCCTCCCGCTCCTCTTTCCGGATAAGGTAGTGGTGGTCCGCAAGCGCCGCAATCTGCGATAGATGGGTGACACAGAGCGCCTGCTTCTCTCTCGAGATACATCCGATCTTCCGCCCGATCTTTTCCGCCGCGCGGCCGGATACTCCGGTGTCGATCTCATCAAAGATCAGGGTATCCACCTCGTCCTCCGCGGCGAGCACTGTCTTCATCGCGAGCATAATCCGGGAGAGCTCACCGCCCGAGGCGATCTTCGCCAGAGGCTTGGGCTCCTCCCCGCCGTTTGTCGCAATTAAAAACTCCACCCGGTCCGCACCGTCCACGGTGTAGCGCACCTCGCCGTTTGCGAGAAAGATCTCAATTCCTGCGTGGAACCGCACCCGGCCCATATCGAGCGAGGAGAGTTCCTCCATGATCCGCTTCTCCAGCAGCGCGCCCGCCTTTTTTCTCGACTCTGTGAGCGCGCCCGCCGCTGTTTTGAGCTCTGCAAGGCAGCTCCGGAGCTCGAGACGAAGCTCGTCTGTTTGCTCCTCCGAGCGGTCAAGCTGCTCGAGCTCCCGCCGGCCCTGCTCCCCGTATTCGAGCGCCGCCGAAACCGAGCCGCCGTATTTGCGCGCGAGGGCGAGCACCACCTCCAGCCTGTCGCTCGTTTGCTCGAGCTCCGTCTCGTCAAATGCGAGCCCGTCAAGCAATGTCACCGCCTCGGCGGCGGCGTCGCTCGCCTCCAGTTCAAGCTCGACGAGCCTTCCGTGCAGCGTCTCGAGCTCAGGGGAGAGTCCCGCGCAGTCCCGCAGCGCGCGCTCCGCTTCGCTGAGCAGTGCGGCCGCCCCCCGCTCATCGTCCGCAAGCGCCTCTGCGGCCGCTCCGAGCGCGCGCCCAATCCGCGCCCCGTTTTTGAGCAGCGCAAGCCGCTCGCGCAGCTCCTCCTCCTCACCGGGACGGAGTTCCGCCGCCTCGATCTCCCCCACCTGATAGGTCAGCAGATCTATCCGGGCTGCGCGCTGCTCCGCATCGGTCGAGATCTCACGGATTGCCCGTTTGATCTCCCTCGCACGGCGGTAAAGCGCACGGTATCGCTCGAGCAGCACTCCGTTCTCCGCAAAGCTGTCGAGAAAGCGGATATGACTCTCCGGCTGGAGCAGCACCGCGTTGTCATGCTGGCCGTGGATATTGATCAGATAGCCCGCAATCTCCCGCAGCAGAGAGACAGTGGTGGGGCGTCCATTCATCCGCGCCTGCCCGCGCCCGTCAAGCGCGACCTCTCTCTCGATCAGCAGCGCCCCGTTCTCGTCCGGCGAGACGCCCCGCTGCGCAAGCTGCGCCAGTACCGGCGCCGAGAGCTCCTCAAAAATCGCCGAGACATAGGCACTCTTCGCTCCCGCGCGGATGAGATCTCTTGTTCCCCGCTCACCGAGCACCAGTTTGATTGAGTCGATCAGAATGCTCTTGCCCGCTCCAGTCTCTCCGGTGAGCGCCGAGAATCCGCGTCCGAACCCCACCGTCATTCGCTCGATCACCGCGACATTTTCAATATGCAGTTGTGTCAGCATCCGAAAACGCCCCCTTAGCGCTTCTAGTTTCCGAGCATCTTTTTCAGTTCGGTTGTAAACTGGCCCGCCTTCTCTTCGCTGCGCATCACAACGAGAATGGTGTCGTCCCCAGCGATCGAGCCGACCACATCGCTGCCCTCCATCGCGTCAATCGCAGTCGCCGCCGCCATCCCCATTCCGGAGAAGCACTTGACCACCACGATATTCCCCGCAAAGTCGACCGAGAGCACCGCTTCCCTCAAAATATTGCGATACTTCGGGGCCACATCCCCCTCCTGTGCGCTCTCCGAGTAGCGCGAGCGGCCGTCCGCCCCCTGGATTTTCACAAGGCGCAACTCCTTAATGTCGCGCGAGACAGTCGCCTGCGTCACCTGAAAGCCCGCCCGTTTGAGCTGCTCGGAGAGCTCCTCCTGCGTCTCAATCTGCTGGCGCGCGACGAGCTCTAATATCTTCGCCTGACGTAAATATTTCATCTCACACCTCTAGCTGAGTTTTTGATTCAAAATCTCAAAGAAAGAGCGGTTGTTAAACTTGATCATCTTTGTCACAAGCTCCGCCCGGCGCACCCGCACCCGGTCCCCTCCCATGAGTGGAAAGGTATTTCTCCCGTCCACCGAGAGATAGGCGTCCTTTCCCTCGAGCGTCCCAATCTCAATCGAGAGCTCCGACCGGTCGGAGAAAATGACCGGCCGGGCCCGCAGCGAGTGCGGGCAGATCGGCAGAAGCAGAAAACAGCAGAGCGCAGGATCAATCACCGGCCCGCCCGCTGAGAGCGAATAGGCAGTAGAACCGGTCGGCGTACTGACAAGCACCCCGTCCGCGCTGTAGGATACCACCTGTCTGGTATTACATGATATCACAAAGTCGAGTATTCTCGCAATCATTCCGTTCTGGATGACCGCCTCGTTGAGTCCGAGGAAGCTCCCGGCGACCTTGTCCGCCCGGAGCACGTCGGCCCGGAGCATCATTCGCTCCTCGGTTGTAAACTCCTCCGCGAGCAGCGCGCGCAGCAGTCCGCTCTCGGCGGGCTCGAGCTCAGTCAGATAGCCGAGCCGCCCGAGATTTACTCCCACGATCGGCAGCTCGCGCGGCGCGGCGATATGCGCTCCGCGCAGAAAGGTGCCGTCCCCGCCGACGGTGACGATTCCCTCACATTCTTCGGAGAGCACCTCGTCTGAAAACGGCCGGACGCCGAGCGCAGCAAGGCTCTTCGCCTCCTCCTCGCAGAAGACCTCCGCCCCGAGCGCGAGCAGCTCACCCGCGATCTGTGCCGCCTTTCGGAGCCCCGCATCCTTTTTTTCACTTGTCACAAGCCCGATCTTCCTCATCGCGCCCCCCTATTTGCAAAGTGTCTCGTGCGAGGCGTCCACCACCGCCGCCGGATCAATCGGGAGCGCGTCCGCCCCTTTTTTCAGATACATCAGATACTCAATATTTCCCTCCGGCCCGCGAATTGGCGAGAAGTCGAGTCCCCGCACCCCAAAACCGGCCTCGCCCGCGAAAGCGACCGCATGTTCCACCACCTCGAGATGGGTCGCACGCTCCCGCACGACCCCCTTCTTTCCGACCTTCTCTCTCCCGGCCTCAAACTGCGGCTTGACAAGACACAGCATCTCCCCGCCCTCCCGCAGAAAGCGGTGCGCCACCGGCAGCACCAGTTTCAGTGAGATAAAAGAGACGTCCACACTCGCGAAGTCGAGCGGCTCCGGCACCTGCTCTCCAGTGAGATAGCGGATGTTGGTCCGCTCCAGGTTTACCACCCGCTCGTCGCAGCGCAGCTTCCAGTCGAGCTGGCCGTAACCGACGTCCACCGCGTAGACCTTTGCCGCCCCATTTTGCAGCATGCAGTCGGTGAAGCCGCCGGTGGAGGCACCGATGTCCATACACACGAGTCCCGAGAGCGCAAGCCCAAAGCTCGCGATTCCCTTCTCGAGCTTCAGCCCGCCGCGGCTGACGTAAGGGAGCGTCTTTCCGCGCACTTCGATCTCGGCGTCGGCCGGGACGCTCATCCCCGGCTTATCCGATTTCTGCCCGTTCACATAGACGATTCCCGCCATGATGACCGCCTTTGCACGCTCTCTGCTGCTCTCGAGTCCCCGCTCGCAGAGCAGCAGGTCAAGCCTCTCCTTTTTCATCGTTTTCCCCCTCCACAGCTCTCAAAATCGCCTCCTCCGAAAGACCGCACAGCGCAAGGAGCTGCTCCACACTCCCCTGTGGGACAAACCGGTCCTCAATGGCCAGAATGCGATAGGGTTTCTCGACTCCCGCCTCGCGCAGGAAGGTCTCAAAATGCTCGCCTGCGCCGCCGGTCTTGATCCCCTCCTCCACAAAGAGAATGCGCCTGCTCGCCCGCACAAGTTCGAGCACCGCCGGATCAAACGGACGAACCCGCAAAAGCGAGAGCACGGCACAGCGCTTCGCCTTCTTCGCAGCGCCGATACAGGCGGCGCTCATCCGCCCGTAGGTCACAAGCAGCGTCTCCGCTCCTCTCTCCCCAAAGAAGGAGTAATTCTCCTCCTCGAGCGCAAACGGGCAGGGGCGCTCCCCGCCGCGCGGATATCGCACCGCACAGGGACCTGTGAGCTGCTCGGTCCGCCCGAGCACCCGGCGAAGCTGGTCCAGCGTCGCCGGGGAGTAGACGGTCATCCCCGGCATGGCCGAGAGCATCGCCACATCGAAGATGCCCTGGTGGGTGTCCCCGTCCTCTCCGACCAGTCCCGCCCGGTCGACACAGAGCACCACCCGCTTCTCATCGAGGCAGACGTCGTGCACAAGCTCGTCATATGCCCGCTGCAAAAAGGAGGAGTACACCGCGACATATGGCCGCATCCCCGCCGCCGCGAGCCCTGCGGCGAAGGTGACGGCGTGCCCCTCTGCAATGCCCACATCGTAGAACCGCTCAGCAAATCCGGACGCAAACGGACAGAGCCCCACCCCGTCGGTCATCGCCGCGGTGATCGCACAGACCCTCGCGTCTCTTTTCGCCAGCTTGCAGATCTCCTCCCCAAAGACGGAGGAGAAACTCGTCTGATGGGAGGCCTCAACCGTACCGCAGGCCACGTCAAACTTCGGTACACCGTGGTAGAGCTCCGGTTTCCGCTCGGCGTAAGCGTAGCCTTTTCCCTTGATTGTCTTAATATGTATGACCGAGGGCCGGTCAAGCGTCTTCGCCCGCTCCAAAAGGTCAAAAATCCGCTGCTCGTCGTGGCCGTCCACCTGTCCGAAGTACTCAAAGCCTAGCTCTTCAAACATCGTCTGACTGCAGAGCATATGGCGGATATTCCGCTTGATCCGCCGCACAAACTGAATGGTCGCCTCTCCGAGAACCGGCACATGGCCCAGTATCCTCTTGGTCACGTCCTTCGCTCGAAAATAGTTCGGCCGGGAGGTGAGTTCAGAGAGATATTCGGAGAGCGCTCCCACATTTTTTGAGATCGAGTGCTCGTTGTCGTTGAGAATGATGATGAGCTTTCCGCCGAGCCTTCCTGCATTGTTGAGCCCTTCAAAAGCGAGCCCCCCGGTCAGCGCTCCATCGCCGATCACCGCTACGGCGTAACCGTCCTCCCCGCGCAGCCGCATCCCCTCCGCGAGCCCCAGCGCCGCCGAGATCGAGGTGCTCGAGTGACCTGTAGAGAAGGCGTCGTACTCGCTCTCCGAAGGCCGGGGAAATCCGCACAGTCCGCCGTAGCTTCGCAGCGTCGGGAAGCGGTCCCGCCGCCCGGTGAGAATCTTATACACATAGCTCTGGTGTCCGACGTCGAACACAAT
>CAJFTX010000082.1 GCA_904420075.1 uncultured Clostridia bacterium | reverse complement strand
GGTAAGAGAGCCCGCGCGCTCGAAGAACATCGCGGGCGGCTGGGAGTTTGTGAGCCCGAACGGCAAGACGAATATTGGCGGCGGATTTAATCCGGATCTGCACAATGTGGGGGACACGAGCAACCCGGGAAAGTTTCTCTTTGTGACGAGCGACCTGCGGGTGAATATCACGGGGCCGTATATGACCACCTGGGAGACGGCGAACCCCGGACTCACCGACGCGAACGTCTCCTACGGGGTGGCGTGCGGCGGCGGAGCGACGGTGGTGTACAGCCGGACTTCAAGCAGCTCAAAGGGGTACTGCGGCGCGGTGATGCGGGACAGCTCAAGGGAGTGGACCCTCTTCTCGAACAACGCGCTCGCCTCAGCCGGCGGGAAGCTCAAATATGTAAACGGGGCTTTTATGGGCGCGACCGGGTACCGCCTCTACTACACAAATGAGATCATCACCTATCAGCCGAGCTGGTCGCTGGCGGCGAGCGTCCCGTCCTCGGAGACGATCGACTCGATCTCCTATGACAGCGCCGCGGGGAAATATGTGATTGGAACCCACAGCGGAAGCCAGTCGAAGGTGTATACGATGAGCTCGCGCACGGCGTCGCCGGTGCAGCGCGCGGCGGTGAGCAGAGAGGGCGGGCTCACCCTTGTGGGGACCTGCGACGGCATGATCTATTTCAGCACAGGAAAGAGCTGTTACCGGGTGAATGCGATTACCGGGAGTCCGGTGAAGCTGTACGGGATCAACAAGCCGATCGAGGCGCTTGAGGTGCTTGATGGACTGCTCATCACAGCGGCTCCCAGCAACGTGCGCTACACCAATGTGTCGGACACATCGTTCTGGGTACCCTATCTGCTGCGCGATGGGAGCTATCACTATATCAGAGCGAAAGAATTATAAGACGGAGAGGGGAGCGGAAGTGCGGCAATATGAGTTGGCACGGTACAGCCATGGTCAGCTGTCACACAATACATATGAACAGCTGGCCCAGGGACAGGGGAGAGAGCTCTATATGATCTTCGACCGTACGCCGGAGGATGTCGAGCGCGCGCGGTATCTGGCACAGCGTGTGTCTGAAATTGGGATTGATGCACTGCCGGAGGAGGAACAGAGAGAGTGGTTCTCCGAGCTGAAAGGCTTTTATAACGTCTCAGACCTCAACCGGGTGGAAAAGGCGTGCGCACAGATTGCGGCGGAGCTGACGCAGCAGGACTATCCGGTCAGCCTGTCGGTGAAACAGGACTGGGAGATGCGGGATTTCCCCGCCGTGGGAGAGCTGGAACGAATCCGAGAGAATATACAAAACCTGCGCGAGGTATTTTTCGTAAGACCGGATACGCCGGAAGTGCCGGAGAGTTTGAAATATATGGATATCGAAAAGGCAAATGCGATCGAAAAAATACTGTACGACCTGCATCTTTTATATACGGCGCTGATGGAGATGACGGCGCAGGTTGCAGGATTTGAGTTAGGAGGTGTCTGATGGGAGACTGGAAGGATAGAATCCCGCTTCAAAACGGGAAAAACAATGTGCTGAAATTTGCGCTCTCCGCAGGGATGACGCACGAGCAGCTGCTCGCGGCGCTGATTGACGGCACATTTGCGGATGTGTTTTACAACCAGGCGCTGCCCGGCACGGCGGATGCCGGTGTGGCGCAGATCGGAACGGTGGCAAACAAGGCGTTTTTTGACGCGCTGGTGGAGGAGTGCAACGCCCTGTCGAACAATTTGAGCTATGATGTGAAGATGCTGCAGCTGCAACAGATCCTCGAGGGGAACCACCCAAATATGATGGGCGGGATGATCGAGGCGTTCTATACCACGGACAATTTACAGACGAGAGAAAAGGTCACCGTGACGACCGGGGCATCGGGCAAGTGCGCCTTTGACGGGACAACCACGCCGACCTCTTCGTGGAGCTATGGGGGTGGTGAAAGAAATGAACAACAGGGAGCGGGCAACCAAGTGCTGATTGCCACAGGCGTTCAGGGCGTCTTCAAAGCGGTCAAGGTCTCGGTTAACTTTAGCGGGGGAGAGCTTCTGGACGAGTATGGAAGATTGATTCCACCCAGTGTATCTTTTGTCACTCTGGTGCGGCCGGACTCGGGCAGCGTAGAGCAAGACATCGGCCAGATTCCACTCCAATCGAGCGAGACGGGGTGGGGATACAGGTTTACCGGGACAGGCAACTTTTCCAATGTGAGTGCGGGAGGGGTGACTGAATTCGGCATTTTACTGGAGGCCACATCTTATCAGGGCTACTATGGTTCGTTTGGCGCGACAGACGATCCGCCGACGGGGGACGAATTTGTTAGAGATGCAAATCTGCCGGGGGAGACCGAATTTTTACCGGCTTCACAAAAAGTTGCGGTATCAGTGACCTTCACCTTTTATGAACCGGATCTGCCGGCGGACGGCACGGTGACGACCAAGAGCACCGATCTGATTGCGACGGTAGGAGGAGGTGCGGTTTATCTGCACCACAGTACGATACCGAGCGGAGCGTCTCTGACGCCGAAGATACAGCTGGGAGACGGCGAGTGGACGGCGCTTGAGCGGGACGCGAAGGACATGAACCGCCCGGTGACTGTCGGAGGCCGGTCGATGTACGAGACTCGTTATTGGCTCCCGGCTGGTATGGCGCCGGCATCGGCTGCGGCGCTACAGGTGGTGGGACATCGGACCTCCGCCTCACATACGCTGGAGCTGTACGACATGATGTTTGCCGGGAGGTGATCGGATGAATCAGTGGAGAGACGGCGTATTTCAGCCGGAGACAGATTTGAGAGGAGCATATATTCGGGGCAGGATGCGGGAGAAATATCCGCAGCTTGAGGACGAATTTGCGGTAATGTGGTATGGCACTGAGCAGGAAAAGGCTGATCATGCGACTTATCGCTCCGCAGTAAAAGCGGAAGCGGACCGATTATATCCTAAAGCTGAGAGAGTTTAAAGGATATTAGGAGGAGAAAAGGTATGAAGAACATTTTTCTGAAGAACAGGAAGCTGATTGGGGAGATTGCGAGGAAGTACGGATGCACGCTGGACGTGGCGAAGGACCGGCTGAGGGCGGACCTGCTGTCGGGCGGGGACGGGGAGACCGGCGGGCTCATTCCGGCGGAGCTGCACGCGGAGGCAAACGCCATCGGCCCGGATGCGATCCGGCGGATGAACAGCGAGTATTTCAAGCATACCAAGGGGAACTTCGGAGGGCCCTACGACGTGAGCGACTACCAGTAAAATGGAGTGCGCCGAGTCCAACCGCGGCCGCGTAGCGACTCCGGCGCGGAATCGCTTCGAAGGAGGAGCACTGCGAGCCGCAGGGCGCGTACGAGCGGTGGGCGCGCCGCAGGCGGGCTCTTGGATCGTCGTAGGCCGAGACAGTAGGTGGCGCCCAAGGCGTGATTGAGGTAGTGCGCCCGAGCAGCCGGATAGCCATGTAGTGAGCGCGGCGCGGAAGCGCGAAGAGCGCCAAGGGCGCTCGCAGCGGTTTTGCGAAGGAGGAACCAGTGAAACTGGTGACGGACTGCGCCCCGCAGGGCGCGTGCAAGCGAGCAACCGAGCGGAGCTCGGCGCTTGGCGAGTCGCAAATACTGGGAGGCCCTCAGGCCGAGACAGTAAAGCGGGGCAGCATGGCGGCCATCCGGCGTCGGGAGGCGTGATTGAAAAAGGGGCCCTTCGGGGCCCCGACTTTTTTAAGGAGAGAAGGATGGACTGGACAACGATTGTGGTGGCGCTGCTCTCTATGGCGGGGACCGCGGCCACGGCGGCGGTGAGCATCAAAAAGGCGAACAATCTCACCCTCTACCGGCTGGAGCAGCTGGAGGAGAAGGTGAGCAAGCACAACAATCTGGTGGAGCGGATGTATAAGGTGGAGGAGCGAGCGAAGAGCAACACCCACCGTCTCGACGAGATTGTAGAGAGATTGGAGGAGTAAAGGGTGGAGTATTTGACAGAGTATTTGAAACCGGAGCTGCTGGTGCTGGTTCCGGCGCTGTATTTCATCGGGATGGGGCTTAAGAAGTCGGAGCGCGTGCCGGACAGGCATATCCCGGCGATTCTGGGGCTCTGCGGGATGGCGCTGGCGGCGGTGTATGTGATCGCAACCGGGGAACTCGCAAGCTGGCGGGACGCGCTGCTGGCGGTGTTTACCGGGATTACGCAGGGGGTTCTCTGCGCCGGGGCGACGGTGTATGTCAACCAGATCGTAAAGCAGGCC
>CAJFTX010000081.1 GCA_904420075.1 uncultured Clostridia bacterium | reverse complement strand
GATCCGGACGGCTACTGGATCGAGATTCTCGACAGATAGCAAATCCCCCGGCACAGTGTGCCGGGGGATTTGCTGTTTCCAGGTCAGCGCTTGGGACTCAGTATATTCTCAGCGCATCTCATCCGCTCGGAAATGCTCTGGTCAGAATCGGCCGGGAGGCAACTATGCAAAACGTAGCCGCTCCGGTAACACATCCTCTCTTCCAACAGAAAAGGCGCAGCGGAGTATTTCCGCGCTTCTTCTTACAGTTCAAGCTTTGCAAATTCTCCCGGCACAGTGATTGAACACACTTGTGCGGCATAGGGTCGTCTGCGGAGTTTCTCAAGCACCGCCGGCGAGTCCCAAAAGTGCATCGGGATGAGAAAGCGTGCTCCCACCCGCTCCATAAAATAGTCCGCGCCCCAAGTCGCCGCCTCCCCAAGTCTGCCGTCCACTGGCAGAAACGCGAGGTCGATCCGTTCCCCCGCCAGCGTATCGATCTCAGCGCGGTAATCCTCCGCCATCTTCCGATTCCACTCCTCGGGCTCCCCCTCCCAGTGCCACCAGTTAAGATCGCCCGCATGATAGACGGTCACGCCCTCTGTGCGGACGAGGAATGCAACCCCCTCGTCGGTCGAGCGCAGGGTGCGGACCATGAGCCCCGGCAGTGAAAGCACCTCGCGCGGCGCGACACGCCGGACATGTTCCCCCGCGCCCTCCGCACGGATATCGTCCGAGAGGACGAGCGTCAGCGCGGAATTCCGGCGCGGATAGGAGAGTACTTCCTCGGTAAAATGGTCCCCGTGCCGGTGAGAGGCGAACACCACCGCCCGCTCCGACATAAGTCCCCGCGGGTCAGGTCTCGTCCCCGCACCGTCATAGTCAAAAAGTAGATAGCGCTCCCCGATCCAGAGCTCAAATCCGCTCTGATGCAGATAGCGTACTTCCGCCTGTACGCTGCCTTTCTCTTCTTTCATCCGTTCTCCTCTTCTCAGATCTGCTGATCCAATTCTTCTTATTATGTATCCAATCCCGGCTTGTCTCTCTGGTCGCCGCAAAAGCGAGGCCCCTCAGGGAAAAAACGGATTGTTTTTTATCTGTCCGGGACGGGCGTATTGTTCCGCCGTGCGCAGTTTTAGAGGCATATCGCCGCTCCTTCCGCTCACCGTCTCTCTCAGCTCTTTTTCTTTTTGCTCCTGTGCGCCTTGACCTCCTCCCAGTATCTGCGGGACGCGCTTTCAAGCTTGTTCTCCCCAAACTCATAGTAGCTCGTGCCCACAAGCTCGTCCGGCAGATACTGCTGCGGCGTGTAGTCGTTCTCATACTCGTGCGGATAGATATAGCCTCCGCGTCCCAGTGTCTTCGCCCCCCGATAGCTCGTATCCTTCAGGTGGGAGGGGACGTCGTAGGACGCACCCGACTCGATATCCGCCATCGCGCGGTTGATCGCCATATAGCTGGTATTCGACTTCGGCGCGGTGGCGAGCAGCACCACCCCCTCCGCGAGCGGAATGCGCGCCTCCGGCATCCCGAGGCGGAAAGCCGACTCGACACAGGCGTTCACAATCGCCACTGCCTGTGGATACGCAAGCCCGACGTCCTCGCTCGCCACCACCAGCAGCCTGCGGCAGACCGACGCGAGATCCCCGCCCGCCAGCAGCTTTGCGAGATAATAAACGGCGGCGTCCGGATCGGACCCGCGGATCGACTTCTGAAAGGCGGACAGCAGATCGTAGTGGGAGTCGCCGTCCCGATCGTGGCGTACCGCCCCCCGGCGCAGCACCACTTCACAGTCCGCCTCGCTCACCGCCGCCTCCCCGTCTTTCGCACGTGGCAGCGCGGTCAGGCAGAGCATCTCCACCATATTGATCGACTTACGCACATCTCCGCCGCAGCCGGAGGCGATGTAGTCGCGGACCGCATCATCGAGGAGAAAGCGCGTCTCATACCGCCGCTCCATCTCCGTTACGGCGCGGCCGATGACCGGCAGCACATCCTCCGCCTCCAGGCTCTTAAATTCAAAGACGGTGGAGCGGCTGATAATCGCGGGATAGACATAGAAAAAGGGGTTCTCCGTCGTGGAGGCGATCAGTGTGATCTCTCCGTTTTCAATAAACTCCAGAAGCGACTGCTGCTGCTTTTTATTGAGGTATTGGATCTCGTCCAGATAGAGCAACACCCCGTTGGGAGCGAGCATCGTCCCGAGCTCGGAGACAATCTCCTTGATGTCCCCCGTGCCCGCCGTAGTCCCGTTGAGCCGGTAGAGCTTTTTGTCCGTCTTCTTTGCGAGAATCCCGGCGACGGTGGTCTTCCCCACCCCTGGAGGGCCGTAGAATATCATATTGGGGATGGTCCCCGAAGCGAGCACCCGGGTTAAAATCCCGTCCTCTCCGCAGAGCTCCCGCTGTCCCGCAACCTCTGAGAGCTCCTGCGGCCGCATACTGTCGGCGAGCGGTTTCATAGTCAATCCCCCTTGTAATAAATCTCTTTTATTTTCCTGTACGACAAAAGTTTACCGAAAAAGGTCGCGGGGAGTTCTCTCCCCGCGACCACTATTTTATGCGATGTCTCCTGTTTTTGCAAGCGCAACCGCCTACTCCACCGTGACCGACTTTGCGAGGTTTCTCGGTTTATCCACGTCGCACCCCCGCAGCAGCGAGCAGTAGTACGCAAAGAGCTGGAGCACCGTCACCCCCGGGATCGGACAGAACAGCTCCTCCATCTGCGGCAGCGCAAAGGACAGGTCTGCAATCTTTCCGACGTCCGCCGCCTTCTCCCGGTGCAACAGCACCACCTGCGCCCCCCTCGCCTTTACCTCTTTGATATTGCCGATCATCTTCTCGTAAAGCGCATCCTGGGTCGCGAGCGCGAATACCGGCACTCCGTCGGTTACAAGCGAAATCGTCCCGTGCTTGAGCTCCCCGGCGGCGTACGCCTCCGAGTGGATATAGGAGATCTCCTTGAGCTTGAGGCTCCCCTCCTGGGAGAGCGCATAGTCGAGCCCCCTGCCGATGAAGAAGAGGTCGTGCGCGTTCTGGCAGGCCGCGGCGATGTGGTGAATCTCGTCCTCACGGGCGAGCACCTGCTCCACCACCTCCGGCATTCGGCAGAGCTCCGCCGTGAGACGGCGTACCTCCTCCTCAGAGATGCCCTTCCGCAGCAGCGCCAGTCGCAGCGCCAGAAGATACATCACCGCGAGCTGTACCGAGTACGCCTTGGTCGAGGCGACCGCGATCTCCGGTCCGGCATAGGTGTAGAGCACCTGGTCCGACTCGCGCGAGATGGTGGACCCCAGCACATTCACAACCGACAGGGTGCGCACGCCTCGCGCCTTTGCGAGCCGCAGTGCCGCGAGCGAATCCGCCGTCTCCCCCGACTGGGTGATGCAGACAAAGAGGTGGTGCTCCGGGTCGAGCAGCGGCTCCCGGTAGCGGAACTCGCTCGCGAGATCTACCTCCACCGGAATGCCCGCATACCGCTCGATCGCACATCTCCCGACCAGCCCCGCGTGCATCGCGGTGCCACAGGCGACGATGTAGATCTTCGTAATCCCGTCGAAAAAGTCGTCCGGCAGCTCCGAAAACCGGGGCAGTCCGTCCTCCAGTCTCGGCTGTATCGTGTCCCGTAGCGCCTTCGGCTGCTCGTGAATCTCCTTGAGCATGAAGTGGGGATATCCCCCCTTCTCCGCGGCGCCCATGTCGAAGTCTGCGGTTTTCACCTCCTTCTCCACCCGGTTGCCCGCCACGTCAAAGACGGTCACCCGCTCCCGCTCCACCACCGCGATCTCGTCGGTGTCAAGCAGCAGATACCGCCGCGTGTAGCGCAGGATGGCCGGGATGTCCGAAGCGGTAAAATTCCCCTCCTCCGACAGTCCGACGATCAGCGGGCTGTCCCGCCGCACCGCGAAAATCTTCCCCGGATAGTCGGCGAAAATCACCGAGAAGGCATAGGAGCCCCGTAGCACCGGCAGCGCCTCGCGGAGCGCCGCGAGCGGATCGCCCTTGTAGCAGAAGTCGATCAGTTTCGCCGCGGCCTCGGTGTCCGTCTCGGACTCGAAGACATAGCCCCGCCGCTCAAGCATCTCGCGGATTCCGAGATAGTTCTCAATAATCCCGTTGTGCACAAGCGAGAGCCGCCCGGTCCCGTGGGGGTGGGAGTTCCGGTCGCTCGGCTCCCCGTGGGTCGCCCAGCGGGTGTGGCCGATGCCACAATTGCCCGTGAGTTTCGCCGTCTCCACCGCGCCGCGCAGATTTTGCAGTCTGCCCCGGCGCTTGACCGTCCGGATTCCCTCCTCGGTGAGCACCGAGATCCCGGCCGAGTCGTAGCCGCGGTATTCGAGTTTCGAGAGGCCGTCGAGCAGGATCTCCGCGCACGACCTCTCTCCGATGTAACCAACAATTCCGCACATATCTAAAATCTCCAATCAAGTCAAATTTAAGCCCTTTTAAAGCCGCTCTTTGTGCACCGGTCGCCCGGCTTTTTGTAGCGGCTCTGACGGCCAAGGGGAGCCGGAGAGGTATCCGCCGAATCGTTCGATAAGCCTCTCTCCTCGTCAACCGCAGTCCCCCGCGGTCCTGGCGCTTGGCGCGAAATCATAGGGTTACATTCCCCCTTTCTATTCAATTTTTAGTGTGGCCCCGATTCTTCTTTTCATCCTCCTTTCATAAATATCCTATTAAAACCGCCTCAGATATGTTATACTATTTAAAAATATTGGCGGTTTCTTGCTTTTATTGTATGCGTTTTCCCCGTCAAGTCAACCAATTTTTTAAGAAAGGGCAGATTATTTTGGCCACATCTCGGAACCGGGTCCAGAAGATGACCCACTACGCGCTCTTCATCTCGATTATTCTGCTGCTCGGCATCTCGCCGATCGGCTTTCTGGTGCTCCCCTTCGCCTCGATCACCTTTGTTCAAATTCCGGTTATCATCGGCGGAGCGGCCTTCGGCTGGCGGGGCGGTCTTGTGTTCGGATTCACCTTCGGCCTCGTGAGCCTCATCCGCTGCTTTCTCACACCGGACGCGGTGGCAAGCATCGTGCTCGGTATGAGCGCCTATAATCTGCTTCTGATCGTTATGGTACTCTTCCTGCCGCGGGTGCTGACCGGGCTCTTCTCCGCGCTCGTTTACAGGGCGATCCCCAAGAAGGGCAACAACAATTTTCTCGCCGCGGCCGTGGCGGGACTCGTCGGTTCTCTGACAAATACTGTGTTTGTCATCGGCGGACTCTACTTTTTCGCCTACGACTCCTATACGGCGGCGCTCGGAGTCGCGGGCCAGTCCCAATTCGACGTGCTGGCAACGCTGATGGGCGTCGTCGGGTTCAACGGCCTGATCGAGGCCGCAATGGCGACTCTGCTGTGCGGACTGATCGGCCGTGCGATCTCTCCCTTCTTAAAGAAGTTGTCCACTCTTTAGACAAAAACCTTTCAGGGGCAACAAACTCCAAAAATGAGAAGCCTGAAAAAGAGGCAAACTCCCCGGGGCGATTGTCCCGGGGAGTTTTTATTCCGCTTTTCGCAAAAGATCTCCTGATCCTTCTACAGGCGCTACCCTGGAAGGGGCGCTTTTTGTCAGCAGCAACCGCAGTTACAACCGCAATCGCACTCCTCTTTGCAGAGGCAGTCATTTCCGCTGGCGTTGCAGTGCTGGCAGTAGTACTGTTTCGCCGCGGCGAGTTCCTGTTTCGCCTCACAGACCAGACAGGCCGCGAGCTTATCGCAGGGATTCGCCTCCAGATAGGCCGAATACTCATTGATTCTCTGGGTGAGACTTGCGATGTACTTTTTCAGGCAGTTGCACTTGTAGAGCAGATTGCAGCTTGAGTTACAGCAGTTACAGCTACAACCGCAGGAGTCGCAGCAGTTGCAATCACAGCCGCAGTTGCAGTTGCAGGAATTGTTGCAGTTACAGTTACAATTGCAATCGCAGGTATTGTTACAGCCGCATCCGCAGCAGCATCCGGAAGTATCCGGCACTGTGGCGCACCCGCAGTCGCAGCCGCAGGTCTGAGAAGAGTTGTTTTGGCAGTTGCAATTCATGTAAAATCCTCCTCGTGTGTTTCATAACCGGTTACAGTACAGAATATGCCGCAGCGCCGCGCGGTGAGCGGCCTTATGTTTCCGGTGCGCCGCCGGTTTTCAAGGGGGCTCTCTCTATTTTCCACACACCTGTAAAAAAGCCGGGTGTATTTTTGTGTATCCGGGCAAAAAATAAATTTGACCTTTACTTAATCCGACAAACTAATTATAATGTGATTGTTAAAGAGGTACTATCATCTGAAAGGGGAACATTCCAATGAACTACACGCATGAAGTAGAGAGAATGTGTAGCGTCCGTAAGGGCTGCGACCACGGTCCCGCTCCGATTCCGGAGGAGGGCAAGTGGGTCAAGTCTACACAGATCACCGATATTTCCGGCCTGTCCCACGGAGTGGGCTGGTGTGCGCCGCAGCAGGGCGCCTGTAAGCTGACGCTGAACGTCAAAGAGGGCGTGATCAAAGAGGCGCTCGTCGAGACGCTGGGCTGCTCGGGCATGACCCATTCGGCTGCAATGGCCGCCGAGATTCTGCAGGGCAAGACCATTCTCGAGGCGCTCAACACCGACCTTGTCTGCGATGCGATCAACGTCGCGATGCGCGAGATCTTCAAGCAGCTGGTCTACGGCCGGACCCAGACCGCGTTTTCTGAGGGCGGACTCCCGATCGGAGCCGGTCTCGAGGACCTCGGCAAGGGTCTGCGCTCGCAGGTGGGCACCATGTTCGGCACCGAGGCGAAGGGCGTGCGCTATCTTGAGATGGCCGAGGGCTATATCATCAATATGGCCGTCGACGCAAACGACGAGGTCATTGGCTATAAGTTTATCCACCTTGGCAAAATGATGGACGCGATCCGCGCCGGCAAGAGCCCGGCCGAGGCGTACGAGAGCAACATCGGCACCTACGGCAGATATGAGGACGCGGTCAAGTACATCGATCCGCGCGCAGAATAAGGGAAGGGGGAGAAACAACATGGCTAAATTTGAAGGTTACGAGAGAAGAATTGATAAGATCAACGCCTGCTGCAAAGAGTACGGCTTTGCCTCCATCGACGAGGCCAAGGAGTTCACCCTCTCCAAGGGGATCGATGTCGAGAGCATCGTCAAGGGCGTGCAGCCCATCGCGTTTGAGAACGCCGTCTGGGCCTATACGCTGGGCGCCGCCGTCGCGCTGAAGAAGGGCGCAAAAAACGCCGCCGAGGCAGCCGAGATGATCGGCATCGGCCTGCAGGCGTTCTGCATCCCGGGTTCGGTCGCCGAGCAGAGAAACGTCGGCCAGGGCCACGGCAACCTCGCGGCGATGCTGCTGCGCGAGGAGACCAAGTGCTTCTGCTTCCTCGCGGGGCATGAGTCGTTCGCGGCCGCCGAGGGCGCGATCGGTATCGCCAAGACCGCGAACAAAGTGAGACGCGAGCCGCTGCGGGTCATCCTCAACGGTCTCGGCAAGGACGCGGCCTATATCATCTCGAGAATCAACGGCTTCACCTATGTGCAGACCGAGTACGACTTCTACACCGGCGAGCTGAAGATCGTCTCCGAGAAGGCGTTCTCCGACGGCGAGAAGGCGAAGGTCAAGTGCTACGGCGCAAACGACGTGCTCGAGGGCGTGGCCGTCATGCGGCACGAGGGGGTCGACGTCTCGATCACCGGCAACTCCACCAATCCGACCCGCTTCCAGCACCTGGTCGCGGGCACCTATAAGAAATGGACCTACGAGAACGGTAAAAAATACTTCTCGGTCGCCTCGGGCGGCGGCACCGGCCGTACCCTGCATCCGGACAACATGGGCGCGGGCCCGGCTTCCTACGGTCTGACCGACTCGATGGGCCGTATGCACGGCGACGCGCAGTTCGCGGGCTCCAGCTCGGTCCCGGCGCACGTCGAGATGATGGGGCTCATCGGTATGGGCAACAACCCGATGGTCGGCGCAACTGTTGCGGTCGCGGTCGCCATTGAGGAGTGCGGCAAATAAACTGTATCCAAAAAATCCCGTGTCTTATGACACGGGATTTTTTCTATTGGGAGGAAATTTTTCACATTCTGCCTCTTTTCCGAACTGCACAACACCCCCGCCGCACCGGATATCGCCACTCGGGTCGGCGCTCCTCGCCGCACGGGAAGCTGGAATTCTCCATTTCAGCTCCAGTCCCGGGGGAGAGCACGCCGCGCACCGCCTCCTCTCCAGGTCTCACCACCGCCGGCAAAACCACCGGGGCGTTCATCTCTACACAGCTGCCAAGCCACCGGCCCCCAAACCGCAACAAATTCCCCTCTCCATCGCCGTACTGGACCGGCTTACGCACACGCGGTGCGTAAAACGCTCTCTCGGCCCCACCGTACAGATCGAAGCGGAGCCCGGAAGGCCATGACCTGCGACCGCAAACGCAAATCCGCCCGGCGGCGGATGACTGCTCGCAGCCGCTGCGGGACAAAACAGACCGCCCCGCGCCCTTCCGCCGCACACACGGTTCAGCGAATTCCAGCCGGCGGATGCCCGCCGCAGTTCTGCCGGGCCGTCTGCGGATTCTCCTCCGAGATCAGTCCGAGATCAGACAGATTTCCCCAGCGCTCTCCGATCAGACTGCGGAGAAAGAACAGGCACTCTTCCCCGCTATTTCGTCTCCGGCAGACACTCCGCCAGAATCTGTTCTCGCCTTCTCCGATAATAGAAATACCCCACCGTGTCCGCGAGCAACCAGCCGACCGGCACCGCCGCCCAGATACCCTCCACGCCGACTCCCGGCGCGAGCAGATACGCGAGCAGCACCCGCGTCCCGAGCGAGAGCACCGTGAGCACCACCGACATTCCCGGACGCCGCACCGCCCGATAAAACCCGTAGAGCAGAAAGAGAAAGCCGATCAGAAAATAGAGACTGCCCTCAATACGGAGATAGCGCACACCAATCGCCAGGATTTCCGTCTCCTCCGCTTTCACAAAAAGCAGCATCAGCTCCCGCGCGAACAGAAACACAAGAGCGCTTATAAAAGCGCAGAAGCCGAAGGTCAGCTGTACCGCGCGCGTCGTCCCCTTGGCAATGCGCGTCCGCTCACCCGCCCCGTAGTTTTGCGCGATAAAGGTGGAAAACGCATTACCGAAGTCCTGCGCCGGCATATAGGCAAACGAGTCGATCTTGACTCCCGCGGCAAACGCCGCCATCACCGCCGAACCAAAGCTGTTCACCAGTCCCTGCACCATCAGAATCCCAAAATTCATCACTGACTGCTGCACACAGGTCAGCGACGACAGCTGCAGAATCTCTCGCAGCAGCCTCCGTTCCCCCCGAAATCGGAGTCTGGGCCACAGTTCCGGCGTCCGTATGCGCACATAGAGCAAAATCCCAAGCCCCGAAACCCACTGGGCGATCACCGTGGCGCCCGCCGCTCCCGCGACGCCCCAGCCGAAACTGAGCACAAAGAGCAGATCAAGCCCCACGTTGAGCAGTGCCGCCCCTCCCAGAAAGAGCAGCGGAATCACCGAATTTCCCACCGCACGCAGCAGCGAGGCAAAGAAATTATAGAGGAAGGTTGCCAAAATCCCAAAGAAGATCACAAAGAGATACTCCCGCATCTCCCCATATACCTCCTCCGGCACCTGGAGCAGCCCCAAAATCGGGTCCAGCCAGAGAAACACCGCCGCCGAGAGCGCCAGCGTCACACCACCGATCAGTCCGAACGCGAGACCGGCGCTCTTTTTTAGCTTCTCTCCGTCCCCGCGTCCATAGTGGATCGAAAACGCAACTCCGCTGCCCATACAGAGCCCGAGAAGCACAGAAGTCAAAAAAGTCATCAATGTATAGGAGGAACCCACTGCGGCAAGGGCATCTCCGCCGAGCACCTGTCCCACAATCAGCGTGTCCACCACATTGTAGAGCTGCTGCAGAAGATTGCCCGCCATCATCGGGAGGGCGAATGCCAAAAGCCCTCTCGTTAAATTTCCTTTTGTTAAATCTCCAGTCATATCAACTTCCTGTATATACTTCAAAGTCAGATTTATCATATCATATCCCGATCCGCCGGACAAGGGAAGTCCCCTTTCAAACAGCGGCATTCGCAGGAAACGACACGGCGCAAGAAGAAAGAGGACAAATTTACGGCGCGGTTCTATTTAGATCTCCGCGCTCCCTCCCTCCGTTTTTTCTTCTCAAAGACAAGAGCTCCCCGGAGACGATCGTCCCGGGGAGTTCCTGTCCTGCTTCACGCAGAAGCTCTCCATATCCTTTTATAGGGTCCGCCCTTTGGAGGGCGGCTCCTCTTTTCTCAGCTCGTGGAGCTCATTTAAAATCAAGGTCAATTTTGTGTG
>CAJFTX010000080.1 GCA_904420075.1 uncultured Clostridia bacterium | reverse complement strand
TGGTGCGGATAAGAGGACTTGAACCTCCATGGAGTTGCCCCCACTAGAACCTGAATCTAGCGCGTCTGCCAATTCCGCCATATCCGCATATTGGTGCGAGAGACGGGACTTGAACCCGTATGGTAAAACCACACGCCCCTCAAACGTGCGCGTCTGCCAGTTCCGCCACTCTCGCATGTCGTTTGCGACAAGGGTTATTATACAGGAGCAGGCGGTGAGTTGTCAACTAGAAATTTGAATTTTTTTGAAAAATCCTGTATAATGTCCTCAAACAGTGTTTTTTAGGAGAGATAACGTGAGAATAACATCAGAGGCGGATTACGCTGTCCGCATTATCTACTGCCTGTGCAGAGAGGGGCGCAAGATGGGCGCGAAGGAGATCTCGGAACGGACCGAGGTCTCGATGCAGTTTACGCTCAAGATTCTGCGCAAGCTGGTACACGGGGAGCTCGCCTGCTCCTATAAGGGAGCGGAGGGGGGGTACGCCCTTGCAAAGACGCCCGCCGAGATCTCTGTGCTCGACGTGATTCGACTGATCGACGGGCCGGTGCGGCTCAACAAATGCCTCGAGTCACACTCTCCCTGTAACAGAGGAGAGTGCGACTGCACCTTCCGGCGGCTCTGGGCGGATCTCTCGGAGTCGGTGGAGCGCTCGCTCGCGGCGGAGACATTCGACAAAATCCTGGAGAAATCCTGATTGAAAAAAGTGGGCTGTGGAAAAAACCACAGCCCTTTTTGAATATTTACAAAAAATACATTGACTTCTCATATTGAATTTGATACAATTTTAAACTGCATCATAATGGACAAAATATTGTTTTTTTTCTGTCCTGTGCATTACTATAGCACATAATTTTTGCATTTGCAACCCCTGACTTTATACTTTCGACGATATGCGTTTTAGCCGCAGTCGGCAGGAATTTTCTATAACGAAAATACTGAAGATTGGAGTGAACTGACAAATGGCGAGTAACCTCAAAGTTACGCCGATGCAGCTTGGCAACAATGTTCGCATGAGCTTTGCCAAGATGCGGGAGATTCTGGAGATGCCGAATCTCATCGAAATCCAGAAGAAGTCCTACCAGTGGTTTCTGACGGAGGGACTCAAGGAGGTCTTCCGGGACGTCTCCTCGATTACCGACTACACGGGGAATATGGTGCTCGACTTCATCGACTACACCCTCGAGGAGAAGTCGAAGTACACCGTGACCGAATGTAAAGTGCGCGACGCGACCTACGCCGCGCCGCTTAAGGTGAAGGTGCGCCTTGTGAACAAGGAGACCGGCGAGGTCAAAGAGCAGGAGATCTTCATGGGAGATTTCCCGCTGATGACCGAGAGCGGCACCTTTGTGATCAACGGCGCGGAGCGTGTGATTGTCTCCCAGCTGGTCAGAAGCCCAGGCATCTACTACGACGTCAGCTTTGACAAGACCGGGACCCGTCTCTTCACTACCACCGTCATCCCGAACCGCGGCGCATGGCTCGAGTACGAGACCGACTCAAACGGGGTGTTCTACGTCCGGATCGACAAGAACAGAAAGCTGCCCGTGACCACGCTGATCCGCGCGCTGGGCGCTGCGACCAACGCGCAGATCACCGATATCTTCGGCGAGGACGAGCGGATTCTGGCGACACTTGAAAAGGATGTGGCGACAAACTCGGAGGAGGCCCTGATCGAGGTCTACAAGAAGCTGCGTCCGGGCGAGCCGCCCACCTTGGACAGCGCGCAGTCGCTCTTTAACAGCATGTTCTTCGATGTGCGGCGCTACGATCTCTCAAAGGTCGGCCGCTATAAGTATAATAAGAAGCTGGCGCTTGCGGACCGGATCACCGGGAAGCAGCTGGCGAGCCCGGCCGTCGCGCCGCGCACCGGCGAGATTCTGGCGGACGCGGGCGAGGTGCTCACCAGGGAGAAGGCGGAGGCCATCCAGGCCGCCGGCGTCGATACCGTCTATCTCACCGTGGAGGAGAATACGGTCAAGGTGTTCTCCAACGGTATGGTCGACATCAAGAATTTCATTCCGGAGCTGCCGGAGGAGCTCGACATCCACGAGATGGTCAAGTTCTCGGTGCTCTGCGAGATTCTCGATAAAAATCTTGAGGGTGATGCGCTCACCGAGGAGCTCTCCGCGAGAATGGATGAGCTCATTCCGAAGCACATCACGGTGGACGACATCTTCGCCTCGATCAACTACTTAAACTGCCTCGCCTTTGACATCGGCGTGAAGGACGACATCGATCACCTCGGCAACCGCCGCCTGCGCTCGGTGGGCGAGCTCCTGCAGAACCAGTTCCGCATCGGCTTTGCCCGGATGGAGCGGGTCATCCGCGAGCGGATGACCATCCAGGATCTCGACATCGTGACCCCGCAGGCGCTGATCAACATCCGCCCGGTGGTCGCGGCGATCAAGGAGTTCTTCGGCTCCTCGCCGCTGTCCCAGTTCATGGATCAGACAAATCCGCTTGCGGAGCTGACCCACAAGCGCCGTCTCTCCGCGCTCGGCCCCGGCGGCCTCTCCAGAGACCGCGCGGGATTCGAGGTTCGCGACGTCCACCACTCGCACTACGGCAGAATGTGTCCGATCGAAACGCCTGAGGGCCCGAATATCGGTCTAATCTCCTACCTCTCCACCTTTGCGAGAGTGAATGAGTACGGCTTTATCGAGGCGCCCTACCGGAAGGTGGACAAGGCGACAGGTAGAGTCACCGACGAGATCGAGTATATGACGGCGGACAAGGAGGACGGCCTTGTGATCGCGCAGGCCGCCGAGCCGCTCGACGAGAACGGCTGCTTCTTAAAAAAGAAAGTTGCAGTCCGCTATAAGGATGAGATGCTCGAAGTGGACCGCTCGCGCGTGGACTATGTCGACGTGTCGCCGAGAATGGCGGTGTCGGTCGCGAGTGCGATGATTCCCTTCCTTGAGAATGACGATGCGAACCGCGCCCTGATGGGAGCGAACATGCAGCGTCAGGCAGTGCCGCTGCTGCGCACCCAGAGCCCGATTGTCGGCACCGGAATGGAGTACAAGGCGGCCGTTGATTCGGGCGTTGTGGTTGTCGCGAAGAAGGATGGCGTTGTGGAGCGTGTCTCCGCGACCCACATCCACATGCGGAACGACGACGGCACAACCGACGACTACGAACTGATCAAGTTCCTGCGCTCCAACCAGGGTACCTGCTTCAACCAGAAGCCGATCGTGAACAACGGTCAGCGCGTGAAGGCGGGCGAAGTGATTGCGGATGGCCCGTCGACCAACAACGGCGAGATCGCGCTCGGGCGGAATGTGCTCGTCGGCTTTATGACCTGGGAGGGTTATAACTACGAGGATGCGGTCCTCTTAAACGAGAACCTTGTAAAGAACGATATCTTTACATCGATTCACATCGAGGAGTATGAGCTCGAGGCGAGAGATACCAAGCTCGGCCCGGAGGAGATCACGCGTGACATTCCGAACGTCGGCGAGGACGCGCTCAAGGACCTCGACGCGCGCGGCATCATCCGCGTGGGCGCCGAGGTGAGAAGCGGCGACATCCTGGTCGGCAAGGTCACCCCGAAGGGCGAGACCGAGCTCACCGCGGAGGAGCGGCTGCTGCGGGCGATCTTCGGCGAGAAGGCCAGAGAGGTCAGAGATACCTCGCTCAAGGTGCCGCACGGCGAGTACGGCATCGTTGTGGATGTCAAGGTGTTCACCCGCGAGAACGGCGACGAGATGGCGCCGGGCGTCAACATGGTTGTCCGCTGCTACATCGCGCAGAAGAGAAAGATCTCGGTCGGCGACAAGATGGCCGGACGTCACGGAAATAAGGGTGTTATCTCGAGAATTCTCCCGCAGGAGGATATGCCCTTCCTGCCGGACGGCACCCCGCTCGACATCGTATTAAACCCGCTCGGCGTTCCGTCCCGTATGAACATCGGACAGGTGCTCGAGGTGCACCTCGGGTACGCGGCGAAGGCGCTCGGCTGGAAGATTGCGACCCCGGTATTCGACGGCGCGAACGAGTATGAGATCATGGACGCGCTCGAGGAGGCGGGCTACAACCGCAACGGTAAGACCCAGCTCTACGACGGACGGACGGGTCTCCCGTTTGACAACCCCGTCACAGTCGGATATATCTACTTCTTAAAGCTCGCCCACCTGGTTGACGATAAGATTCACGCCCGCTCGACCGGCCCGTACTCGCTGGTCACCCAGCAGCCGCTCGGCGGTAAGGCGCAGTTCGGCGGCCAGCGGTTCGGCGAGATGGAGGTCTGGGCGCTCGAGGCGTACGGCGCGGCCTACACCCTGCAGGAGATTCTGACGGTCAAGTCGGACGACGTGGTCGGACGTGTCAAGACCTACGAGGCGATCGTAAAGGGCCAGAATGTGCCGAAGCCGGGGATTCCGGAGTCGTTCAAGGTGCTCATCAAGGAGCTCCAGTCGCTCGCGCTCGACGTGAAGGTGCTCGACGAACACGGCGACGAGATCGAGCTCGGCGAGAACTTCGACGAGGAGGACGAGTTCGGCATCAAGCCGCTTGAGGATATCGGCGGCAACGTCGCGATCGACGAGGAGATCGAGGCCGGCTTTGATATCGAGGAGCCGGAGCTCGACGAGGAGGATGATTTCCTCGGCGACATCGGCGAGGAGGAAGAGGACCTCGACCTTATGGACGAGGAATAATCGAAAGGGGAAGAAAGCATGGCGATTACCACATTTGAGGCGATTAAAATCGGCCTGGCTTCACCTGAAAAGATCAGAGAGTGGTCCCACGGAGAGGTCAAGAAACCTGAGACAATCAATTACAGAACGCTCAAACCCGAGAGAGACGGCCTCTTCTGCGAGCGTATCTTTGGCCCGCAGAAGGACTGGGAGTGTCACTGCGGAAAATATAAGAGAATCCGTTTTAAGGGCAAGGTCTGCGACCGCTGCGGCGTCGAGGTGACCCGTGCGAAGGTCCGCCGCGAGCGGATGGGGCACATCGAGCTTGCGGCTCCGGTGTCGCACATCTGGTACTTCAAGGGCATCCCGTCGCGGATGGGCCTTCTGCTCGACATCTCGCCGCGCATGCTCGAGAAGGTGCTCTATTTTGCGTCCTATATCGTGCTCGACGCGGGCGACACACCCTTAAAGAAAAAGGATATTCTCTCCGAGAAGGAGTACCGCGATCTCTACGAGAAGTACGAGGACGAGTTCCGCGCCGGAATCGGCGCGGAGGCGATCAAGGAGCTCCTCGAGGAGATCGACCTTGACAAGCTCTCGGCCGAGCTCAAGGAGGAGCTGGAGAGCGCCTCGGGCCAGAAAAAAGCCCGGATCATCAAGAGACTTGAAGTTGTGGAGGCGTTCCGCCAGTCGGAGAACAAGCCGTCCTGGATGATCATGGACGTCATCCCGGTTATCCCGCCGGAGATCCGGCCGATGGTTCAGCTCGACGGCGGCCGGTTTGCGACGAGCGACTTAAACGACCTTTACAGAAGGGTGATCAATCGTAACAACCGTCTGAAGAGACTGGTGGAGCTCGGCGCGCCGGACATCATCATCCGCAACGAGAAGCGGATGCTCCAGGAGGCGGTGGACGCCCTGATTGACAACGGCCGCCGCGGCCGTCCGGTCACAGGGCCGAACAACCGGCCGCTCAAGAGCCTCTCGGATATGCTCAAGGGCAAACAGGGCCGCTTCCGCCAGAACCTGCTCGGCAAGCGTGTCGACTACTCCGGCCGTTCGGTTATCGTCGTCGGCCCGGAGCTCAAGCTCTACCAGTGCGGTCTGCCGAAGGAGATGGCCATCGAGCTCTTCAAGCCGTTTGTGATGAAGAAGCTCGTCGAGGACGGGCACGCCAACAATATTAAGAGCGCGAAGAAGATGGTCGAGCGGCTCCGCACCGAGGTGTGGGACGCGCTGGACGTCGTCATCAAGGAGCACCCCGTGATGCTCAACCGCGCGCCGACGCTGCACCGTCTCGGCATTCAGGCGTTTGAGCCGGTGCTGGTTGAGGGCCGCGCGCTGAAGCTGCACCCGCTTGTGTGTACGGCGTTCAACGCCGACTTCGACGGCGACCAGATGGCGGTGCACGTCCCGCTCTCCGCGGAGGCGCAGGCCGAGGCGAGATTCCTCATGCTCTCCGCAAACAACCTCTTGAAGCCGCAGGACGGCCGTCCGGTCACCGTGCCGACCCAGGACATGATCCTCGGCTCCTACTATCTGACCTCCACCCGCGTCTTTGACGAGGACGGAAAGGGCCACCTCTTTGAGACGCCGAGAAAGGCGTTTGAGGCGCTGAAGGCCGGGGAGATCAAATTCCCGGTGCGGACCTTCTCGAATCCGGAGGAGGCGAGACTTGCGTACGACCTGCGCGAGCTGCCGCTCCATCTGCCGATTCTGGTGCGCGTGGAGAAGGAGTTCGACGGGGTAAAAGAGAGCCGAGTCATCCCCGCGACGGTGGGACTCATCATCTTCAACGAGCCGATCCCGCAGGATCTCGGCTTTGTCGACCGAACCGACCCTGAGACCAAATTCGACTATGAGATCAACGTGCAGTGCGGCAAGAAGTGGCTCGGAAAGATCGTCGACGCCTGCATCAGCACCCACGGCTCTGCAATTACCGCTGAGACGCTCGACCGGATGAAGGCGCTCGGCTATAAGTTCTCGACCCGCAGCGCGATCACCATCTCGGTCTCCGACATGGTGGTGCCGCCCGAGAAGCCGCAGCTCATCGCGGACGCGGAGACGAGAGTCGACGAGATCACAAAGCAGTTCCGCCGCGGTATTATCAGCGACGAGGAGAGGTACAATCTCGTCATCGACACCTGGAGCAAGACCACCAAGGACGTCACCGACGCGCTCCAGAAGAATTTTGACAAATTCAATCCGATTTATATGATGGCGGACTCGGGCGCCCGAGGCAGCATCAGCCAGATCCGTCAGCTCGCCGGTATGCGCGGCCTGATGGCGAACACCTCCGGCCGTACCATCGAGATCCCGATCCGCGCGAACTTCCGCGAGGGCCTCTCGATTCTCGAGTACTTCATCTCGTCGAAGGGCGCCCGTAAAGGCCTCGCCGACACCGCGCTGCGTACGGCGGACTCGGGGTATCTGACCCGGCGTCTTGTCGACGTCGCGCAGGAGGTCATCATCCGTGAGATCGACTGCGGCACCCACGAGGGCATCACCGTGATGGACATCAAGGACGGCAAAGAGATGATCGAGCCGCTCGAGGACCGTCTGGTGGGCCGCTATCTCGCGGAGGACTTCACCGACAAGGACGGCAATGTGCTCGTCTCGCGCGACAAGCTGATGAACGCGGACGACGCGAAGCTCATTATGAACTCGGGCGCGACCGAGGTGAAGATCCGCAGCGTGCTCACCTGTGAGGCGCGTCACGGCGTCTGTTCGAGATGCTACGGCTCCAACCTCGCAAACAAGCAGCCGGTCAACGTCGGCGAGGCGGTCGGCATCATCGCCGCCCAGTCGATCGGCGAGCCGGGTACCCAGCTGACGATGAGAACCTTCCACACCGGCGGCGTCGCGGGTGACGACATCACCCAGGGTCTGCCCCGTGTTGAGGAGCTCTTTGAGGCGAGACGGCCGAAGAAGCCGGCCGTGATCTCCGAGATCGGCGGCGTCGTGGAGCTCGGCGAGGACAAGAAGACCCGCAAGGTCATTGTGACGAGCAACGATCCGCAGAATCCGGACCGCAAGGAGTATTCGATCAACTACGGCGCGCGGATCAAGGTGACCGACGGACAGGTGATCGAGAAGGGGCAGGAGCTGACCGAGGGCAGCGTCAACCCGCATGACATCATGGCGGTCAAGGGCGTCTCCGCGGTGCAGAACTACCTGATCCAGGAAGTCCAGCGTGTCTACCGGCTGCAGGGCGTTGATATCAACGACCGGCACATCGAGGTCATCGTCCGTCAGATGCTCCGCAAGATCAAGATTGAGGACGCGGGCGACACCGATCTGCTGGTGCTCTCGGTGGTGGATATTCTCGAGCTGCTCGACGCGAACCGGAAGCTCGGTCCCGACCAGAAGCCGGCGACCGGTACCCCGGTGCTCCAGGGTATCACCAAGGCCTCCCTTGCGACCGAGAGCTTCCTCTCGGCGGCCTCCTTCCAGGAGACCACCAGAGTGCTCACCGACGCCGCGATCAAGGGCAAGATTGATCCGCTGATCGGACTCAAGGAAAATGTCATTATCGGTAAACTGATTCCGGCGGGGACCGGTATGCAGAAGTACCGTGACGTAGACATCGAGGACGAGAACGGCACGAGCATTCTCACTGGAGAAAGCCATCTCTATTAAATAGTAAGGGCTCCGAGGAAATTCCCTCGGAGCCCTATTGACAAGCAGTTAAAAGAATTGTATACTATCAGAGTGTCAAAAACGGAGGGATATCAAAATGATTGATCTCGGGACAGGGAAGCGAGTCGTCGGAATCAAACAGACCAAGAAAGCGCTGTCGGACGGAGTGGTGCGCTCAGTGCTGATCGCCCAGGACGCGGAGGAGCGGATTGTCGCGCCTCTCGTGGAGCTCTGCGAGCGGTCGTCGGTCGCAGTGACCTATGTTGACTCGATGAAGGAGCTCGGCTCCGCCTGTGGAATTGACGTCGGCGCGGCGGTGGTCGCGCTGATCTAACCGTGTTACTGACCTCGTGGAGGAAGTTTTTTCCTCTGCCGGGTTTGGTATAGTATTTTATGAGGAAGGAGGAACTACTACCATGATGACACTGAACCAGTTAGTCAGAAAGGGCAGAAGCTCGATCGCGAAGAAGTCCACGGCGCCTGCGCTGCAGAAGAGCCTGAACACGCTGAAGAAAGAGCTCAACGACCAGTCCGCTCCCCAGAAGAGAGGGGTATGCACCTCGGTCAAGACCATGACTCCGAAGAAGCCGAACTCCGCGCTCAGAAAGATCGCCAGAGTCCGTCTCAGCAACGGCGTCGAGGTCACCGCTTACATCCCGGGCGTGGGTCACAATCTGCAGGAGCACAGTGTTGTAATGATCAGAGGCGGAAGAGTTAAGGATCTGCCTGGTGTTCGTTACCACATTATCCGCGGCTCGCTCGATACTCAGGGCGTATCCGGCAGAAACCAGGCCAGAAGTAAGTACGGCGCGAAGCGGCAGAAGACTGCCGGCAAGTAAGATTTCTTGCACCTGAAAATGCGTATCTCTGTTACGCAAAGCAGCGGCTTTGTCAGCAGTTTAAATATAAACTTCTGAAAGGCGCTGATACAAAGGACGTATGTGCCTTTGAGTACCTATGATATCAAAATATGAAGGAGGGAAGCAAAGTGCCAAGAAGAGGTTCTGTTCCCAAGAGAGATGTACTGCCTGATCCGATCTACAATTCGAAGCTCGTGACCAGGCTTGTCAACAGCATTATGTACGACGGGAAGAAGGGCGTCGCCCAGAAGATCGTGTACGATGCTTTTGAGATCGTAAAAGAAAAGACCGATAAGAATCCGCTCGAGGTGTTCGAGCAGGCGCTTGAGAATGTCATGCCTGTGCTCGAGGTCAAGGCCCGCCGTGTCGGCGGCGCGACCTATCAGGTTCCGATGGAGGTCAGACCTGAGAGACGGCAGACCCTGGGGCTCCGCTGGATCACGCTCTACTCCCGTCAGAGAGGCGAGAAGACCATGAAGGAGAAGCTCGCAGGTGAGATCCTTGACGCGGTGAACAACACCGGAAGCGCGATCAAGAAGAAGGAAGATACCCATAAGATGGCCGAGGCCAACAAGGCGTTCGCCCACTACAGATGGTAATAGGAGGATAAGATGGCTAGAGAAACTTCTCTGGAAATGACCAGAAATATCGGCATCATGGCGCATATCGATGCCGGTAAGACTACTACCACCGAGCGTATCCTCTATTACACCGGTATCAACCACAAGATCGGCGACACCCACGAGGGTACCGCCACGATGGACTGGATGGAGCAGGAGCAGGAGAGAGGTATCACCATTACCTCCGCTGCGACCACCTGCTTCTGGCATAAGCACCGTATCAACATCATCGACACCCCGGGACACGTGGACTTCACTGTTGAGGTGGAGCGTTCGCTGCGTGTGCTCGACGGTTCGGTGACGGTGTTCTGCGCAAAGGGCGGCGTTGAGCCGCAGTCCGAGACCGTCTGGCGTCAGGCGGACAAGTATAAAGTTCCGAGAATGGCGTTTGTCAACAAGATGGATATCATGGGCGCCGACTTCTACCGGGTCGTCCAGATGATGAAGGACCGTCTAAAGTGTAACGCCGTTCCGATTCAGCTGCCGATCGGCTCTGAGGACACTTTTGTCGGCAATGTTGACTTGGTCAACATGAACGCCGTGACCTACCACGACAAGCTCGGCGCTGAGCCGATCGTCGGGGAGATCCCGGAGGATATGAAGGAGCTCGCGGAGAAATATCACGCGGAGCTCATCGAGCATGTCGCCGAGACGGACGACGAGCTGATGATGAAGTACCTCGATGGTGAGGAGCTCACCGTTGACGAGATCAAGAAGGCGATCCGCAAGGCGACCATCGACAACACGATGGTGCCGGTCTGCTGCGGTACCGCTTATAAGAACAAGGGCGTGCAGCCGCTCCTCGACGCGATCATCGACTATATGCCGTCGCCGCTCGATATCCCGCCGATCAAGGGTACCGTGCCGGGCACCGAGGAGGAGACGGTGCGTCACACCAGCGACGATGAGCCGTTCTCTGCGCTCGCGTTCAAGATTGCGACCGACCCGTTTGTCGGTAAGCTCTGCTTCTTCCGTGTCTACTCGGGTACTGTGGCGGCCGGTTCGGGCGTCTACAACTCGGTGAAGGATACGAGAGAGCGCATGGGCCGTATCCTGCAGATGCACGCGAATCACCGTCAGGACATCGAGATGGTGTACGCGGGCGACATCGCGGCTGCGGTAGGCCTCAAGAACACCACGACCGGAGACACGCTCTGCGATGAGAAGAATCCGGTTATCCTCGAGTCGATGGAGTTCCCGGAGCCGGTTATCCGTGTCGCGATTGAGCCGAAGACCAAGGCCGGTCAGGAGAAGATGGGCATCGCGCTCGCGAAGCTCGCCGAGGAGGACCCGACCTTCAAGACCTACACCGACGAGGAGACGGGACAGACCATCATCGCCGGAATGGGCGAGCTGCACCTCGAGATTATTGTCGACCGTCTGCTGCGCGAGTTCAAGGTTGAGGCAAATGTCGGTAAGCCGCAGGTCTCCTACCGCGAGGCGATCCGTAAGAGCGCCACTTCCGATATGAAGTATGCGCGTCAGTCGGGCGGTAAGGGCCAGTATGGTCACGTTAAGATCACCATTGAGCCGAACGAGCCGGGCAAGGGTTACGAGTTTGTCAACAAGGTTGTCGGCGGTTCTGTTCCGAAGGAGTATATTCCGGCGGTTGATCAGGGTATCCAGGGCGCTATGCAGGCTGGTGTACTCGCCGGCTATAATGTCGTCGACGTCATCGCAACGCTGTTCGACGGTTCGTACCATGAGGTCGACTCCTCTGAGATGGCGTTTAAGATCGCCGGTTCTATGGCGTTCAAGGACGCGATGAAGAAGGCGGACCCGGTACTCACCGAGCCGATCATGAAGGTTGTCGTCACCTGCCCGGAGGAGTACATGGGCGATCTGATCGGCGACCTCAACTCCCGCCGCGGTATGATCCAGGGCATGGAGGCGGTCGGCGGCGCGCAGCAGATCACTGCGATGGTACCGCTGTCCGAGATGTTTGGTTACGCCACCGACATGCGCTCCAAGTCCCAGGGACGCGGCGCGTACGTCATGGAGCCGTCGCACTATGCCGAGGTTCCGAAGTCTGTCGCGGAGACGATCATCGCCGGCCGCGCGAAGGCGGAGTAATCAGAGGCTTTCAAAATATCTATCAAAATATATCTTGAATAATTCCTGAAAATATATTAAGATAGACCTAACTTGTATTGCAGTGATTGTAAGGAGGAATTCTAGGAATGGCTAAGGAAAAGTTTGAAAGAACAAAACCGCACGTAAACATCGGTACCATCGGTCACGTTGACCACGGCAAGACCACCCTGACCGCGGCGATCACCAAGGTTCTCGCGATGAAGGGTGAGGCGGAGTATACCGATTACGCGAACATCGATAAGGCTCCGGAGGAGCGTGAGCGCGGCATCACCATCAACACCGCTCATGTTGAGTATCAGACCGACGCGCGCCACTATGCGCACGTCGACTGCCCGGGGCATGCCGACTACGTTAAGAACATGATCACCGGTGCTGCGCAGATGGACGGCGCGATCCTCGTTGTCTCCGCTGCTGACGGCCCGATGCCCCAGACCCGTGAGCACATCCTGCTCGCCCGTCAGGTCGGCGTTCCGGCGATCGTTGTCTTCATGAACAAGTGCGATCAGGTTGACGATCCGGAGCTCCTCGAGCTCGTCGAGATGGAGATCCGTGACCTCCTGTCCTCTTACGATTTCCCGGGCGACGACACCCCGATCATCAAGGGTTCTGCGCTGGCGGTTATTGAGAGCAGCTCGACCGATCCGAACGCGCCGGAGTATGCCTGCATTCATGAGCTGATGGACGCAGTCGACACCTTCATCCCGACCCCGGACAGAAAGGCTGATCAGCCGTTCCTTATGCCGGTTGAGGATGTCTTCACCATCACCGGCCGTGGTACTGTTGCCACCGGTAGAGTTGAGAGAGGCCAGCTGAAGCTGTCCGAGGAGGTTGAGATCGTTGGTCTCGCCGACGCTCCGACCAAGACTGTCGTCACCGGTATCGAGATGTTCAGAAAGCTGCTCGACTACGCTGAGGCGGGCGACAACATCGGCGCTCTGCTCCGCGGTATCCAGAGAACGGATATCGAGCGTGGCCAGGTTCTCGCGAAGCCGGGTACCATCCATCCGCACACCAAATTCCACGGCCAGGTCTACGTTCTGACCAAGGATGAGGGCGGCCGTCATACTCCGTTCTTCAACAACTACCGTCCGCAGTTCTATTTCAGAACGACCGACGTTACCGGTGTTGTTGCGCTGCCGGAGGGCACCGAGATGTGCATGCCGGGCGATAACGTTGAGATGGACGTCGAGCTCATCGCGCCGATCGCGATTGAGGAGGGCCTGCGTTTTGCGATCCGTGAGGGTGGCAGAACTGTCGGTTCGGGCGTTGTCACCAAGGTCAACGAGTAAGTTTTGACTTTCGAGCAGGAGATGCTAATCGCATCTCCTGCTTTTTTCGTTCTGCCCTGTTTTGGAGAAGGACCGGCCGTTTAGTAAAATGCTGGAAGAAGCGGGGAAGAGAAAGATTCGAGGCAGGAGTGAAGAAATGCTCTTGTGTTTTGCGCGAAAAAGGCCCTGACCTTGAACGGCGGCGAGCCCTATTCTGGAGTTGTGAGATGAGGGCGGAGGGATCACAGTGGCTAGACCCGTCGGCTTAGCGGGAGTAAGAGCGCGTCCCCTGCGTTACTATGGCCAGGTTGATCTGTTATGCTCTGCCAGAATGGCTGAGAACGGTTACTGGAGCTATGGAGAGAAGAAGGTGGACCGGCTGCAGCAGATTCTCTTCTGCTGTGAATTCAGAGTGCCGCCCACAGAGACCGCCGCTCCGCTGAGTGTGCCGGACTATGGTCGGGAACAGACACTGCTACGGCATCTGACTCTATTTTCATAAAAAAGGAGCGGATAGGGCGACTGGCCGCAAATGTAAAAAAGACGATCGGTACGCTGAGAGGAAGGGATGGCGGAGCGAGAGAAGATTGGAGGGCTTCAGCGGGCGCTGCTCGCGAAACAGGAGTCGACGTATGGCGAGGAGAGACGTACAGCCTGTGGAGAGGATGCGGTTCAGAGGGGGCGGCAATCCTTTCCAGATATGGACGAAGCGGGCGGAGAAGGGGGACAGAGACAGTGCGCGCAGTGTGAGACGCTTCCCAGAGAGGTGGTAAAAGCGGCCACCCCGCGGGAGAGATGGCGCGGGGATTGTGTGAACTTTACCGGGATGGCTCTGCCGCTTCTGGGGAGAAGGATGCTGTTCTGAGGCGATGCATGCGGACTCGCATGGGTCTATATGGCAGATGTTTTTAGCTGCTACGGGCAAGATGGCGCCGGGCGGCGCACAATTTCTCTGTGAGGCGCCCATGCGCTGGTGCGGTGCGGCGGAAAAACCGGTTCAAAAAGCGGCGAACTTCTTGAGCCCGCCGCTTTTTGAACCGGTTTGACAGGGGAAGAGAACGGACTGCCGAAGAATACCATATCCCTGGGGACGGACTGAGCCGAACCGTTGAGCGGACAGGGGGAGCCGTTTGCCGCAGATCGAAGCCTTGGCCGCACGGCTGAGATTTCGCTTGTAATTTCTGAAAAATTCCTCTATCATATAAATTATATGTAACTGGGGAGGAGAGATGGGATGGCGGTGAAGATCACTTCGGCGGAGAACGCACAGGTCAAGCTTGCGGCCTCGCTCCACCGGGCGAAGATGATCCGCACGGAGCAGCTATATCTTGCGGAGGGAGCACATCTCGCCGCCGAGGCGCTGAGGAGCGGTGTGACGATCGAGCGCGCCTTTGTGGAGGAGGGGTGCTCCGCGGAGGTGGAGATTCTGTTTGCCGAGCTTGAGCGGAGAGACGTTCCCTGTGCGCTGCTGCCCCGTCGCCTCGTGGAGAAGATCTCCGAGGCGAAGACCCCGCAGGGAATTGTGCTGCTGGTCCGGCTGCCGGAGGAGCAGCTTAAGCTGCATACGGACGGACGCTACCTACTGCTTGAAAATCTCCAGGATCCCGGAAATGTGGGAAATATTCTCCGTTCGGCGGAGAGCTTTGACTTCGACGGAGTGCTGCTCTGCGGGGAGACGGCCGAGGTCTACACGCCGAAGGCGGTACGCGGCTCGATGGGATCGGTCTTCCGCCTGCCCACTGCGCGCTATGCGGACGGCGCCGCCGCCGCTTGCGCGCTGCGGGGGGCGGGAATTCCCCTCTTTACAGCGGAGCTGCGAGGCGATTCCCGACTGCCGGACGAACTGCCGGAGCGGGGACTTTGTATTGCGATCGGCAACGAGGGGCGCGGAATTACGGAGGAGCTCTCCGCCCTTGCGGATGCTTCGGTGGAGATCCCGATGAGCGGCAAAACCGAGTCTCTCTCCGCGCCGGTGGCGGCGGCAGTGTTGATGTGGGAGCTCTTCAGGAGGCGGAGATGAAAGCTGAAATTGTCTACGACATCTGGCTCGCGCTCGCGGCGGGGCAGTCGCTCGCGCTCCCGCGGCAGCTTCTCGAGCAGTTCGGTTCTGCGAAGGTGCTCTATGAGAATAGAATGTCTCTGAGAGAGACGGCGGTTCGTCTGACCGGAGAGGAGCGCAAGGCGTTTGAGACGCTCTCGCTCGCCCGGCCGGAGCGAATCGCGGAGCAGTGCGAGCGGGACGGGACGCGAATTGTCGCGCTTCCGGACGAGGGATACCCCGAGCGGCTGCGCGAGATCTACGACCCGCCGGCGGTACTCTATCTCCGCGGAGAGATCGGAGCGGTAGACCGGCAGATTGCGCTTGCGGTCGTCGGCACGCGAAACCACAGCGAGTACGGCTGGCGGGCGGCGGAGACGCTCGCCCGGGGGCTCGCCTCGGTCGGGGTGGTGATTGTCAGCGGGATGGCCCGCGGGATCGACACCGCCGCACACAAAGGCGCGCTGAAAGGGGACGGCCGGACGGTCGCAGTGCTCGGCAGTGCGATTGACAATCCCTATCCGAGAGAGAACCGCGACCTCTACGAGTTCATTGCGTCAAACGGGGCGGTACTCTCGGAGTTTGCTCCGGGGGAGCCGACGCGCCCTCAGAACTTTCCGCGCAGAAACCGGGTGATCACCGGGCTGTCGCTCGGAGTGCTGGTGGTGGAGGCTCCGGAGCGGTCGGGCGCGCTGATCTCCGCCCGCCACGCGGCGGAGCAGAACCGGGATGTCTTTGCCGTACCGGGACGGATTGATTCGCCCCTCTCGGCCGGAACAAACGGCCTTCTGAAAGCGGGAGCGAAGCTGGTGACCGAGCCGCTCGACGTGCTGAGCGAATATGTGGGACTCTACCCGCAGACAATAAGGGCGCAAACGCCGAAGAGACGCGCAGTGCGCTTTGAGAGGCCCGTCTGGGCGGAGCGTTCCCCGGCCGGGGAGGAGCCGCCGGAGAAGAAAAAGGGGCTCTTACGGCGGCGGGCGGAGCGGAGCACAACAAAAGATTTGCAGCTGACGCGCGAAGAGACTATAATAAAAGACGCGCTGCGCGCGGAACCGCTGACGGCAGATGAGCTGGTGGAGAGGACCGGTCTTACGATTGACCAGGTATCCATTGCGCTGACCATGCTCGAGGTGAAGAATCACGTGAGCAAGGTGGGGGACTGCTTTACGGTGTAAAGCTGAGAGCCCGGCGCAGAACTGCGAGAGAAAAACTGGAGGAGCTATGCCAAAGTTAGTGATTGTGGAGTCGCCGGCGAAGGCGAAGACCATTAAAAAATATCTCGGGGGGGACTACCGCGTGGTCGCCTCGATGGGCCATGTCCGGGACCTGCCGAAGAGCCAGCTCGGAATTGACATCGAGCACAACTACGAGCCGAAGTACATCTCGATTCGGGGGAAGAGTCAGCTTATCAACTCCATTAAAAAGGAGGCCAAGGGCTGCGAGAAGATCTATCTCGCGACCGACCCCGACCGCGAGGGCGAGGCGATCTCCTGGCATCTGGCGCAGCTGCTCGGCCTGGAGCTCACCGACGACGTGCGGGTGATCTTCAACGAGATCACTAAAAATGCGGTGGTAAACGGGGTGAAACATCCTCGCGGGCTCGACATGAATCTGGTGGACGCGCAGCAGGCGCGCCGGGTGCTCGACCGGCTGGTGGGCTACCAGATATCCCCCTTCCTCTGGAGGAAGATCAGAAAGGGGCTCTCGGCGGGCCGAGTGCAGTCGGTGGCGACCAAGCTGATTGTCGACCGGGAGAAGGAGATCGAGGCGTTCCAGCCGGAGGAGTACTGGACAATCGACGTGAGGCTCGAGAAGGAGAAGAAATCCTTTTTGGCCCACTTCTATGTCGAGGATAAGTTCGACGTAAAAAATGAGGCCGAGGCCGAGAAGATCCGTGCCTTCGCCGACGGCGCGGATTACCGGGTGCGGGCGGTCAAAAAGGGGGAGAAGCGCCGCAACCCCGCGGCGCCGTTTATCACCTCCTCGCTCCAGCAGGACGCCTCGCGCAAGCTGTCGATGCCGGTGCGGCGCACGATGCAGATTGCACAGGAGCTCTACGAGGGCGTGGAGATCACCGGAGTGGGGCTTGTGGGTCTCATCACCTATATGAGAACGGACAGCCTGCGCGTCTCAAACGAGGCGCTCGCCGAGGTGCGCAGCTACATCGGTGAGAACTACGAGTCCGCGTATCTCCCAAAATCGCCGCGCGTCTATAAGACGAAGTCGGGCGCGCAGGACGCGCACGAGGCAATCCGACCGACGATGGTCTCGCTCACCCCCGAGCGGATCAAAAAGAATCTCTCGGCCGACCAGTATAAGATCTATAAGCTGATCTGGGAGCGGTTTGTCGCGAGCCAGATGGCGAGTCAGGTGCTCGATACGGTGGCGGCGGAGATCGACTGCACCCGTGAGGGCAGAGAGGAGAGCTACCTCTTCAAGGCGAGCGGGTCGGTGGTGAAATTCCCGGGCTTTACCGTTCTCTATGAGGAGGGCAGAGACGAGAAGGAGGAGGAAGCGGCGAGACTCCCCGACCTTGCGCAGGGGGATGCGCTCCGCTATCTCGAGGCGCTACCGAAGCAGCACTTCACTGTTCCGCCCCCCCGCTACTCCGAGGCGCTGCTCATCAAGACGCTGGAGGAGAACGGCATCGGCCGCCCGAGCACCTACGCGCCGACCATCACGACCATCCAGCAGCGGGAGTATGTGGTCAAAGAGGGCAAGGTGTTCAAGCCCACCGCGCTCGGCGAGCTCACGACCGAGCTGATGCAAAAGAGCTTCTCCGAGATCGTGGACGTGGATTTCACCGCGCACATGGAGGACGATCTCGACCGGATCGAGGAGGGTAAAGAGAGCTGGAAGAGCGTAATCGACCGGTTCTACAAGCCGTTTTCCAAGATGCTCGAGAAGGCGGAGAAGGACCTCGAGGGGGTGCATCTCAAGGTGCCGGACGAGGAGACCGACGAAACTTGTGAACTCTGCGGGCGGAAGATGGTGGTGAAGACCGGACGGTACGGCAAGTTCCTCGCCTGTCCGGGTTACCCCGAGTGCAAGAACACAAAGCCGCTCATCAAGGACACCGGCGCCGTCTGCCCGAAGTGCGGGGGCCGGATTGTCGAAAAGAAGAGCAAAAACGGCAACAAATACTACGGCTGCGAGCACAACCCGCAGTGCGATTTTATGACCTGGTACCAGCCGACCGGGGAGAAGTGCCCGAAGTGCGGCTCGGCGATGCTTCTCAAAAACTCTTGGAAGAAGGATCAGATCTGCGCAAACGAGGCCTGCGGCTACACGATTGTGCCGGAGAAGAAGCCGAAGGAGCAGAAAAAAGAGACGGAGGAGAAGAAGTGAGGGCGAGAGTAATCGGCGCGGGGCTTGCGGGCTGCGAGGCGGCGTGGCGGCTCGCGAATGAGGGCATTGAGGTCGAGCTCTGCGACATCAAGCCGGAGGGGCGCACTCCCGCGCACCACAGCGGCAAATTCGGGGAGCTCTGCTGCTCCAACTCGCTGCGCGCGGCGGGCCTTGAGAATGCGGCGGGCCTTTTGAAAGAAGAGCTGCGAAGGCTTTCGTCGCTTGTGATGGAGGCGGCGGACAGCAACCGCACCCCTGCGGGCGGGGCGCTCGCGGTGGACCGCGGCGGGTTTGAGAGCTACATCACCGAGCGGATTCTCGCCCACCCGAAGATCACCTTCCAAACCGGGGAGGTGACAGAGATCGATCCCGACTGCTTCACGGTGGTCGCGACCGGTCCGCTCACGACGGACAGACTTTCGGCGCACATCGCCGCGCACTTCTGCGAGGGGAGCCTCTATTTCTTCGACGCGGCGGCGCCGATTGTGACGCTCGAGAGTATCGACAGAGAGAAGGTATTCTTCGCCTCGCGCTACGGCAAGGGCGGGGACGACTACATCAACTGCCCCTTCGATAAGGAGGGCTACGACCGCTTCTATGAGGCGCTCATCTCGGCCGAGACGGCGGAGCTGCACGGCTTTGAGAACGACCGGGTGTTTGAGGGGTGTATGCCCATCGAGGTGATGGCAAAGCGCGGCTATGACGTGATGCGGTTTGGTCCCTTGAAGCCGGTGGGGCTTACCGATCCGCACACAGGGGAGGAGCCCTACGCCTGCGTCCAGCTGCGGGCGGACAACGCGGCGGGCAGTCTCTACAATCTTGTGGGGTTCCAGACCCATCTGAAGTTCCCGGAGCAGCGGCGGGTGTTCTCGCTCATCCCGGGGCTTGAGCGTGCGGAATTTGTCCGCTACGGCGTGATGCACCGCAATACCTATCTGCACTCGCCGGGCGTATTAAACGAGGTATTTCAGGTCAAAAAGAGCCCGAAAACCTTCTTCGCGGGGCAGATGACCGGCGTCGAGGGCTACATAGAGTCGGCGGCGTCCGGCCTCGTGGCGGGGCTGAACTGCGCCAGGCTGATGCGGGGAGAGGGGAAAGCCGCTTTCTCGCGGGCGACGGCGATCGGTGCGCTCGGGGCGTATGTGAGCTGCGAGGGACTGAGGGAATTTCAGCCGATGAACATCAACTTTGGCATCATGGACGTCGGGAAAATCAGGGCGCGGGGCCGTCGGCTGCGGCGGATCAGATCGAGCGAGGCGGCGCTTGCGGCGCTCGACCGCGAGGCGGCGGCGCTTGGAGTAGAGACGGTGAAAGGAGCGTTTGAAAATGAAGGTAATTGTTGACGCGATGGGCGGGGACAACGCCCCGCTGGAGATCATAAAAGGCTGCGCCGCGGCGGTGCAGTCGCAGGATGTGGACATCCTGCTCGTGGGCGACGAGCAGATCATCCGCAGGCTGGCGCAGGAGCAGGGGATTTCGCTTGCGCGCATGGAAATTCTCCACGCCTCGGAGGTGATCACCATGGAGGAGGACCCGTCCACCGCGGTGCGCAGGAAGCCGGACTCCTCGATGGCGGTGGGCCTCAAGGCCTTGGCCGGGGGAGAGGGAGACGCCTTCATCTCCGCGGGAAGCACCGGCGCGCTTCTGACCGGGGCGACGCTGCTTGTCAAACGGATCAAAGGCGTGAAGCGCGCGGCGCTCTCGCCGCTGCTGCCGGGCAAGGACGGCCCCGTCATGCTGATCGACTGCGGCGCGAACGTCGAGTGCACCCCGGAGTACCTGCTGCAGTTCGGCGTGATGGGCAGCCTCTATATGAAGAAGGTCTGCGGGATCGCGTCGCCCCGGGTGGGCCTTGCGAATATCGGCACCGAGGAGTGCAAGGGCGGCGACCTCCAGCGCGCGGCGCTCCCGCTGCTCACCGAGGGATGCGACGGCTTTGTCGGCAACGTCGAGCCGAGCAATATTCCGCTCGGGGCGGTGGACGTCGTCGTCTGCGACGGATTCACGGGCAACATCATCCTAAAGACCATCGAGGGAATGGGAAAATTCCTCTCGGGCAAGGTCAAGGAGGTCTTTTTGAAAAATACGCTCACAAAGCTCGCGGCGCTCGCGGTGAAGGGCGGACTCAAGGCGTTCAAGTCCTCGCTCGACGCGTCCGAGGCGGGCGGGGCGCCGTTTCTCGGCATCTCAAAGCCGGTCATCAAGGCGCACGGCAACTCGAACGCGCGCGCGGTGGAGTGTGCGGTGCGGCAGGCGAAGTTTTTCGCCCAGTCGGGCATGATTGAAGAGATTGGAGAGCGGTTTACAAAATGAGTCTCGAAGAGCGAATCGGCTACACCTTTCAAAATCGGAAATATCTGAAAATTGCCCTCTCCCACTCCTCCTATATCAACGAGGAGAAGCTCGCGGGCTACCAGTCAAACGAACGGCTGGAGTTTCTCGGGGACTCAGTGCTCTCGCTTGTGACGAGCGAGTATCTCTATAAGGAGTACCGGAAACTGCCGGAGGGGAAGCTTACGAAGATCCGCGCCTCGGTGGTCTGCGAGCGGTCACTCTGCGAGTTCTCGCGGACGATCGGGCTCGGGGAGGAGCTGCTGCTCGGCCGCGGGGAGGAGCACACAAACGGGAGAGATCGCGATTCGATCCTCGCGGACGCGTTTGAGGCGCTGCTCGCGGCGATCTATCTCGACGGCGGGATGGAGTGTGCGCGGACCTTTGCGCTGCGCTTTCTGGTGCCGCAGATCAAGGCGGCCTGCGAGGGGAAACTCTTCAAGGACTACAAGACTGCCCTCCAGGAGATCGTCCAGAAGAACCACGAGGAGACGCTCAGCTACCGCCTCTGCGGCGAGGAGGGGCCCGACCACGCAAAGCAGTTCTCGGTGGAGGTGCTCCTAAACAGCAATGTGATCGGCGAGGGACACGGCCGCAGCAAGAAGGAGGCCGAGCAGATGGCGGCGAAGGCGGCGCTCCGGCTGATGGGCGAGTGATGGCGCCGCGGAAGAAAAAGGGGAATATCGCGCTCTTTATACCGCACGCAGGCTGTCCGCAGGCCTGCGTGTTCTGCGATCAGCGGCAGATTTCCGGCGCACAGTGCCCGCCAGACGCACGGGAGATGGAGCGCGCGGCGGAGCGCGCCGCGGCGAGTCCGCGTCTGCTGCGGGAGGAGAGCGAGCTCGCCTTTTTCGGCGGGAGCTTCACGGCGCTGCCGGAGGAGGAGATGCTCTTCTACCTGCGGGAGGGGGCGCGGCTGGTCCGGCGCTTTGGGCTGAAGGGCATCCGCCTCTCCACCCGGCCGGATGCGCTGGACAAGGAAAAGATGGAGCTGCTGCTCGCGCACGGGGTGACGGCGGTGGAGCTCGGAGCGCAGAGCTTTGATTCCCGGGTGCTCCGAGAGAGCCGCCGCGGGCACACGGCGGAGGACACGGTGCGCGCGGCGGAGCTTGTAAAGAGGGCGGGCTGCGAGCTTGTGCTCCAGCTGATGACCGGCCTCCCCGGTGACAGCGCCGCGGGGGCGAGAGCGAGTGCCGGGTATGCGGCGGAGCTTCGGCCGGACGCGGTGCGACTCTACCCCTGTCTCGTGCTGCGGGGGACCGCGCTTGCACGGATGTATGCTGCGGGGGAGTATCGGCCGCAGACGCTGCCGGAGGCGGTCTCGCTCTGCGGAGAGCTGCTCTCCCTTTTCCGGGGACGGAATATTCCGGTGATCAAGCTCGGCCTGCACGCGTCGAGCGATTTTGAAGGGGATGCGCTCGTCGCGGGGCCGTATCACCCCGCCTTCCGCGAGCTTGTGGAGGGAGCGCTCTTTCTGGACGAGGTGGAGCGTGCTGTCCCCCGGGGCGCCGCCGTGCTGCGGCTGCGGGTGGCGCCGGATTTTCTCTCTACGGCGGTCGGATGCCGGAGGGGGAATGTGGAGGAGCTGCGGCGCAGGCTCGGCTGCCGCCGTGTGGAGATCGCGGCGGACGACTCGCTCGACAGGGGATGTTTTAAGGCGGAGATTGAAAGCTAAAAAGGGACCCGGCGGGGCCCCTTTTTTGTAGCGTTTTGTATTGACAAATGGCGCGGGAAAGAGTAAAGTAAAACTGTTAGATAGCGGGTGCTAACCCGCTTGTTTTATCGTCCGGTGTTAGCGTTAGCTAACGCCGGGCAGGGGAAAAGAAAGGATGTTGAAAGATGAACTGTTTTGACTGCCTGAAAAATGAAAAGTTTCTGTTTTTTCTCGGCGGAATGGCGGCGGCCACACTCGGCGTGAAGGCCCTCAAGAGCGACCGGGCGAGGAAGCTCTGTGTGAACGGTCTTGCGAAGGGAATGCAGCTGCAGAAGGACGCGCAGGCCACCTTCCAGAGCATGCGGGAGGACGCGCAGGACCTCTGCTACGACGCAAAGCTCCAGGCGGAGAAGGACGCGGAGTAAGAGGGGACGAAGATGCGCTATCAGATTGTCTATGACACGCCGGGACGGCTGCGGGTCCGGTGTGGACAGTACGCGTTTTCCAAGGAGCAGGGAGAGGCGATCGCCTCCCTGCTCTTTTCACAGGATGGCGTGGAGGAAGCTGTCACCCACGCGTCAAATGGGAGTATCCTCGTATGTTACCGGCCCGGGGCGCGGGAACGGCTGCTTGAGGTGATCTCGGCGCTGCGGAGGGAGGAACTTCCGGCGGTGCCTGTCCCGGAGAAAAAACCGCTGGATGTGGAATTTCGCGGCAAGCTGCTGCGGCTTCTGATACGCCGCGCGCTCTTCCGGCTGCTGGCCCCGGCTCCGGTGCGCCTTGTGCGCACCTTCTGCCGCGCGTGCGGCTACTGGCGGACCGGGATTTCGAGTTTGCTCTCAGGTAGATTGGGGGTGGAGGTGCTGGACGCCGCGTCGATTGGGGCGGCGATGCTCCAGGGCTCCTCCGGGACGGCGGGGTCGATCATGTTTCTGCTCTCGCTGTCGGAATTGCTGGAGGAATATACCCGCGCGCGCACGAAAAATGAGCTGGCACGGAGTCTCGCAATCCATGTGAACCAGGTCTGGCTGGTGGAGGAGAGCGGCGCGGAGCGGCCTGCACCCCTCTCGGAGCTACAGTGCTCCCAGCGCATCCGTGTGCGCGCGGGGACGCTCATCCCGGTGGACGGGCTGGTGCGCGAGGGGGAGGCTGTGGTGAACGAGGCGGCGCTCACCGGAGAGCCTCTGGGCGCGGAGAAGCGGCCGGGCTGTGCGGTCTACGCGGGTACCACTGTGGAGGAGGGTTCCCTTGTGGTGGAGGTGACCGCTCTCAGTTCGGACAGTCGCATCAGTCAGATCGTGGAACTGATCGAGGGGGCGGAGACGCTCAAGGCGGGAGTACAGAGCCGCGCCGAACGGCTCGCCGACGCTATTGTGCCGTTCAGCTTCTTCGGGGCGCTCGCAGTGGGGCTTTTTACCAGAAATCTGATAAAGGCGCTCTCTGTGCTGATGGTGGACTACTCCTGCGCGATCAAACTCTCCACTCCGGTTGCGGTGATCTCCGCGATGCGGGAGGCGTCGCTGCGGAAGATTGTCGTCAAGGGAGGTAAGTATCTCGAGGCGTTTGCGCAGGCGGATACGATCGTTTTTGACAAGACGGGGACGTTGACGGCCGCCTGTCCGAAGGTGACCCGAGTGCTTGCGTTTGACGGGTACAGCGAAGAGGAGGTGCTGCGTATCTCCGCCTGCATTGAGGAGCACTTCCCGCACAGTATGGCGCGCGCAGTGGTGAACTGTGCAAGCGAACGCGGACTCTCTCACAGGGAGGAGCACGCCGAGGTCGAATATGTGGTGGCGCACGGCGTCTCCACTTTGCTGCACGGAGCGCGCGCACTGATCGGTAGCTATCACTTCATATTTGAGGATGAAAAGACGGAACTCCGGCCGGAGCAGCGCGCCCGGCTGGAGCGGGAGACGGCGGGGGCGTCCGCCCTCTATCTCGCGATCGGAGGCCGGCTTGCGGGCGCTCTGTGTATCAGCGACCCGCCGCGGCCGGAGGCGGCGGAGACGGTGTCTGCGCTCCGGGGACTCGGAATTGAGCGGGTACTCCTGCTGACAGGCGACCACGAGAACGCGGCCGCTGCGGCCTGCGGACAGATCGGCATCACAGAATACCGCGCTCAGGTTCTGCCGGAGGAAAAGGCGCGCGTAATCGAGTCGCTCAAGGCGGAGGGGCGCCGGGTTATCATGGTGGGCGACGGAATCAACGATTCGCCCGCGCTCGCTGCGGCGGACGTCTCGGTCTCTTTGAAGGACGCCTCCGATCTGGCGCGGGAGGTGGCGGATATCACTCTGCTCTCGGCTGATCTGAGGGAACTTGTTACCCTACGGCGGTTGAGCCGGGCGATGCTCGACCGCATCGGAAGAAACTACCGGTTTATTCTGCAATTTAATACGGCGCTTCTGCTGCTCGGACTGGCGGGGATACTCCCGCCGACCACGGCTGCGCTGCTGCACAATCTTTCCACCATGGGGGTGGGGCTTGGCAGCATGCGGCTCTATCTGAGCTGAGAGGAAGAGGGCTGTCCGCATCTTGCGCGGACGGCTCTCAACTATTTTTACAGAGAAATCTTCCAACACGGACGGCAAAACGGATGGAGGACGGTAGAGATGGGCGGTGTTCGACGTTCTGATGTGCGGTTTAAATAGGAGAGACGACACAGCCCTCGGATCTGTGCCGTCTCTTCTATTTCATATAGCCCGCCGCGCGGGATTTGAACTCCTCCCAGCGCCCGCTGTCGCGCAGTCGCTGAGGGCAATTTTTGTCCATGAAGTCGGCGTGCTGTTTGATGTCGTCCACGCCGAGCCCGTAGCACTTGCAGAGGTAACCTGCGAGCTTTGCGGCGTTGTCGAGCGCCCGCTCGTAGTCCGCGCCGTCGTTGACGCAGATCTCAATGCCGATGCCGCCCTCGTTGCCGCCGCCCGCTTTACGGCCGTCGCCCGCGTGGAAGGCGATTTCATTGTCGGGGAGCTGCTGATAGATCTCGTTTTCGTCCACCGTGTAGTGCCAGGAGGTGCTCTGCCCGTCGCCGCCGGAGGCGAGAAAATTCGCATGGGAGCGGGCGGTGGCGCTGGGGGAGAAGTTGCCCGTCTCGTGAATCACAATATAGCGTATCCGGCGCTTCTGTCCGGGACGTCCTTTGTCCCCCTCGGGGATGAGCTGCTCATAGAGCGGCACGCCGTAAATTTCATTGGTCGGGGTGCGCAGCGCCGTATAGCCGGGGGAGAGACCGATCCGCGCAAAACAGGCGAGCAGCACGGTCAGTGCGATGATCCCCGCGAGGGCCAGTAGCAGAAGACCGCGACGGGAGCGGCGCTTTTTTCTTTTGTTCGGGGATGCCACAGAAACACTCCTTATGTATTGAGATTTTGCCGTCTGTCCTCTCTATATCTATGAGAAGTGGCGGCAAAATATTTGAATTTTGCCCGCATGAGACCAGGCCGGGAAAGCCGAAGGTATGAGCGGCGAGAGCACCCGGAGAAGAGCCCCGCGTTTTTGTGTTGGACGATGCGCTGAACCGTTCAAAATCTCCGATTTATCAGTATTTTATAAGGTTATTATACCACAAACGAGCGAAGTGTGTTATAATAATTTAAATATTCGAAAAAGAGAGTATGGGGTGGCGGCTTGCAGTTAAAATCGTTGCAGATGCAGGGATTTAAATCCTTCCCGGACAAAATCAATATCGAATTTGGCCGCGGGGTGACCGCGATTGTCGGGCCGAACGGCAGCGGTAAGAGCAACATCGTGGACGCGATCCGCTGGGTGCTCGGCGAGCAGTCGACCAAGAATCTGCGCGGCGCAAAGATGGAGGACGTCATCTTCGGCGGGACGGCGGATCGCCCGCAGGTGGGATTTGCGGAGGTGTCGCTGACGCTCGACAACACGGGCGGGGAACTCCAGAGCGAGTTTAGCGAGGTGACGGTGACCCGGCGGTACTACCGCTCGGGGGAGAGCGAATACTATCTCAACAAGCGGGCCTGCCGGCTGAAGGATATCAACGAGCTCTTTATGAACACCGGGCTCGGGCGGGACGGATATTCGATGATCGGACAGGGGCGGATTGCGGAGATCCTGTCGGTGCGCAGCGAGGACCGGCGCGCCATCTTTGAGGAGGCGGCGGGCATCTCAAAGTATCGCTACCGCAAGCTGGAGAGCGAGCGCCGTCTCGCGGCGACCGAGGAAAATCTGGTGCGGCTGCGGGACATCGAGAGCGAGCTTGCGGAGCGGGTGGAACCTCTGCGTGCGCAGAGCGCGAAGGCGAAGAAGTATCTCGACTACCGCGAGGAGCGCAAGCAGCTCGAGATCAACGTCTGGCTTGACAGCGTGGAGCGGACGGGGGACGTGCTCTCGAAGATCGCGGACGACAGCGCCGCGATTGAGTGGGAGCTCGAGACGCTGCGAGGTGAGGCCGAGCGGAAGGAGCGGGAGATCGACGGGGTGTTTGACCGCACGCGGGAGAAGAACGTCGAGATCGAGGAGCTCCGGCGGGAGATCAAAGAGATCGAGGAGCAGAGCGGGGAGCGGCTCCGCGAGCTCGCAGTGGCGAAAAACAACGCGCAGCACGCCCGCGCCCGGGCGGAGGAGCTTGCGGACGGGGCGGAGAGCGAGCGCCGCGAGCGGGAGCTTGCGGCTCGGGAGGAGGCGCTCCGCGGGGAGCGGGAGGAGGCGCTCCGGCTCGCGGAGGAACGGGAGCGGCGGCTTGAGGCGCTCCGCCGGGAGGCGGAGACGGCGGACGGCGCACGCGGCGAGCTGCGGGAACAGCTCGCGGCACGGAGGGGCACTCTCTTTGAGAGGAGTGCGGCGCTCACCGACGGCAAGCTGAAACTCACCGCGCTTGCGGAGTCGCTGCGGGCGGCGGACGAGCGGGAGCGCGCCATCGGCGGAGAGCTCTCCCGCCGGGAGACGCGGCGGACGGAGCTTGCAGAGGAGGCGGAGCTTTGCAAGACGGAGCGCGCGGCATTGGAGGAGACGCTCTCCTCGGCGCAGAATGTGATCGCGGGCTACGAGCGGAAGCTCGCCGCCCGGGCGGAGAAGCAGCAGACGCTCACGGCGGAGGTGCAGAAGCTCACAGCCGAGCGCGGGGAGAAATTACAGCGCCGCCGGGTGCTCTCCGATATGGAGCGGCAGATGGAGGGCTCGCCCCACTCGGTCAAGCGGGTGATGAAGGAGGCGGCGCACGGTACGCTTGCGGGGATCTGCGGCCCGCTCTCCGGCCTCATCCGGGTGGAGGACGAGTACGCCGTGGCGGTGGAGACCGCGTGCGGCGCCGCACTCTCACACATCGTGACCGAGAGTGAGGAGGACGCCAAGCGGGCGATCCGGCTGCTCAAGAACGAGCGGGCGGGCAGAGCGACCTTCCTGCCGGTGAGTTCGATCCGGGGCAGAACACTCTCGGAGCGGGGACTTTCGGACGAGCCGGGCTATGTCGGCCTCGCGAGCGAGCTCCTGCGCTGCGAGGAGCGGTTCTCCGAGGTGGTGGCGAGCGTCTGCGGCCGGTGCGCCGTCGCGGAGACGCTCGACCGGGCAGTGGCAATTGCGAAGAAGTACGGCTACCGGTTCAAGGTGGTCTCGCTCGACGGCCAGGTGGTGAACGCGGGCGGTTCGCTCACCGGCGGCTCGCAGCAGCGGGGCGCAGGGGTGCTGACCCGCCGCAATCAGATCGATGCGCTGGCGGCGGAGATTGAAACGCTCACAGCGGCGCTCAGCCGGGCGCAGGAGACGCTCGACCGCGCCGCGGAGGAGACGGCGGCGGTGCGCGCCGCGCTCGCCGGGGCGAAGGCGGAGGAGACGGCAGCGACCGACCGGCTGCGCGAGCTCTCCTATAAGAGAGAGCAGGTGGACGGTCTGCTCCGCGCGGAGCAGGAGACTGCGGCTGCGCTCCGCAGAGAGCGGGAGACGCTTCTCGACCGCAGTGCGCGGGAGCGGGCCGAGCGGGAGACGCTCAGCCGGGCGCAGGAGGCGCTCGAGGCGGAGATCGCCGCACTTGAGGCGGAGATCCGCGCGGCCGAGCAGGAGAGCGAGGACGCGGCGGCTGCGCGGGAGCGAACGCTCTCGGAGCTCTCCGAGCTGAAACTCGCCGGGGCGGAGGACAGAGCCCGGGCGGATGCGGCCCAGCGGAGCCTTGAGGAGATCGCGCGGCAGCGCGAGGAGCTGAGAAGCGAGTGCGCCGACCGTGAGCGGGCGGCGGCCGAAAAGCGCGCCGAGGCGGAGCGCATCTCCGCGGAGATCGCCGCGCTTGAGGCGGAGATCGCGCAGCTCGCCGACCGAGTGGAGGCCGGACAGGAGGCCATCCGCGCGCGGGGGCGCGAGCGGGACGAGATCGAGCGCAGCGTGACCGCGCTGCGGACTGAGGCGGCGGAGCTGCAGGAGAGACGCGAGCGGCTGCTCGCCGAGCAGATGCGCCTCGCGCAGAAGAAGGGCGCGGTCGAGGCGGAGTACGACGGGGTGGTCGCGAAACTCTGGGACGAGTATGAGCTCACCATCACGACGGCGATGGCCCAGCGCACCGAGCTTGCCGACCTCGCGGGAGCGAAGCGGCGCATCCAGGAGCTGCGCGCCGCGATGAAGGCGCTCGGCAACGTGAACATCGACGCGATCGCCGAATACAAAGAGGTCAGAGAGCGGTATGAATTCTACACCGCGCAGATTGCCGATCTCGAGCAGAGCAAGACCGAGCTTTTGAAGATCATCGAGGATTTGACCGAGATGATGAGAAGTATTTTCGGGGAACAGTTTACTGTGATTAACGAGAAGTTTAACCTCGTGTTCCGGGAGCTGTTCGGCGGCGGCTCGGCGAAACTGGAGCTCACCGACCCCTCGGATGTGCTGACCTCGGGCATCGAGATCAAGGTAAATCCCCCCGGAAAGCTCATCAAAAATTTGCAGCTGCTCTCCGGCGGGGAGCAGACTTTCGTAGCGATTGCGCTCTACTTTGCGATTCTGGCGGTCAAACCGGTGCCGTTTTGCATCATGGACGAGATCGAGGCGGCGCTCGACGACGTGAACGTCACCCGGTTTGCCCAGTACCTGCGCAAGTACTGCACGGAGACGCAGTTCATCGTCGTGACTCACCGGCGCGGCACGATGGAGGAGGCGGACGTCCTCTACGGTGTGACGATGCAGGAGAAGGGCGTCTCAAAGCTGCTCACCATCAAGGTCAGCGAGATCGAAAAACAGCTCGGGATCAAGGTGTGATTCCAAAGAATAAGGAGAGACTATGGGATTTTTTGATAAGATTAAAAAGGGACTTTCCAAGACCCGCGACTCCATTATGGGCGGGGTTGACAACGTGCTCAAGAGTTTTGTGAAGGTGGACGAGGAGCTCTTCGAGGAGCTGGAGGATGCACTCATCATGGCGGACCTCGGTGTGCGCTCCTCGGAGGAGATCATCGAGCGGCTACGCGAGCGGGTGAAGGAGGGCAGGATCAAGGATGCGGAGGAGGTGCGCGCCGAGCTGCGCACAATTATCACCGAGATGCTCTCAGCCTGTGACAACCGCTTGAAGCTTGAGACGAAGCCCTCGGTCATCCTCGTCGTGGGGGTCAACGGTGTCGGCAAGACCACCTCGATCGCGAAGCTCGCGGCCAAATTCAAGTCCGAGGGCAAAAAGGTGCTGCTCGGCGCGGCGGACACCTTCCGCGCGGCGGCGATCGACCAGCTCCAGATCTGGGCCGACCGGGTCGGGGTGGAGCTTGTCAAGCACGGTGAGGGGGCGGACCCCGCGGCCGTCGTATTCGACACGGTGCGGGCGGGCAAGTCCCGCGGGGCGGATGTCATCATCTGCGACACGGCCGGACGGCTGCACAACAAGAAGAACCTGATGAACGAGCTCTCAAAAATTTCGCGTGTGATCGACCGGGAGCTGCCCGACGCGGACCGGGAGACGCTGCTTGTAATCGACGCGACGACCGGGCAGAACGGCGTCCAACAGGCGCGCGACTTCGGGGAGAGCTGTGAGCTCACAGGAATCATCCTCACAAAGCTCGACGGCACCGCGAAGGGCGGCATTGTCGTCGCGATCACAAACGAGCTTGCGGTGCCGGTTAAATTCGTGGGAGTGGGCGAGCAGATGGACGATCTGCAGGACTTTGCGCCGGAGGAGTTCGCGGCGGCCCTCTTTGACGGGGGTGAGAGCGATGAATAAACTGACGAAGCTGGTGGCGGCCACCGGGAACCGGGGCAAGCTCCGGGAGATCCGGGATCTGCTCTCGCCGCTCGGAGTCGAGGTGCTCTCCCAGGGGGAGGCGGGCTTCGCGGGCGAGATCGTTGAGGACGGCGCAACCTTCGAGGAGAATGCGCTTATCAAGGCGCGGGCGGTGGCGCGAGCCACGGGACTTCCCGCCATCGCGGACGACTCGGGGCTCTGCGTCGACGCGCTGCACGGTGCGCCCGGCATCTACTCCGCGCGGTATGCGGGGGAGGACGCCACCGACGCCGACCGGATTGCGCTGCTGCTGCGGAACATGGCTGAGGTGCCGGACGGGGAGCGCGGGGCGCACTTTGTCTCAGCGCTCGCGTTCTGCACCCCGGAGGGGGAGGAGTTCGCGGTGCGCGGCGAGTGCCATGGGAGTATCCTGCGCGCGCCGCAGGGGACGCTCGGCTTCGGATACGACCCGGTCTTTTTCGACCCGAGGTTTCAGAAGAGCTTCGGCGAGATCGATCCGGACGAGAAGAACCGGGTGAGCCACCGGGCGGCGGCGATGACCAAATTTTTTGAGAAGATCAAGGAGTGGGACGGATGATAACGAGCAAACAGAGGGCCTATCTGCGCGGCCTTGCAAATACGGCGGAGACCATTTTTCAGATTGGCAAGGGCGGAATTACAGACAATCTCGTCGCCCAGGTGGAGGATGCGCTCGAGGCGCGGGAGCTTATCAAGCTCAAGGTGCTTGAGACGTGCGAGTACACCCCCAGAGAGGCGGCGGGAATACTCGCCGAGCGGTGCGGTGCGGAGCCGGTGCAGTGCATCGGGGCGCGGCTTGTGCTCTACCGCGAGTCGAAGAAGAACAAACAGATCAAACTGCCGCGATGAGCAGGGTCGGCATCTTCGGCGGGACCTTCAACCCGCCGCACAGCGCCCATCTGAGGCTGCTGCGGTTTATGAGGGAGCGGTATGCGCTCGACGCGCTCTATGTGGTCCCCTGCGCGCTGCCGCCGCATAAGGAGCTCGCGGGGGCGGTTTCGGCGGAGGACCGGCTCAGAATGGCGGAGCTCGCCTTCGGGGAGCTCGCAGAGGTGCTGGACCTCGAGGTTCGCCGCGGCGGCCGGAGCTACACGGTGGAAACGCTCCGGGAGCTTTCGGAGCCGGGGCGGGAGCTCATGCTGTTTGTCGGCGGGGATATGCTGCTCACCTTCCGCCAGTGGCGCGATTACCAAGAGATTTTGCGGCTCGCAAAGGTGCGGGTTTTCCCACGTGAGGGGGAGGAGGAGGCGCTCGATGCGGAGATTGCGCGGCTGCGGGCGGAGACGGGCGGCGACATCGAGCGGGCGGAGCTCTCCGCGCTCCCGCTCTCGAGCACCCAGCTGCGCGAGCGGCTGCGAAAGCGGGAGCCGGTGGGGGAGCTGATCCCGGAGCCGGTGCTCCGATACATTGAGAGTCGAGGACTCTACCTAGGTTAGGAGGAGACGAGATGGACAAGGCGGCATATATGGAGCTTCTGAGGGAGCGGCTCAGCGAGAAGCGGTTTGCGCACTCGATCGAGGTGATGAAGGAGGCCGGCAGGCTTGCACGGCGCTTCGGAGCGGACCCGGAGAAGGCGGAGCTCGCGGGACTGCTCCACGATATCACCAAGGAGTGCGGGCCGAAGGAGCAGTTGCAGCTCTGCGAAAAATTTGGTATAACAGTATCCGAGAGCGAGCGGGCGATTCCGAAGATTCTGCATGCGGTCACAGGGGCAGCCGTGCTGGAGCGGGAGCTCGGGATCACCGACCCTGAGATACTGGACGCCGTGCGGTATCACACGACCGGGCGCGAGAGGATGGGACTTCTCGAGAAGATCATCTATATCGCGGACTGTGTGGAGCCCACCAGGAACTACTACGGGGTGCAGAAGATCCGGGCCGCGCTGAAGCGGGACGGACTGAACGCCGCGATTCTGACCGCGCTCACCGGAACCATCTCGGTCCACATCGAGCGGGACAGCCTGCTCGACTTAAGTTCGGTCAAGGCCCGCAACTATTTTTTGCTCCACCGGGACGAATAGCGGCGGGGAGGAGGAGCAATGACTAAGGACAGACGGAAGAGAAAGGCGACGATTTTACTGCTCGCAGTCTTGCTGGCGCTTGTCCTGCTGGGGTCCTTCCTCCTCTGGAGCTTTCTGCCGGAGGAGGTGCGACAGGGGGAGGCTGTGCCGCCCGCCGCGCCTGCGGAGGAGAGCGTCGAACAGGAGGAGCCCGCCGTCCAGAGCGAGGGCGTGGTGAAGCTCTGCTACTGTGTGCCGCGAGAGCGGATACAGGGGCTGATCGGCGCGCTCGAAGGGCTTTCACTCCAGGTGGAGCCGGTGCCGCTCGCAATTTCATTTGAACGCAGCAAGATCTACATCTCGGGCGGGGCGAGACGGACAGAGGATGTGAAAAATCTGCTGCCCCACGCCTCGGTAGAGGGGCTCACCGGAGAGAATTACGACTATATCATCTATATCGGAACCGACTATCAAGGATAAAGGAGACAGTATGGAATATACCAATATGGACCTCGGCAAAAAGATTGCGGAGATTTTGGACGCGAAAAAGGCGGAGAATGTGCAGCTCTTGAACGTGGTGGAGCTCACCACTCTTGCGGAGTGCTTCGTCATTGCGAGCGGTAATTCGAGTACCCAGGTGGCGGCGCTCGCGGACGAGGTGGAGGAGCAGATGACAAAGCTCGGCATCGAGCCGCACCACGTCGAGGGCGGACGAGGAAACACCAACTGGATTCTGCTCGACTACGACGGGGTGATCGTGCACATCTTCCACAGGGAAGCCAGAGAATTTTACAATCTCGACAAGCTCTGGAGCGATGCGGAGAAGGTCGAATTTCTCACGAATATGCAGAAGGACAAATAAGGGGAGAGAAGAAAAGTGCGATACGATTTTAGTAAAATCGAGAAGAAGTGGCAGGATATCTGGGACGAGAAGGAGACCTTCAGGGCGGAGAACAATTCGGACAAGCCGAAGTTCTACGCGCTTGTGGAGTTCCCGTACCCCTCGGGGGCCGGGCTGCACGTCGGCCACCCGAGAAGCTACACCGCGCTCGACATCGTCGCGCGCAAAAAGCGGCTCGACGGGTACAATGTGCTCTATCCGATGGGGTGGGACGCTTTCGGCCTGCCGACCGAGAACTTCGCCATCAAGAACAAGATCCACCCGAGCATTGTGACAAAGAACAACATCGCCCGGTTCAAGAGCCAATTAAAATCGCTCGGCCTCTCGTTTGACTGGTCGCGCGAGATCAACACCACCGATCCCTCCTACTACAAGTGGACCCAGTGGATCTTCCTCCAGCTCTTCAAAAAGGGGCTCGCCTACAAGAAGGAGATGGCGGTCAACTGGTGCACCTCCTGCAAGTGCGTGCTTGCAAACGAGGAGGTTGTAAACGGCGTGTGCGAGCGCTGCGGCAGCGAGGTGGTGCGCCGGGTCAAGAGCCAGTGGATGCTGAAGATCACCGAGTACGCCGAGCGGCTGATTAACGATCTCGACGGGCTCGACTACATAGAGAGAGTCAAGACCCAGCAGAGAAACTGGATCGGCAGAAGCACCGGTGCGGAGGTTACCTTTGAGACCACCGCGGGCGAGAGCCTGCGCATCTATACCACGAGGCCCGATACCCTCTTCGGCGCGACCTACATGGTTGTGGCCCCGGAGCACCCCTTCATTGAGAACCATGCGGACAAGATCACAAACATGGATGAGGTGCGCGCCTATCGGGAGGCGGCGGCCCGCAAGTCCGACTTTGAGCGGACCGAGCTTGTCAAGGAGAAGACCGGCGTGAAGCTCGAGGGCGTGATGGCGGTAAATCCGGTGGACGGGAGAGAGATCCCGATCTTCGTCTCCGACTATGTGCTCATCACCTACGGCACCGGCGCGATCATGGCGGTGCCGGCGCACGACGAGCGCGACTACGACTTCGCGAAGAAGTTTTCACTCCCGATCATCGAGGTGGTGAAGGGCGGCGATATCGAGAAGGCGGCGTTCACCGACTGCGCCACCGGTGAGATGGTAAACTCCGGCTTCTTAAACGGTCTCAGCGTTGAGGAGGCGAAGAAAAAGATCACCGAGTACCTCGAGCGCGAGGGCAAGGGCGCTCCGAAGGTCAACTACAAGCTGCGCGACTGGGTGTTCTCCCGCCAGCGGTACTGGGGCGAGCCGATCCCGCTCGTGTACTGCGAGAAGTGCGGCTGG
>CAJFTX010000079.1 GCA_904420075.1 uncultured Clostridia bacterium | reverse complement strand
ATCTCGATCCAGTAGCCGTCCGGATCGGTGATGAAATAGAGGTCCATCTCCTTGTTCTCAAAGGCGATGCAGCCCATCCGCTCGTGCAGCGCGTGAGCGGTCTCCCTGTCCGGCACCCAGTAGGCGATGTGGTACTCGCACTCGCCGAGATCGTAAGGGGTCTTGCGATCTTTCAGCCAGGTGAGCTCAAGCAGAAAATCGGTCTCGCCGTCGCCCAGATAGACGATGGTGAAGGCATCTGTCTCGATCCGGCGCACCTCGGTAAGACCGAGCGCCTCCCGGTAGAAGTCGAGGCTCCGCGTAAGGTCGAGCACGTTGAAATTGACGTGCAGAAAACGGGAGCGAACCGGCGCCGCCATCAGTGGCAGCCCTCGCAGCCGTGCTCGCACGAGCCGCCGCACTTGCCGACGATCGGCTCCGGATCGATGCCCTGCTTTTTGTAGTAGTCGGCGATGGCGGAACGGATTGCATCCTCCGCGAGCACCGAGCAGTGAATCTTCGCGGGAGGCAGCCCGTCGAGCGCCTCGACGACCGCCTTGTTGGTGAGCTTCAGCGCCTCGGGGATGGTCTTGCCTTTGATCATCTCGGTCGCGATCGAGCTTGTGGCGACGGCGGCGCCGCAGCCGAAAGTTTTGAATTTGACGTCGGTAATGACGTCGTTCTCCACTTTGATGGACATCTTCATAATATCGCCGCAGCGGGCGTTTCCAACCTCTCCGACGCCGTCGGCGTTCTCAATTTCGCCGACGTTGCGCGGGTTCGAAAAGTGATCCATTACTTTTTCGCTGTACATAGTTTATCCTTTCTGCCGCCTCTTTTTGCGGCTGTGTATTTAACCGTTGTAAATGGGACTCATCGCGCGCAGCCGCTCGACAATCTCCGGCAGCACGGTCAGAATATAGTCGACGTCCTCCTCGGTCGTCTCCTCCGAGAGGGTCAGCCGCAGTGAGCCGTGCGCGATCTCGTGCGGCAGGCCGATCGCGAGCAGGACGTGCGACGGGTCGAGAGAACCGGAGGTGCAGGCCGAGCCGCTCGAGGCGACCACCCCTGCGAGATCGAGCGAGAGCAGAATCGATTCGCCCTCGATATACTGGATCGAAACGTTGACGTTGCCGGGCAGCCGCCGCTCCCGGTCCCCGTTGAGGCGGGTGTACGGGATCTTCAGAATGCCGTCGATCAGCTTGTCCCGCAGCGCTCGCACCTTTGCGGCCCGCGCCTCGATATCTGTCGTTGCGATCTCCATCGCGCGGCCGAGCGCCACGATATAGGGTGTGTTCTCGGTGCCGGCGCGCTTCCCGCGCTCCTGGCCGCCGCCGTGAACGAGATTATCGATCACGACGCCCTTGCGGATGTAGAGCGCGCCGATCCCCTTCGGCGCATGCAGCTTGTGCCCCGAGAGGGAGAGCATGTCGATGTTCATCGCTTTTACGTCGATCGGCACGTTGCCGACCGCCTGCACTGCGTCGGTGTGGAAGAGGATGCCGCGCTCGCGCGCGAGCGCTCCGATCTCCGCGATCGGCTGGATGGTGCCGATCTCGTTGTTGGCGAACATGACGGTGATAAGGGTGGTGTCCGGTCGGATGGCGGCCTCGACATCCTTCACGTCGATCACCCCGAGCGGCCCCACCGGCAGATAGGTCACCTCAAAGCCGCGCTTCTCGAGAAACTGGAGGGTGTGCAGCACCGCGTGGTGCTCAAAGGCGGTCGAAATAATATGTTTGCCCTTCTTTTCATTTTTCAGCGCAGCCATCTTGATCGCCCAGTTGTCGCTCTCACTGCCGCAGGAGGTGAAATAGATCTCTCTGGCCTCCGCGCCGAGCCCCTTTGCGACCTGCTCGCGCGCCGCCTCGATCGCCCGCTTCGGCTCGTTTGCGATCTCGTAGAGGCTCGAGGGGTTGCCGTAGTACTCGGTGAGATAGGGCATCATCGCGTCCAGCACCGGCTTTGAGACGGCGGTGGTCGCGGCGTTATCCGCGTAGACAAAACGTTTTTCCATTCTTAATCACTCCTCACGATATCCGTTATCGTCATATTCGGGGACGCGGCTCGCGGCGACCGCGAGCTCGTCGCACCGGTTGTTAAACTTGTTGTCCGCATGTCCCTTGACCCAGATGCAGCGCACCGTGTGCTCTTCGCAGAGCTCGAGCAGCCTCTCCCAGAGGTCCGGGTTCTGCGCGGGCTCCTTGTTGCTGCGCCGCCAGCCGTTTTTCTTCCAGCTCTTGGCCCAGCCCTTGGTGAGCGCGTTTACGACATACTGTGAGTCGCTGTACAGCGTGACATCGCACGGCTCGCGCAGCAGCGCGAGCGCGTCGATCACCCCCAGAAGCTCCATGCGGTTGTTCGTCGTGCGGCGAAACCCCTTGGAGAGCTCCCGCTGATGCGCGCCGTACTGCAGGATTGCGCCGTAGCCGCCCGGTCCAGGGTTTCCGGAACAGGCGCCGTCTGTGTATAGTATGACCTTTTTTTGCGTTCCCACTAGAAAATATCCTTTTCTCTATAAAGTATACTTAAATAGTACACTTTCATTTTTTCGATTGCAATAGGTTTTTTGAAAAAATTGATTGACAAATTGTTTTTTTTTCGTTACAATAAAACTCGCTCTCATATGTGGCGGCATAGCTCAGCTGGCTAGAGCACCCGGTTCATACCCGGTAGGTCGTAGGTTCAAGTCCCACTGCCGCTACCAGATTTGGCCCGTTGGTCAAGAGGTTAAGACACGGCCCTTTCACGGCTGTAACATGGGTTCGATTCCCGTACGGGTCACCACATGCGGTCGGTCAAAGGCCGCAATCAGAATGAAGGAAGGCAATAGCCTTCCTTTTTTCATTTTTCGGAACGTTGTCGAATTTTCAGCGGAAAAAGTGGGAAATCGCGCCCCAACCTGACAAATTCCGCAGCATAAATTTTATAAAATCAGCATACGTCAGAACTTCCGGCGCCAGCGTTCGCACCGGGGAATGGAGTGTGCTATGTCAGTAGAACGATTGAAAGAGGGCCGCGCGACGGTGACCGCGCGGACAGGGGTGTGGATCCTTGAGTTTTTTGGGGCGCTGCTGCTCGCCAAAGCCGGGGTGTTCCAGCAGGCGTTGCCGTTCGGCGTTGCGCTCGCGGTGCTGCTTCCGCTCTCCAAGCGGGGACTGCCGATGATCGGCGGACTACTGCTCGGATACGCGCTGCTGCCGAACGATCTTGCGGCGGTGCGGTATGTCGCGTGTGTGGTGATTGTGCTCGGGATTCGAAAGCTGTTTGCTGCGCTCGGATTTTATGGGGACAAGTTTGTGGACCTGGTGCTCGCGTTCTCAGTGGTGCTCGCGACGGGAATCGCGGAGTTTATCCGGCAGGGCGGCGGCGCGCAGGCGGTGGTGCTCGTCGTGTGTGAGGCGCTGCTCGGCGCCGGGTACTGTCTGATTTTACGGCTGCTGGAGCGGGTCAAGCTGCCCGCGCGGCCGGTGGGCAGTCTGGACATTGCCGAGCGATACAGCGCGGCGATGACGGGGTTCATCCTGCTGCTGGGGCTCGGGAGCATTTCGATCGGGGGCTACTCTCCCGGACAGATCGCGGCGGGCTTTCTCATCCTGGCGCTGGGGGTCCGCGGGGGACCCGCGGTCGGCTGCACGGCGGGCGTGCTCGCAGGTGTGGCGACCTTGGTCACCGGACAGGGGGAGCTCTCCTTTGTCGTGGTGAGCTTTGCGGCGATGGGACTTGCGGCGGGACTTGTGCGAAAGCTGCCGCGCATCCCGGCGGCGGCCGTCGCCGCGGCAGCGGGAGCTGCGCTTGGGGTTCTGCTCGGCGGTACAAACGCCGCGCTGCCCACTGCGGGGCTGCTCACGGGAGCCGCGTTCTTTGCGCTGCTGCCGGCGCCGGTGTTTGAGCGGCTGATGCGTCCGGGCGGAGAGCCCGAGCGGGAGAGGGAAGAGCAGATCGGCGAGCGGCTGAACCGGCTCTCCTCCGCGCTGAGGGAGCTTGCGCAGCCTCAGCGGGAGAAAGGGGAGAATCGGGGGGATATCTCCTGTGTGTTCTCCGCGGCGGCGGATCACACCTGCCGGAACTGCGGGCTCAACCACTACTGCTGGGGCAAGGACTACAACCGTGTAATGGACACGCTGATGGACGCTGCGGAGACGCTGCGGGAACGTGGGACGCTTGCTCCGGAGCTGCTGCGGGACGGCGCGCTCGGCCGCTGTGTCAAATTGCCGGAGTTTGTGGCGCAGATCAATCTCGAATATGACCGGCGCTACCGCAGACAGGTCGCCCGGATCTCCGAGCAGGAGGAACAGCTCTCCGGCCAGTTCGATGCGATCTCGAGCGTGCTGGAGGGGGTCTCGAGCGGGCTGCGCTCGGGGCTCGTGTTCGACACCGAGCTTGAGCAGCGGCTGCGGCGGGCGGCGAAAGAGATGGGGATTCGGCTCAAGGAGATCACCGCCTGTGTCGAGACGGACGGCGCGCTCTGCGTGGATATTTGTACCGGCCGGTTCTCGGCGAAGCCGGAGCTCTGCGAGGAGATCGCAGAATTGCTCCGGACGGAGACGGGCGCGGAATTTTTTGAGCCCTCGCTGCGGCGCACGGAGGACGGATATGTGCAGACTTACCGGCAGCAGCCGAGGCTGAAGCTCGACGTGGCGCGCGCCGCGCTCAAAAAGGAGGGCGAGGAGTGCTCGGGCGACTCCTCCTGCGTCTTTGAGTCGCCGGACGGGAGGTACTGCATCATGCTCTCGGACGGGATGGGCAGCGGGCCTGAGGCCGCGCAGGAGAGCGGCTTTGCCGTGCGGTGTTTTGAGAAGCTGCAGAAAAACGGGGTCACCCGCGAGTCGGCGCTCAAGATTATCAACTCCGCGCTCGTCTCGCGCAGAAGCGAGTGTTTTGCAACCTGTGACCTGATGGTAGTCAACCGCTACAGCGGCGAGGCCGAATTTATTAAAGCGGGCGCCGCGCCGAGCCTGCTTGTACGCGGGAGAAAAATCCACCGCATCGAGAGCGGAACGCTGCCGTCCGGAATTCTCGCCGAAGCGGAGACAGAGCGGTCCCGCTGCATTTTGGAGCCGGGCGATCTCGTCGTTTTGATGTCGGACGGCGTGCTCCAAAACGGGGAGGAACTCGGCTTCTTACGGGAGGTCATTCTGGGGCACAGAACGGACGCCGAGCGTTCGCTCGCAGCTGAAATTCTGGCGGAGTGCCGGAGGAGAAAGCCCGCGCCCCGGGACGACGATATGACCTGTTTTACCGTCCAGGTACATGAGGCGGAGACGATCTCCTCTGAGCGGGAGGAAATTCCCTCCGCCTAGTATAGAATTGAAAAAAGTGGCCAACAATACCTCCAGAAAAGAGCGCAAAGGGGTGTTTTGGTTGCTGTTACGGGGGATACAGAAGCAGGTGATTGTCGTACAGGATACGGGGTCGGAATTTTTTGACCAGGCGATTTTTATCGTCAGCGCCAAGGGTCAGGGGAGACGGCGCGGCGATATGGTAGCCGCCGCGCGCGGGATTGTGGACGCCAGGCTGCGCAGCGGGCGTGTGAAGCGGCCGGAGACGGGGCGAAGACGTCTCGTTCTGGCGGCGGCGCTCGGCTCCGCGGTCACACTGCTGCTCGGTTTGCTGTTATCTTACTTCCTACTATAAATGTAAAGAGGTCCGCCAGAACTCCGGCGGACCTCTTTACGCAGGAAGCGTATCTGTGGTATGCTAACCCTATGTGGAAAGAAGATGTAAAATTGATTTTGGCCCCGATGGCGGGTGTGTGTGACCTGCCGTTTCGGATGGTCTGCGAGCGGTGGGGCGCGGACGCGACGGTGAGCGAGATGGTGAGCGCGAAGGCGCTCACCTACGGAGACAAGAAGACGGAGGCGCTCATGGATTGTGCCGGACAGGAGAAGCCCTGTGCGATTCAGCTCTTCGGCCATGAGCCGGAAGTGATGGAGCGGGCTGCACGGCTGGTGGCCGGACGAGGGGTGCGCTGGGTGGATCTCAATATGGGCTGCCCTGCGCCCAAAATCGTGAAGAGCGGGGACGGCTCGGCGCTGATGAGAGACCCCGGACTCGTGGGCGAGGTGACGGCGGCGGTGCGCGCGGGACTTCCGGCGGAGGCCTGCCTCTCGGTGAAGCTGCGTTCGGGGTTTACCGAAGCGGAAAAGACAGTGGTGGCCTGCGCGCGCGCGGCGGAGCGGGCGGGAGCTGATTTTCTCACAGTGCACGGCCGGACCCGCGACCAGTTTTACGCGCCGCCGGTGGACCTCGGAAGCATCCGTGAGACGAAGGACGCGGTCGGCATCCCGGTTGTGGGAAATGGAGATGTGGAGGACGGTCCGTCCGCCGAACGGATGCTCCGCGAGACGGGGTGCGACGCGCTGATGATCGGACGCGCCGCGCTCGGCCGTCCGGATCTCTTTGAGGAGGTGCGTGCCTACCTCAGAGGAGAACCGCGGCGGGAGCTGAGTCTTGCGCAGAGGCTTGCGATCTGTCAGGCGCATATCCACCTGCTGGTGGAGAAAAAAGGAGAAAAGGGCGGTATGCTCGAGGCAAGAAAACATCTCGCCTGGTATTTCAAGGGGCTGCGAGGCGGCGCAAAGCTGCGCGCCGCCGCACATGGGGTGACTGAACTGGCGGAGGTTGCGCCGCTCTTAGAGCGGGCGCTTGCGCTGCAGAGAGAGGAGTAGAGATGACGGAGGAGAGAGCGGCGGCCGGAGCGGATATGGAGCTTGTCCGCGCTGCGGCGGAGGGAGACAGCGGGGCATTTGAGCTGCTCGTTCGGCGGTACGCCGGACAGGTGTACCGGATTGCGCTGCGCGTCTGCGGAAATCCGGCGGACGCGGAGGACGTGGCGCAGGAGGTGTTTTTAAAGCTGTGCCGCTCGTTGAACCGATTCCAGGGTGAGAGCTCGTTTCACACTTTTTTGTACCGGGTGACTACCAACGCCGCGCTCGACTTTTTGCGCGGGAGAAAACGGCGCGAGACAGTGCCGCTCGAGGCGGAGGGGAACGGCCCGCTTGCTGTGCTGCCCGATCCGGATGCGCCGCCGGAGGAACAGCTCGAGCGCAGAGAGCTTCAGCGGGCGGTGCGCCGGGGGATTGCGAAACTTCCCGCGGGGCAGCGGACAGCGCTTGCGCTGCGGGAGCTCGAGGGGCTCAGCTACGCGGAGATCGCGGCGGTGCTTGGCCTCTCAGAGGGGACGGTGAAATCGCGGATTGCGCGGGGAAGAGAGCGGCTGCGCGTGATTTTGGAGCGGGAGGGAACCTTTTTCTCGGGGAGGCCGTCTAATGAAAAAGAGGGAGGTGAGAGAGGATGAATTGCCGTGCGGTAAAGAAGAATCTCAGCGCACTTCTGGACGGAGAGCTTTCGGAACGGGAACGCGCGCTGTACCTCTCCCACCTGAAGCATTGCTCGGAGTGCCGGACGATATATGAGCAGCTGTTGCTGCTCCATGAGGCGGCGGCTGTGCCGGAGGAGCTTCCGGCGGGACTGGAGGAGCGGATTTTCAGGTCGGTTTTGCGCGACGGGGAACCGGCGCGGCCGACACGCCGGCGGCGCCTCTGGCCGGCCACAGTGGCGCTCGGCGCGGCTATGGGGCTCGTGCTCTGTTTCTGGGCGGTGCGCGGACTGCCGGCGGGCTCGGAGATGACGCCGGAGGCGCAGAGGAACGGTATGGCGGAGGCCTCGCTCTTCTCTCAGGAGGATGCGGTGAGAGAGAAAAATGCGGCGCCCTTTGCGGATATGGCCGGTCAGGCGGAACGGGAGCTCACCGGGGAATATGATCGAGTCTACTCGGTGGAGCTGGAGACAGATGAGTCGCTGAAACCGGCGGAGGATGCGGGGTTTGTACTGGAGCTTACGGTGGAGGACCGGAATTATCTTGTGGGAGATGCCTCGCTGATCTCGCAGCTACCCTACCGGGGGTTTGCCGGTGCGGGGGAACAGCTGCCGGGGGAGTGCCTTTTGGTGCTCATTACGGAAGAATAAAGCGCCCCTGCCCGGAGACCGGGCAGGGGCGACGTGCGATTTCGGGAAAAGTTAACAGATAGATAGATTGTATCGATCCGTTTTTTTTGATATAATTCAAAAAAGAAGCGGGCAAAAAAAGCTGCCGGAAGGCAGCCTTTTTTGTAAACGGTCAGAACCAGTTCATGTGGCCCACGGTGTCCACGGCGTTGCCGAATACGTGGGCGGCGCGGTTGACGTTCTTTTTGAGATGCTTCACCTTGCGCTCCGCCTCGGGCATTGTTTTCATGGCGACAGTACCCGCTACGGCGGCACCGAGAACCATACCGACGGCGACAGCTCCAACTACTTTCATTGCTGAGATCCTCCCTTGTTATTCGTTTATGGAACTAGTATATGGAGCGGCGTGCGATTTACAGTTAGAAGAATTTGGGACTTTTGGAATTTGGAGATTTTTTATGAGACGGATCATCAAACGGACGGCGGCAATATTAACGGCTCTTGTTATGGGGCTCTCAGTTTCAGCGGGAGCGGTGGTCTCGGTCGGGGAGTACCTGCACGAGAGCAATATTGATGTCGCGCGGGACACCACCCTCACCAACAGCGCCTTCTGGAACGGGGGCGGCCGGCAACAGGAGTATTTCCTCTCGGTCAAGCCGAATGCGACGGCAATGCCGAAGGTGGTGTACGGCAACAAGCTCTACGGAATGTCGGACATCAACTACATCCAGGACTATATGGACCAGAACGGGTACAAGGGTGTCGCAGGAATCAATGCGGACTTCTTTTCCATGTCGACCGGTCTGCCGCTCGGCATCGTTGTGACCGACGGGATTCTGCGCTGCTCCGACGCGGGGCAGCTCGCCGTCGGCTTCGACGAAGAGGGGAACGCCTTTATTGGAAAGCCGGAGATCTCAATCACCGCGACAGTGGAGGGACAGACGCTGCCGATCGACCACTTGAATAAACTGCGTCAGCCGTACGGCGTCTATATGCTGAACGCCGACTTCAGCAGCACGAGCAGAAATACGACCGACGGCATCGACGTGATTCTCCGGATCAAAGAGGGCTCATTTGCGGTCGGCGGAACGGTGCGCGCTGTGGTGGAGAGCAAGACGCAGTATGACGGCGCCATCGCGATTGAGGACGATATGATCGTGCTCAGCTGCGATATGAAGGGGCCGGTGGACCGGCTCGATATCTACCAGCCGGGACAGGAGGTCGTGTTTCAGATTTCGGCGGGGGACGAGCGGTTTGTCGGCTGTGAGAACGCCGTCGGCTGCGGAGATAAGCTGCTTACAGGCGGCGAGGTGGAGAGCGGCCTTGCGGGAGGAACCGCGCCGCGGACTGCGTTCGGAATCAAGGCGGACGGCAGCATTGTGATGTATGTCAACGACGGCCGTCAGCAGGGGTATTCGGTCGGCCTCTCCCTCTCGGATGT